>DASSPO010000335.1:0-4405 GCA_035699585.1 Bauldia sp.
GGAATGTCAGGATAGCGACGCCCCTCCGGCGTTCGATGCCGAGAGGAAGCAGCAGGATGGGCTGGTCGTCGGCAGTGCGGACTGCGACAAGGCAGGTTTCGGTCTGACGCGCCGATCCGATGGTGTCGCGCCACACTTCGATGAGGTCGGCGCATTGGAATACGAAGCAGCGCCCGCCGGTGTCGCGGTCACTGCGCGGCCAAATGCCGGACAAGGACTCGAGACTTCGGTGAACCTCGACCTTGAAAGGCGATGTCGGTGGCATGGTGTCTCGCGCTTCTCCGTCTGCGGCGTCATCACCGACCGTGAGCCGCGGCAACCTCGCGCACTACCCGTTAACAACATCCTCGCTCGGAGATGACAACCCCTCCGACGCGCTTTAGCCTGCCGACGGCTTGGGCTTATGGCGCGCCGATGCATGAGGCGGCCGACATCTGCGACCAAACGGAATCGGCGACATGACCGGTATCGCAAACCGCCTGCGGCGCGCCTGGACGAACCTGGCGAACGACCTGATCGTCACCAAATCGGTCGATCTGTCTTTGGATAGAGCGCTGATTTCATTCACTTTCGACGATTTTCCCCGCTCCGCCGCACGAACGGGGGCGCGCATTCTTGAACAGCACGGCGCACGCGGCACGTTCTACGCGAGCGGCTCCCTTTGCGGGCAAGAGCTCGACGGAATCGAGTATTATCGAGCGGAGGATCTGGCCGCGCTCAACGATGCCGGTCACGAGATCGGCTGCCATACCTTCGCCCACACGCGCGTTTCGCGCATGAAGCAGGAGCAAATAGAGGAGGACCTCGAAAAGAACCGCAGGTTCCTTACCGAGTTGTTGCCGGGGCTTCGTCTGGACGACTTCGCGTTTCCCTACGGAGATGCGTCGCCTGCGAGCAAGATGCTCCTCCAGAAGAAATTTGCGACCTGCCGAGGGACGCGGGGGGGATTGAACGCCAGACGCGTCGACCTCGGCCTGCTCAAGGCGGTGGCGCCGGGAGAGCACCAACTAGGAAGAGCAGAGATTGCCGCGGCAATCGAGAACGTGGTGAAGGAGAAAGGCTGGCTTATCTTCTATACGCACGATATCGACGAGACGCCGAGCCGCTGGGGATGCAGTCCAGCTCTTCTCGATGAGGCCGTGCGGCTCGCAAGGCGATCCGATGCCGCGATCGTGACCGTCGGTGCGGCCCTAGCCGCGATCGTCGGCCGAAACGCGGCGTGACGCCGGCGGCTGCGCAAGACGGACCGGAATCGGGGCGATCGGCGACGTGCGGTGACGAAGGATACCGATGACCAGCCCGAGCGCGCTGGCGTGCCACGCGACGACCGAATAGACGCCGATCTCGAGCGAGCCGCGTCGGACCGCCATGACCACGATGGCAAGTACTGCGGCAACGATGGCGACTGCCGCCGCCGCGAGAGGCTCTCCCGACAGAAGGATCAGCGCTACAAACAACCAGAAGATGAGCACGCCGACCGAGATGGCCAATCCTCGCAGACGAAGGAGGGATGGGGCATAGCCGGCGGAAAACCCCGCCCGGACGACTTCGCCGATGCCGAAGGCATACCCTGTCCGGAAACGGCCGAACAGGAGACGATAGGGGTCCACTGTGTATCCGAAATGGCGGACGGCGGTCCGGTCGAGCTTCAGAAGCCGCCAGCCTTTCCCGCGCAGCCGCGCTCCGAGGTCGAATTCCTCGAAGGAATGGAGGTTGCGATCCGCGAGATAGCCGACGTCCTCGATCGCCGCGCGACGATAAAGTCCGCCGCCGTTGAGGCGGTCGGTTTCGCCGGCAGGCTGGGTCATCCCCCGCTGCACCCGGACCTTCGAGTCGATGTCCTGGAGATGGACGTCCTCGATCCGGCCGCCGACGCCGGCGAGGCGACCGTCCTTCTCAAGGCGCGCAACCGCTTCGTCGAGGAAGCCGGCATCGAGCTCCATGTCGCCGTCGAGGATATAGATATAGGCGCCGCTGCTGTGCCGATAGCCAAGCTCCGGGCCGATTCCGCAGGAGCGGTCCCGGGCATCTGCGAGCTGGATGATGCGAATGGGGTAGCGCGAAGCGATCTCGACAGTCCTGTCGGTCGAGGCGCTGTCGACCAGAACGACCTCGCCATCGAACCGCGCGACAGCGGCGAGGGCGCTTTCGATGGCGCGTGCGACGTGAGCTTCCTCGTTGAGGGTCTTGATGACAACGTCAACGCGCGGCAGCGGGCCGGCGGCATCAAGGCTGCCCGTGGACGGTGCATCAACCGTCATCGGGCACAACTGACCGGGGGAACGGGTTCAAGGGGAGGGGAAGGGTTGGCCAAGCGGTTCAGCCCATCGAACCGAGTCTTCGGGTCGCGCCAGATGCGGACGCGGATCATGTTGCCACGGCGAATTTTCAAGGTCGCACCGTGGACCTGCGTAGCGCCACGGTCGGTCGCGCGCAAGCGGGTGCTCGCCGCGCACAACGGAAGGCAATCGTGACTGACGTCCGGACCTTCGGGGCGGCGGCAAAGCGCGCCCTCAGCTCGTACGTCGCCTACAACCTCGTGAACTACGCTCTCGGCTTCGCCTTCCAGATCCTGCTGGTGAAGACGCTCCCGGCAACCGAGTACGCCACCTACATGGTTCTGTTCGGGTTCCTGTTTGCATTGGACTCCTTCCTGTCGCTCGGCGTCGATCGCACGCTCAAGCGCTTCATTCCGATCTTCGTGCACGCGCAGGACCGCGCGGGGATGCGCGCCCTTGGCCGAAGGCTGGCGCTCGTGCGTGCGGGTACTTTGATCGCGTTCGTCGTCGGGCTTGTCTTCGGACACGAGCTTCTCGGAGGCCTCCTACCCACGGGCGCGTCACCGGGCCTGCTGATCGCATTCGGCGTCTGGTTCGTGGCCTATCGCCTGTTCCAGGACATGGATTCGCTGGCTCAGGGGCTTGTCCAGCACGGCATGTCCGTCGCGTTGACGACCGGCGAGCTTCTGCTCCGGATCGGGACGGTAACGGCGGTGCTGTTCCTGTCATCGGACATGACGGCCGAGGTCGTCGTGACCATCTCCGCCGTCACGCTCACGTTGCTCGATGTCGTCCTCGCCGCTCGCCTGAAGCAGTGGATGTCGTCGTCGGCAGAAACCGGGGCCGGGGTCGATCCGCCCCGCAGCGATCGCGAAGCGCTTGCCCAGATCCCGGGGTTCATGGCAGCGGCGTACGGATCCACGCTTGGCTGGATGATCGCCAACCCCTCGGTGATCCGGATCGTCGCAAGCACCGGGCTGCAGGTCACGGTACTTGCGGCGTTCTCGTTCCTTCAGGCACTCGCGGGCGCGTTGCAGCGGCTTTTTCCCGGGCTCCTTCTCCTCCCGGTCCTCGAGCCGATCCTCGCCGGCATGTCGCTGCGCGGGCGAAACGACCAGACGGCGGCCGCCCTGTCCTTCATCTTCAAACTGGATCTTGCCATCGTGCTTGGCGCGACGATTGCCGTGGCGATCGCCGGGCGGGATATCGTCACCCTGCTCTCGCAAGCCGCTTACGCCGACTACTACGGCATCCTGTTCGTGCTTTTCGCCTCGATATTCCTCAACACGATCTACCGGGTCTTCGAGATCAGCGCGGCGCTCATCTTCAAGCAGAGGATCTTCCTCTTTCTCTGGCCGATCAGCCTCATCTCGGTGGCGCTGGTCTATCTCACCGTCGACGCCTGGGGGCTGACCGCAGCGCTCCTCTGGCCGCTTGCGGAGAACCTCGTCCGGATAACGCTGTTGTTCTTTGTCTTCCGCCACGACGGGATCTGGCGGAGCTTTGATCTAGCCTCGGCCGCCCGGCTCGCCGGATCGGCGGCAGTCATCGGCGGGGCGATGCTGGCCGTCGGCGTGGCCTTTGGGATTTCCGCGGGTCTCCCGCGTATCGTCTTCGCAGTAGTCGCCGCCCTTCTGTTCGTGGCGTCGTGGCTGGTCATCCGGCCCTTCAGGCCGGCCGAAATCGACCTTGCCTCGCGAATGCTGCCGGAATTGGGAGCGCGGCTTCGTCCGCTGGCAATGCGCCTTGCTCGAGGTCAGGACGACGAGCAGCGTTAAGAACATTGACAGGAACCGATTGACCTTCCCGCCGGCTGCGTCGAAGAAGGACTTGAAAATGGCGGAATTTTCGTTCGCAACGTCTTAGTCCGAAAGCGCCGCCGGGAGCATGAAAAGTGGAAGTCCGCTGGACCGAGTGGTTCTTTCTGGGGGCGAGCGCCTTCCTCGTCCTCGGCGCGTTTTCTTTCCAGCTGGCGGGAATCGATCCCAGCATGCCGGTGTTCCGCGAGGATACCTCCGCGCGCGGCGGGTCGATGACGATGCAGCTGCTTCTCGGCGTGATCTATTCCGGCTCGGGCTTCCTGCTCCTGCGCTCTGACAATATCATCGCGCTTCTTCGCCGCACTT
>DASSPO010000336.1:0-2315 GCA_035699585.1 Bauldia sp.
GCCGCGGCAGGCACACCAGCGGGGCGAACGAGACCGGCTGGCCGGAGCCCGCCCAGGGCGGCGACGGTGAGACCCTCGCGCTGATCGGGGCCGACGCTCACGCGGAAGCGGTGGTCCCATGAGCCGGCGAAACCTGGAGAGACAGGAAGAACCGGCAGCCCGGCGCGACCGGTTTCGCGATAGAACAGGAGCCGGCCAGCCCGCCGCTCGACTACGACCCCGGCGAGCGTCCGCTTGACCGCCATGCCATGCTGGCCGAACAGCGCCGCAGCTAGCGCGTCAAGCCGCTCGGATCGGGGCGGATAGGCTTCGCCGCCGACCGCCAATAGCAGACGGACGAGGAGGCGCGAGCACACCTCGGCCGGCGCGGCGGCAACGGCTTCCGCCTCGACGGTCACGACCGCCTGAGCATCGACGCGAACGGCGCTGGCGATCAGCGCGTCGACGGCGACGTCGATCGCGTCGGCGGCGCGGGCAAGACGACCGGCGGCGGCGGCCAGGGTCGGGGCGTCGATGCCGGCCTCGGCGAGTGCTGGAAGTAGTTGCCGCACGCGCACCCTCAGAAAGCGCGGATCGGCGTTCATTGGATCATCGTACGCAACCAGCCCCGCCGCGACCGTGGTCGAGGCAAGGCGAGCGCGCGCCACGCCCAGGAACGGCCGGAACAGGACGAGGCCGCCAAGATCGAGTTCCTGGCGCATGGCGGCAAGGCCGAAAACCCCGGAGCCACGCCCGAGACGCATGAGGAATGTCTCGGCCTGGTCGTCGAGGCTGTGGGCGGTCAGCAGATGCGTCGCGCCGGCCTCGCGGGCGGCGGCGGCAAGGAGGCGGTAGCGCGCGTCCCGGGCCGCGGCCTCGATGTCGGTCCTCGGCTTCGGCCCGGTCCAGGCAAGAACGCGCACGGCGAGCCCGCGATCCGCCGCGATGGCGGCGACTCGCGCCGCGACAGCGGCGGAGCCAGGGCTCAGCCCGTGATCGACGGTAAGAACGATGACCTTCGGGCGGGCCGGGGCCCTGCGCCAGCGGTCGGCAACGGCGAGCAGCGCAAGGGAATCGGCGCCACCAGAGACGGCGATGGCGATCGCCGGCGAGGAAGCGAGGGGCGCGAAAAGCGCGGCCACCTCGGCTTCGCTCAGCGCGGCGGCGCCTGCATCGGGCCGGACCGCCGCGATCACCGGAGGCTCACCCGCAGCGGGCGACGGCCTGCTCGGTGGCGACGCGCTGGCGGAGCGCGTTGGACGAGTTCGGGTACTTCTTGAGGACCTCGGCATAGGTCGAGCAGGCCGCCTCGCGCTCGCCCAAGCCGGCAAGCGACAAACCAAGCTTGAGCAGCGTGTCCGCCGCCTTGCCGCTGGTCGGATACGACTTGTATCCGGAGAGGAACTCGTCGGCCGCCTCGCGGTACTGGCCGCGGGCGAACAGACTCTCGCCGAGCCAGTACTGGGCGTCGGGGACCCGCTGGTCGTTCGGGTAGGTCGTTATGAACATGCGGAATGACGCTTCCGCCATGTCGTAATCGCCGGCAAGAATCGCCGCATAGGCGCGTTCGTAGTCCGCACCGGGCTCGCCGAGGGACACCACCTGGGTCGGCGCAGCAGGGGCGAGCCCTTCGGCTTCGCCGCGGGCCATGGCGGTGAGGTCGATCGGCTGGTCCTGAGGAACATCGATCAATACCTGGCCACCCATCGGCTCAGCGGCGGCAACGGTGGCGCCGGTACCGGGAAGCGTCTGGGGCGCCGCGAGCGGATCCTGCCCGGGCGGCGGCGCAGCCGCGGTATTGGCGTTGGGAATCGGCCGGCCGGCAAGCGCGGCCTGAAGCTGGTCCTGAGTCTGACGAAGGCGAAAGGCAAGCTCCTCGACCTGGCCGGTCAGCTCACGGATGCGCGCCTCGGCGCGGTCCAGCCGGGCGATCACGTCATTCGGCGCAAGCGGCACCTCGGTGACGGTAGGCGGCGGGAGAACGAGGACGTCGCCACCCGGCGGCACCGTCTCGGGCGGCGGCAGCACGATTTCCTCGTTGGGCCGATCGCGCTTCCAGGGCCACTGAATGGCGCTTCCGGCGGTGGTCTGGGCGGCGAGGGTGAACCCGGCGATCGTCGCGATGACGAGGTTCCGGCTCAGTCTGTTCATGATGTCACGGCGTCCCTGGCGCATCCTGAGCGGCGAGGGCGCGTACATTACCCTCTGGTCGCCCCCGACCGTGGGTGTTGCGAAACATAGGTCGCCGGAGTTCGGCCAAAGTGAGGCGAATCGGCGCGGGACAAGGCCTGCGGAACACCGCTGCCGCGGTGTGTGACCCGTGCGCCGTGGGCCGA
>DASSPO010000337.1:0-2883 GCA_035699585.1 Bauldia sp.
CTCGCCTTTGGGCTGGTCGGGGTAGCGATCGGCTTCGCGCTCGTGGACGGCGAAGGCACCGAGCCGCTGATGCTCGGCCTCCTCGCCATACTGGCCATCGTCGGCGTGGCGATGCTGCTGCTCCTGGCGCTGGGCGTGATCCGTTTCGGCGGAAGGAAAACCGGGACCGATGTCGCGCGCGGCTATCTCGACACCCTTGCCGAGGGGGTGCTGATCGCGGACGGCACGGGACGGATCGTCTACGCCAACCGGGCTTATGCGAACCTGACTGGCGCCTCGACGGGCGCCGAGATCCGCCCCGTCGAACGGCTCTTCGCGGGAGACCCCAAGGGGGCGGAGGCCGTCTACCGTCTGGCTCAGGCGGCGCGGGACGGCGGGTCGGCCGAGGAGGAGGTCCGGATCCCGGCGCCGCTGGCCGGAGGGCGCGGCGGGGCTCGGTGGTATCGGATCCGGGCATGGCCGATCGCGCCCGGCCCCGGCGGCCGCAAGGAAGTCGCATGGACGATCGCCGACGTGACGGGCGAGCGGGCGCAGCAGGAGTCGGTGTTCCAGGAACTCCAGCATGCCATCGACTATCTCGATCATGCCCCCGTCGGCTTCTTCTCGGCGGAGCCGGGCGGGCGCATCGCCTATCTCAATGCGACACTCGCCGAATGGCTTGGCATCGATATCGCCCGTTTCGAAGCCGGTTCGCTCACGCTGCAAGACGTCGTCCGCGGCGAAAATCTCGCGCTCCTTGCCGGCGTGCTGGCCGAGCCGGGCCACGACCGCACGGAGACGATCGATCTCGATCTCGTCAGGCAGAACGGCGAGGCGCTCCCCGTCCGCCTGCTTCACCGGGTGCCGGTCACCGCGGACGGCGCGCCGGGGGCGACGCGCACCATCGTCCTCAACCGCAGTCGCGGCGAAGAGGGCGCCGAGGCGCTCCGTGCCGCCGAGGTTCGCTTCACCCGCTTCTTCAACAATACCCCGATCGCCATTGCCGCCGTCGACCGAAGCGGTGTTCTCGGGCGGACCAATGCCGCCTTCCTGCGTCTGTTCAAGGGCACGCTCGGTAGCGTCCGAGGCGATCGGCGCAAGCTCATCGACCTTGTCGCCGAAGGCGACCGCGAGGCGATCGCCGCCGCGCTCGACACGGCCGCAAGACGGCCCGGCGTCCTCCCACCCATCGATGCAGCGCTCGCCGGAGGGGGCGAGCGGAGCGCCCGCTTCTATATCAACGCCGTTGAAGACGGGGCCGACGGTCGCGATGCCGTCATTGTCAACGCCATTGAAATCACCGAGCAGCGGGCGCTCGAGCAGCAGCTCTCACAGCGGCACAAGCTGGAGACGGTCGGCCGGCTTGCCGGCGGTATCGCTCATGACTTCAACAACCTGCTCACCGCCATCATAGGCTTCTCCGATCTGCTGCTTGCCAATCATCGGCCAAGCGACCCGTCCTTCCAGGACATCATGAACATCAAGCAGAACGCCAACCGGGCCGCGAGCCTGGTGAGGCAGCTGCTAGCCTTTTCCCGTCGCCAAACGCTCCGGCCGCAGGTTCTTCAGCTCAACGACCTCGTCTCGGACCTCACCGCGCTGCTCACGCGCCTGCTCGGCGAGAACGTCAAGCTGGTGGTGACCCCGGGTGCGGAACTCTGGCCGATCAGGGCCGACCTCGCTCAGTTCGAGCAGGTGATCGTGAACCTGGCGGTCAATGCCCGCGACGCGATGCCGGGCGGCGGCACGATGACCATCAGGACGAGGAACCTGCCGGTGGCCGAGGTGACGCGCTTCTCCTACAAGCCGCTTCCGCCCGCCGACTATGTCCTCCTCGAGATCGAAGACACCGGCACCGGAATCCCACCCGAAGTGCAGGGTCGCATTTTCGAGCCGTTCTTCTCGACCAAGGAGGTGGGCAAGGGCACCGGCCTCGGGCTCTCCACCGTCTACGGCATCGTCAAGCAGACCGAAGGCTACATCTACTTCGATTCGACCGTTGGCAAGGGAACCCTTTTCCGCCTTTTCCTGCCGCGCTACGTGGTGCCGGCCGGGGAAAAACCGGCCGCGGCCGCCGAGGCGGAGCCCAAGATATCCGACCTGACCGGCAGCGCCACCATTCTGCTTGTCGAGGACGAGGAGGCGGTGCGGAGCTTCGCGGCGCGGGCGCTGACCTCGCGCGGCTACCGCGTTCACGAGGCGTCTTCCGGCGTCGAGGCGCTCGAGGTGATGCAGGAAACCGGCGGCAAGATCGACCTCGTCGTCTCCGACGTGGTGATGCCCGAGCTCGACGGGCCGTCGCTCCTTCGCGAGCTCCGCAAGACGCGGCCGGAGCTCAAGATCATCTTCATCTCCGGCTATGCGGAAGAAGCCTTCCGGAAAAACCTCCCCGAAGGCGAAACCTTCCACTTCCTGCCCAAGCCCTTCTCCCTCAAGCAGCTCGCCGTAGCGGTCAAGGAGACGCTCGGGCGTTAGGTTGGACGGCCTCGCGTCCACCCGCGGAAGCCTCTGCTGGACCACCCGGCGGTGGTTGCCCGCTGGCATTCTGCGGGCGTCCGTGCCAGTCTTCCTTCAAGGGCGCCAACACGGGTTTCGTCGATGAAGCCGTTGCTCTTCCTTATAGGTCTGTCGTTCCTGTCGCATCCTGCCATGGCCGAGGACATCGATCAGGCCACGCTCGATGCCGTGATCGCGCTTGCCACGCGCGGCTACGCCAATCCCGGCGCGGCGGAGGTCCGGAACGTCCACAAGTCGCTGGCGCGGAACGGAATGGGCTATTGCGGGGAGGTGAGCCTCGAATCCGCGGGCGGCAGCTTCACCGTCTTCCATGCGATCCTCGAGGGCGACACCGCGGCGTCGGTGCTTCGCCTGGTCGACTATCCGTTCGACCCCAACGACCCCAAC
>DASSPO010000338.1:0-18058 GCA_035699585.1 Bauldia sp.
CGAGGGCCATCAGCTCGCAATCGCATTCCACCTGCTCAACCGTGCTATCGTTCACCGCTTCGACCGCCGTCTTGAAGAGAAGCGCATCGCTGTGGGTGAGCGACGCCGTCCGCCGCTCGGCGCCGGACTTGCGCCAGCCGATGGTGGTGACAAGCCCGTGTTGCACGGCATTCTCGGCCCAGGAATGGGCCGCGGCCACCGACGCGATCCCGGCGCGGCTCGCGAGGTCGCGGATCGCCGTCTTTGCCCGTGCCGTCAGCAGCTCGAAGACGAGAGCAAAGGTCTCGTCGAGATCGCTCTCCAGAATCAGGAGGCGGTCGTTGGGGATGGTGAAGTGGAGGGCATGGCGACCGTCGGAGGCGCTCGCCAAGTACAGCGCAGACAGCCGCACGCTCTCGGCGGAGGGTTGATAAAGCCGCTTCGGCGTCGTGCGGATCGCATCGAAGACCGACGTGACCAGCGTCTGGAAAAGGAGAACGGAACGGGCGACCGCCAACGCGCTGGCGGTGCTCCCGTCATGGGAGACCAGGCGATAGCGGATGAGATCGCGTTGCTCGGTGGCAAGGAGCGTGCTCAGCTGACGCTCGAGGTCGCGCCGCCGCCGGGCCACCGCGCCGAGGTTGATGCCGAGGATCGGATCGCGCGGGTCCGACGCGGCGAGCCGCCGGAGCGCGTCGCTGACCGTATCCGCGGCGGCGAGATCCTCGAGGAGGTCGGGAAGCCGGTTCATCAGCCCGTCACTGCCGGGAGAAGTATCTCCGCGACGCCCTTCCTGCGCGCCTCGTCGTGGAAACCATACTGGCGGAGCCAGAAGGCGTGGACGCCGTCATAGTCCGGCCGCTCGGCATCGAGCACGATGCCGTAGTTGTGGCAGCGGTACTTCTCGTAGAGCGGCACCTCGCGAAACCAGTCGAAGAACTCGCGCTGGTCCGGGGACATCCGCCGGAAGACGGACTCGACAAGAACCAGGGTCAGGCAGCAATCCTCGGGGTTTTCCGCCTCCGTCAGGAAGGCTCCATCGACCCAGAGGCGCGAGGGTATGCTCACCCGGTTCACGAGCGAGACCACCATCGAGATGGTGTTCATCAGCCTGGGGCGTGTCTGCGAACCGGGGAAGTAGTCGACGCAAAGCCGCTGCAGCCCGGCTACATCGGTGCTGTGGAATCCAACGGGCAACAGCGGCGGCAGGACGGCGAACCGGGCAGGAGCAGTCAACTCAAACCCCGCGAGACGATCGGCAGGGGAGCCGCCGCCCGCCCACCGCCTGGATGCTTGTTCTGGTGGCCTGAAAAATCCTCGCCGCGGGACCTTAGGCAGAATGGAGATGTGGGGCAAGCTCACGAGCGCATTGCGCAAGATAGAAGACGCGTGGTCTTCGTTCGACACGGACGGAATACGCGTGCTCCGCGAGAAACGACTGAGCGCTCCGATTGAGACGCCGGCTAATCGCTATCTCCCGACACCGGTCCAGGGAAGTTCGCTTGGCGTGGCGGGCGGCGCACCGGTTGCGGCCCGCGGGCGGCGCCTAGTCCGCGAGATCGAGGTACTCTTCGGCTGCGACGATGAGTCCGTCCTCTCCGGTGACGAAGAGATTGCGGATATTGACCGCAAGCGCCTCCGGGACCGGACGGCGGTAGATGCCGACCTTCCAATACACGCCGTAGCCGTAGCCGAGAGGGCCGGCATAGTCGACGATCTGCCGGCCATCCCGCCAGATCTGGACGACGCCCTCGTCCTCTTCATCATCCGGAAAGAGGGCCCTGATCCTCATCCGGTAGTAGCGCCCGCGCTCGAGGTCCGTTTCATCGCGATAGAGCGTCAGGGTTTCCCCGCCCTCGCCGTGACCGAAGCGGGCGCGCACCTCCATCTTCTCGTGGTCGAGCTCGATCGCAAGCGGCGGCGGCGTGTCGGCATCGTCGGCATGGAACTGGCCGATCAGCAGCCACTCCGCCTGATTCGGTTCGCCCGGCTCGATCATCAGGTCGTAAGTGACCTCCAGCATCTCGTCTGCCGGATAAACCGGCCCCGCGATTTCGGAGCGCTCGTAACGGGGCGAGTCGTGTTGCCAGTTGTCGCCGGGCCTCACCTCGAAACGCAGGGTATCCGGCGCGGGGGCGGTGAGGCTGTAGGACTTGTCCGCGGTCTGGATGGTGTAAAGGGTACCGCCGACGGCAACGGGATTCCCGCTCTCGGCGCCAGGGAAATCGTCCTCGATCTTCGCCGCCCAATGGAGCGAAAGATCCATGAAGGCGTTCCAGCCGATGATTTCCTCGGTCGAGGTCGATTGGCCCGCCGTGTTGAGCCCGTCATCGATCCCCTCCATCTCGCGAAGCGTGTCGGCAGAAAGCCCGTCAGTCACGAGGTCAGCCGTCCTCGTCGCCACTTCCTCCAGATCGGCGTCCATGCTCATCCGCGTCATGGCGTCATGGACCCGCCAGGCGTCGAGAAGCATTGCCACGTCATTCTCGCCGAAATCGTAACCGCGCTGGTAGGCGTCTTGCCCTTCGGGCGCCTCGGCGCGAATGGCTTTTGCGATCCAGCCCTCGGACGGCGCGAGCCGATCAGCATCGGACCCCGGGCCAAGACCCAGGAGGCCGGATAGAATCAGAGAGAGCATGATCGAGTCCATCCGAAGAGTCCCGACGCGGGGTCACCCAGGGGAAGCAAGAGGGTTCTGGCCCGATCCTGCCTTCACCTACACGGATTCCGGATGTGACGCCACGGCGCCGAGGTGGTGGACGGCGGCGGCAGGATGACAAACGCCACTCAGGCGACGCGCTCCATGGCGATTGCGACGCCCTGGCCGACGCCGACGCACATGGTCGCGAGCCCGTAGCGGCCGCCCCGGCGCGGCAATTCACGGGCCACCTCGGCAACGATGCGAGCCCCCGACATGCCGAGGGGATGGCCGAGGGCGATGGCGCCGCCGTTTGGGTTGACGTGCTCCGCGTCGTCGGCGATCCCCCACTGGCGAAGACAGGCGAGGGCTTGGCTCGCGAAGGCTTCGTTGAGCTCGATCACGTCGATATCGGCGAGCCTGAGACCGAGGCGGTCGAGCAATCTCGCGGTCGCCGGTACCGGACCGATCCCCATGATCCGCGGCGGAACGCCGGCGCTCGCCATCCCGAGAATGCGGACGAGCGGTCTCAGGCCGTGCTTCCCGGCTGCATCCGCCGAGGCAAGGACAAGCGCCGCGGCGCCGTCATTGATCCCCGCGGCGTTGCCGGCGGTCACGGTACCGCCGGGACGGACGATCGGCTTCAGGGCGGCGAGGGCTTCGATTGTCGTGTCGGCGCGCGGATGCTCGTCGCGGTCGACGGCGCTCGCGCCCTGCCGGTCCGGAACGGGTACCGGAACGATGCGCTCGGCGAGGATACCGTTGGCCATGGCGACGGCCGCGCGCTTCTGAGAGCGAAGCGCGAAGGCGTCCTGGTCGGCGCGGCTCACCTGGAATTCCTCGGCCACGTTCTCCGCGGTCTCCGGCATCGAGTCGATGCCGTATTGGGCCTTGAGGAGCGGGTTGACGAAGCGCCATCCGATCGTGGTGTCGAAGATTTCCGCCCGCCGCTGGAAGGCGGTCTCGGCCTTTGCCATCACCAGCGGCGCGCGGCTCATGGACTCGACGCCGCCGGCGATCGCAAGCCCGATCTCGCCGGCCTTGATCGCGCGCGCCGCCGCACCGACCGCGTCCATGCCGGAGGCACAGAGCCGGTTCACGGTCACGCCGGGCACCGCCTCGCCGATGCCGGCGAGCAGGAGTGCCATCCGGGCGACGTTGCGATTGTCCTCGCCGGCCTGGTTGGCGCAGCCGAGGTAGACCTCGTCGAGTCCGCCGGCGAGGGACGGGCAGCGCCGCAGCAGTTCGCGGATCGGGACGGCGGCGAGGTCGTCGGTCCGCACCGACGACAGGGCGCCGGCATATCGGCCGATCGGCGTGCGTGCCGTGTCGCAGATATAGACGTCCCGGCTCATGCGGCAGGGCGGGCGTGGCGTTCGCCGCGGGAAAGGAAGATGCCGAGATAGTCGTTGAAGATGTCGGCCTGCTCGACGGCCACGATGTGCGCCGCCTTGGGAATGATCACCATCTCGGCGTGCGGGATGAGCTGCCGAATCCGTTCCGACATCGCGATCGGCGTCGCCGGGTCCTCGGCGCCGACGATGATGATGGTGGGGGCGACAATCCCGGCGATGCGCGGCAGGAGGTCGAGGGTGGCGATGACATTGGCGCAGGCGGCATAGCCGGCGCGGTCGGTGGCAAGCAGGCGCGAGCGGAAGCCCGCCACCACGCCGGGGTGGGCGGCGGCGAAGGCCGGCGTGAACCAGCGCGGCACCATGATCTCGTCGACGAAGGAGCCGTAGCCATCGCGGGTGACGGTCTCGATCCGCCGGCGCCAGGCCGCCTTGTCCATTTCGGCACTCGTCGCAACCAGGGCCAGCCTGTCGAGCCGGTCCGGATGGCGAAGGGCGAAGGCCTGGCCGGCCATGCCGCCGAGCGACAGACCGACCACATGCGCCTTCTCGATGCCGAGAGCGTCGAGGAGACCGGCGAGATCGTCGGCGAGGTCATCGACCGTTGCCGGCTCGGACTTCACTGCGGATTTGCCGTGGCCGCGCGCGTCATACCGGAGGCAGCGATAGCGGTCCGAGAAGCGCGCGACCTGGGCGTCCCACATATGAATCGACGCGCCGATCGAATGAGCGAAGGCGATGACCGGAGAGCCTTCCGGCCCGGTCATCTCGTAGTTCAGGCTAAGGCCGTTCGCCCGGATATGCGGCATCGCCCTTCCCAGTCCGATTTCCTCACAGCCCGGCGAACCGGCGCCGGCCGAGGAGCCTGTTTAGCGCGCCTTGGGGAGGAACCGAAGTCCCGCCAGCGCGTTTCTCGCCCTGACGATTCGCAAACGAGCTGGAGCAGGGCGATGCTTGGCACGATTCTTCTCATTATCCTGATCATCCTCCTGATCGGCGCCATTCCCGCTTGGCCCTATTCGCGAGGCTGGGGGTACGCTCCATCCGGAATTATCGGCATCATCGTCGTCGTACTCCTCATTCTTGTCCTCATGGGCCGCATATAGACCCGTCCCGAATCGCTTTTTCCCGCGCGATGGGCCATTCTTGACCCTGGGCAAAGCCCGGGGTCTGGGGTCGTGTCGAGTCTGATCTACGATCTCGCCGTGATCGGCGGGGGCATCAACGGTTGCGGAATCGCGCGCGATGCCGCGGGCCGCGGACTGTCGGTGTTCCTTTGCGAGGGCGGGGACCTCGGCGGCGGAAGCACATCGGCTTCGACCAAGCTTCTCGACGGCGGTCTTCATCATCTCGATGGCTTCGCCCTGACGCGGCTCCGCGAAGCCCTCAAGGAGCGCGACCTGCTGCTCGCCGCGGCACCGCACATTGTCCGGCCGATGCGTTTCGTCATTCCGCAACGCAGGGGCGCGCTGCGGCGGAGCTTTGTCCGCGCCGGGCTGTTCCTCTACGATCATCTGGGCGGCCGGCGGCACCTCCCCCCGGCACGTCCGGTCCTGCTCGGGGCAGACCGCCTCGGCACCACGCTCCACGCCGAATTCCGCACCGCCGTGGAGTATTCGGACGGCATCGTCGACGACTCCCGGCTTGTCATTCTCAATGCCCTCGACGCCCGTACCCATGGCGCGGAGATCAGGCCGCGGGTCCGCTGTGTCGTGGCCGAGCGCGAGGGCACCGTCTGGCGCCTTGCGATGGAGGCGCAGAACGGGGAACGGTACGCCATTGCCGCAAGGGCGCTCATCAACGCCTCGGGGCCCTGGGTGGGGGACGTCCTCAACCATGTCGTCCACGCCCACGTTCGTCCCCGCGTCCGCCTCCTCAAGGGGAGCCATATCGTCGTGCCGCGGCTCTACGACCACGACCGCGCCTATGTCTTGCGCAACGCCGACCGGCGCCTCGCCTTCGCGATTCCGTACCAGCGCGACTTCACGCTGATCGGTTCGAGCGAGGAGGACTATCATGGCGACCCGTCCGAGGCCGAGGCGGACAGTGCCGAGATCGCCTACCTCATCGCGGCCGCGGCGGAATATTTCCGCCGACCCATCTTCGAGGACGACGTCGTCTGGGCCTTCTCCGGCGTGCGCGCCGTCCCCGACGATGGCACGCCGGACGGCCGGCACGCGATCCGCGGCCACGTGGTCGACGTCGACTCGGCCGGCAGCCAACCCCCGCTCGTCACCGTCGTCGGCGGCAGAATCACGACCTACCGGCGGCTCGCCGAGGAGGTCCTCGCCCGGCTCGCGCCGTACCTCAAGACCGGCAAGCCATGGACCGCCGGCGCGCCCCTGCCGGGCGGCCTGTTCCCGGCCGACGGCGTCGGCGACCTCATCCGCGCTCTCCGCGCCGGATATCCCTTCCTCGCCGAACCCCATGCGGAACGCCTCGTCCTGACCTATGGCACACGTGCCCAGACCATCGTCTCGCGGGCGCGCTCGATGGCGGATCTCGGGCGGAACTTCGGGGCCGACCTGACGGAGGCGGAGGTCCGCTATCTACTGATGGAGGAATGGGCCGAGACCGCCGACGACATCCTGTGGCGGCGCACCAAGCTCGGCCTTCGCCTCACGGCGGATCAGGTTGCCGCGCTTGAGGAATGGCTGGCCGAGGCCCGGCGCGCTCAGGGGATTCGTCCGCCGGCACGGGCCGGCGCGGCCTGATCATCGGAAATCCCGCTGTTCCTGGCCTTTTCGCCGCCAGAATCGCGTGTTACCAGCCCGCCCAAATCGCCATTGCCGAACAGGATTCGCGCATGCCGAAGTGGTACCTGCCCGCCGCCCTCGCTGCCGCCGTCGTCGCCGGTCTGCCGGCGACGGTCGTGGGCCAGGAGGGCCAAGTAATGACGCCCCCGGCCGAGAAGATATCCAACCCGGTCGCCGTGTTCTCCGGCCTCGACAAGATCACCGGCCGCATCATCTCTTTCGACGTCTATATCGACGAGACCGTGCAGTTCGGCGCGCTCCAGGTGACGCCGCGCGTCTGCTACTCAAGGCCGCCGACCGCGGCGCCGCTGACCGACGCCTTCGTCGAGGTCGACGAAATAACCCTCAACCGCAAGGTGCGCCGGATCTTCTCGGGGTGGATGTTTGCCGACAGCCCCGGCCTGCATGCCGTCGACCACCCGGTCTACGACGTCTGGCTCACCGATTGCAGCACGTCCTCCACGGTCGCCCCGCCGGGCAGCCGGTAGAAGTCGGCTTCGCCGGCGATCGCCGCTTCGAGCAGGCGGTGATAGTGGCGGCGGTCGATGTCGATGGCGCCGAACTGCTTGAGATGCCGGGTGGTGAACTGCGTGTCGAGCAGCTTGAAGCCGCCGGCGCGGAGCCGGGCAACGAGGTGGACCAGCGCGACCTTTGGGGCGTCGCGCTCGCGGCTGAACATGCTCTCGCCGAAGAATGCGGCGCCAAGCTCGATGCCGTAGAGGCCGCCCGCCAACTTCCCGTCCTGCCAGGCTTCCACCGTGTGGCAGTGGCCGAGGGCGAAGAGTTCGCCGTAGAGCCGGCGGATGCGCTCGTTGATCCAGGTCTTGGTGCGCCCCTCGGCAGGGGCGGCGCAGCCGGCGATCACCGCATCGAAGTCGTAGTCGATCCGCACCTCGAAAACCCCCTTGGCCACGGTGCGCCGAAGCCGCCTGGGCAGGTGGAAACGGTCGAGCGGCAAGATCCCGCGGGTTTCCGGCTCGATCCAGTAGAGGCCGGGGTCCTCGGCGGACTCGGCCATCGGAAAAATCCCCACCGCGTAGGCCTTGAGCAGGACTTGCGGGGTGATCTCGAGCAGGATGTCGTTGCGGCTGGTCATCGTCCGTTGTCGGCCTGGAGCCGGGATAATCTTGGCCCGCAAAGGAAAATCGTCAACCGGGGCCGTCACCACCGCCACATATTTCAGGCGGACCGGCGGTCAGGCCGCCTTCAGCCCCGAGGCCAGCTTCTTCTCGAGCCAGTGGATGTCGTAGTTCCCGGCCTGGATGTCGGGATCGGCGACGAGGTCGCGGAACAGCGGGATCGTGGTCTTGACGCCGTCGATGACGAATTCGTCCAGCGCCCGGCGTAGCCGCATCATGCATTCCTGCCGGGTCCGGCCGTGGACGATCAGCTTGCCGATCAGGCTGTCGTAGTAGGGCGGGATGCGGTAGCCCTGATAGACCGCGGAGTCGACGCGGACGCCGAGCCCGCCGGGCGGGTGATAGTTGGCGATGCGACCCGGCGAGGCGGCAAAGGTGCGCGGATCCTCGGCGTTTATCCGGCACTCGATGGCGTGACCCTCGAAGACCACCTCCTCCTGGGTGAACGAGATGCCGAGGCCGGCGGCGATCCGGATCTGCTCGTTGACGAGATCGATGTCGGTCACCGCCTCGGTCACCGGGTGCTCGACCTGGAGCCGCGTGTTCATCTCGATGAAGTAGAACGCGCCGTCCTCATAAAGGAACTCGATGGTGCCGGCGCCGGAATAGCCGAGCTTGGCGATGGCATCGGAGACGATCCCGCCGATCTTCCCGCGCTGTTCGGGCGTGATCACCGGGGAAGGGGATTCCTCCCAAACCTTCTGATGCCGCCGCTGAAGCGAGCAGTCGCGCTCGCCGAGGTGCACAGCCTTGTGCCTGCCGTCGCCGAGCACCTGGATTTCGATGTGGCGCGGCCGGCCGAGATACTTCTCGACATAAAGGGAGTCGTCGCCGAAGGCCGCCATCGCCTCGGCTCGCGCCGTGGCGAAGGCTTCGGCCATCTCGTCGGGGGTACGCACCACCTTCATGCCGCGCCCGCCGCCGCCGGCCTTGGCTTTGACCAGGACCGGATAGCCGATCTCGGCCGCCACCTTGCGCGCCGCGACCTCGTTGGGCACGCCGCCGTCGGAGCCGGGGACCACCGGAATGCCCAGCTTCTCCGCCGTGCGCTTGGCCTCGATCTTGTCGCCCATGATGCGGATATGCTCGGCGCTGGGGCCGATGAAGGCGATGTTGTGGGCGGCGAGGATGTCGGCGAAGCGCGCGTTCTCCGAAAGGAAGCCGTAGCCGGGGTGCACGGCGTCGGCGCCGGTGATCTCGCATGCGGCCAGAAGCTGCGGGATGTTGAGGTAGGAGTCGCGGGCCGGCGGGGGACCGATGCAGACGCTCTCGTCGGCGAGGCGGACATGCATGGCGTCGCTGTCGGCGGTCGAGTGGACCGCGACCGTGGCGATCCCGAGCTCCTTGCAGGCGCGCAGAACCCGCAGCGCGATCTCGCCGCGGTTGGCGATCAGAATCTTGCCGAAGAGGGGCGGCGCCTGGTTCATTCGATGATCATCAGCGGCTCGCCATATTCGACCGGCTGGCCATCCTCGACCATGATCTCCTTCACCTTGCCGGAGCGCGGCGAGGGGATCTGGTTCATCGTCTTCATGGCCTCGATGATGAGCAGCGTCTGTCCTTCGCGGACGGTATCGCCGACATCGACGAAAGGCTTGCCGCCCGGCTCGGGGGCCAGATAGGCCGTTCCGACCATGGGCGAGGGACCGGCGCCGGGATGGTCGCTCGCCGTGGCGGGGGCGGCGCCGCCGCCGCCGCCCGCAGGCGCCACCGCGGGCGGAGACGGCACATTCACCACCGGCGCTGCGACCGGCGCGGCCTGTAGCGTCCGCGCCACCCGGATGCGGGTGTCCTGGTGCTCGACTTCGATCTCGCTCAGTCCGGTCTCGTTGAGGAGATCCGCGAGCTCGCGGATCAGGTCGTGGTCAACGATTGTCTTCTTGTCGCTCATCGTGTCTTTCAGCCGCCCTTGGCGATGAGGTGCTTGAGCGCGTCAAGCGCCAGGATGTAGCCGGCGGGCCCAAGCCCGCAGATCACGCCCGTCGCCACCGGCGAGACATAGGAGTGGTGCCGGAAAGGCTCGCGGGCGAAGATATTGGAAAGATGGACCTCGATGACCGGCCGCCCGGCGGCGCGGATCGCGTCGTGAAGTGCAACCGAGGTATGGGTATAGGCGCCGGGATTGATGACGATGCCCTCGGCGCGGCCGGCCGCCTCCTGAATCCAGTCGACCAGCTCGCCTTCGTGGTTGGTCTGGCGGAAGTCGACCGCAAAGCCGATCGCCTTGCCGGCGGCGAGACAATCCTCGCCGATCTCGGCGAGCGTCTTGCCGCCATAGATCGACGGTTCGCGCACCCCAAGCATGTTGAGGTTCGGTCCGTTGAGGACGAAGACAGTGACTGCCATTACCGCCCGGTTTCCGCCGCGCCAAGGGGACGCCGGCCGAAGCCGCCGCCCGAAGTGGCGCCCTTATAGGGATTCGCGCGGTTGAGGGAAAGCCCCGGACTCGATCGATTCCGCCGGGCTCCTGGGCCTCGGCAGCGGACTGGGGCAATCCCTCCCCCGGCCAGAGGTGAGGGCCGGGGTCCCGGTTCTCGTCAGTTCGAGCCGACCGTCACCGGCGAGCCCGGCGCAAGAAGCTTGAGGCGGTCGGAGATTCCGAGCGCGGCGAAAGCCGCGGCGAGGTCCTCCTGGCTTTCGGTGTAGTGTTTCCAGCCGTGATTGTGGACGGCGACGATGGTGGCCTTGGGGAAGGCGTGGGCGACGGCGATCGCGTCGTTGCAGTCCATCGTCATCTGGAACCGGCCGCGAGGTTCCGCCGCCCCGGTGAAGAGCATCGCCAGCCGCACGTCGAAGCGGCTGGCGACTTCAGCCACGCCTTCGTACCAGACGGTGTCGCCGGAGATGTAGATGGCGCCTTCGGCATCGCCGGGGGCCGTGATGACGAAGCCGGTGACGTCACCGCTCAGCGGCTCGATGCCGACGGGACCGTGCCGGGCCGGAGTGGCGGTGACGTGGAGCGATGTTCCCGACGGCGTCGAGATGTCGACCGACTGCCAGGGCGCGAGCCCGACGCTGGCCCCGTTGAGCCGGCCGGCGCCGGCAGGGGTGGTCAGCACCAGCGAAACGTTCCTGAGGAAGTCGCGGCCGGCGCGGTCGAGGTTGTCGTAATGCTGGTCGTGGCTGAGGAGCACGGCGTCGACACGGCCGATGTCGCCCGGACCGAGCGCGGGGCCGGCCTCCTTGATCAGGGTCACCGGGCCGGCCGTGTAAGTCCCCGGCTGGTCGAAGGTCGGGTCGGTGAGCAGCCGTGCGCCGGCGAATTCGATGAGCACGGTGGGTCCCCCGACCAGGGTCAGGGTCGGCGCAGATGCGTCAAGCATGGCAATGTTCCCTCTGCATAGTTTTCAGGATGTGGTTGCCGGCGGCGAGAGCAGGTGCTCCGGCAGGCTTCTTACGGTGTCGATGAAATGCCGCCGCTCGCCGAGCGCACGCGAGACGACCAGGGCTCCCTGGGTGCGGATCACGGCGTCCTCCGCCCGCCGCTTGGCTTCGGTCGCCTCGAGGCCGGCCTCCATGAGCACGGAGGCGAGTGTTGCGATCCATTTCCTGACGCCCGCCCGCAAGCGCCGCCGCACCGGCTCGGGCGTGGCCTCGATCGAGAAGACCTCGACGAGGCAGGCATGCCGGCCATCGGCGTAGAACATCATCAGTCCGCGGGTCATCGCCCGAATCCGCTCGGACGGGGTCCCGGGCCCGACAAGCGGTGCGAGTACCTTGTCGCCGAAGTCCGCCCCGACCGCCGATTCCACAGCCTCCGCCATCGCCGCCTTGCCCGCCGGGAAGCGGTGGTAGAGGGCCGCCTTGGCAAGCCCGGTCGCCGCGGCAAGCTCGGCCAGCGAGGTGCCCTCATAGCCGGCGCGGCGGAAGGCGCTGGTCAGTCCGGCGACCATGTCCCTGTCGGAAAGGCTCTGCGGGCGCGCCATGACGGATCTCCAAATTACCGAACGATCGGTAATTAATCGATACGGGGCGCCGTGTCAAGGCGACCGCCGAAGACGGTGCGTCGGCGCTCCGGGTGGCCGATGTCAGTGCGCAGCAAGTGAGGCGGCGTGTCGCCCGCGATCACCAAGGTCGGCACCACCGCGAGATTAGGACGATCCCTCATTGCGAATAATGACAAGGTAGGTAAGGTCTCGGTCGGGCTGCGGTCGCGCAGCACTTGGCGGCCGACAGGCCCGCCAAAATGCCAGATAATTGGCGGACGCGACCTCCGTCATCGGTTCACGACAGGAGGACGCAAAATGCCGACCGTTGTTGCCCACCACAAGATCTCGAAAGGCGCGCAGCACTGGCTTACTTCGCCGAAGCGCAAGGAAATCTTCGGACCGCTCGGAGTAACCAACATCCGGACCTTCGTCGACCCGACGGATCAGACGCGCGTGGCGGTGGTGATGGATGTCGCGGACATGGACAAGGTGATGGCGGCGATGAAGTCCCAGGCCGCCGCCGACGCCATGACCTATGACGGCGTAATGCCGGAGTCCCTGATTATCATGGTCGAATCGTAGGGATCGTCGTCTGCCTGACGCGATCAGCACACGACCTGCGGGCCTGGCTCGGCGCCGACACCGATGTGACGGCGCCGACAGGCGCGGGGCCTATGGCAGCCGCCTGATCACGGTGGCCCGGAATGGCGCTGCCAACAGCTCCATCAGCGGTGCATAGGCGCCGGTGGCCGCGCTTTCCCGCATGTGCGCCATCCGTGCCTCGGCCGACTCCCATTCGGCGATCTCGACAAGCGTGTCGGGGTCGTCGAGCACCTCATAGCGCGCGCTGCCCAGGAATCCCCGTTGGGCCGATCCGTGTTTCGCCACCAGACCCTCGATCAGGTTCTGGAGCTCGCTTCGTCTGCCCGGTTTCGCCTGAAGCTCGACGATCACCTTGATAGCCATGCGTTCCGTCTCCTCCCGGCGGTAGACCTGCGACGGATCAGCATAGTCGATCCGGGGCCAGACCGGAGACAGGACGGAGACAGGACGGAGATCGTCTCAGCAAACCTCGGTCGTGCACGAGGCGCGCGCCGCGGCAATCTTCTCCTTGAGCGCGTCGTAGCCGATGGCGCCGATCACCACCTCTTCGGTGGTGACGTAGGAGGGCGTGCCGGTGAGCGACAGCTTCTGCGCCAGCGCATAGACCTCGGTGATCGTCTCCTTGACCTCGTCGGAGTTCATCGTCTCCTCGAGTTTCGCGCGGTCGAGGCCGAGCTCCTCCGCAACCGCAAGGGCGACATTCCCATCGACCTGGCCGCTCTGCGAAATGAGGGCGTCGAAGAATTCACCGGCCTTCTCCGGCGCAACGATGCGCACCGCGATCGACACCTGCGCGGCCTCGATCGAGCCGTCGCCCAGCACCGGGAATTCCTTGAGCACGACCTTGAGGTTGGGGTCGTCGGCGATGAGCTGCTGCATGTCGGGATGGGCGCGACGGCAGTAGCCGCAGTTGTAGTCGAAGAACTCGATCAGCGTCACGTCGCCGTTCGGATTGCCCATCACCACCTGGCGCGGCGATGAGAAGAGAAGCTCGCGGTTGTCGCCGATCGCCGCGACCTGGGCGGCCTGTTCCTCCGCATCCTGCTTGCGCTGGAGCTCGTCGATCGCATCGCGGATGACTTCGGGATTGGCAAGCAGGTAGTCGCGGATGAAGCCGGGGTTCTTGGCCAGGTAGTCCTTGACGATCCCTTCGACCTCGTTCCGCTGCGCCTCGCTCAGCTGCGCGACGGTCATCGTCTCGACCGGCGTCGTCGCCGGTGCCGGCGCGGGGGAAGCGGCAGCCTCCGATGGCGCCTCGGCGGCGCTGTCCGCCTCGATGGCGTTACCAGCAAAATAGCCGCCGATTCCGATCACCACGGCGGCGGCGGTCGCAATGGCGATGGTGCGTATGCTCATCGGGTACGGTCTCCGGTCGGCAGGCTCCGCCTGGCGACGATCATGGCGATTTCTGTGGCTTGGGCGGTTTATAGGTGAGAATGTCGTCGGCGCGAAGCCAGGCGGGCGAACCCGGCTTCAATCTTTCTTGAGCCCGCGTCGCGTGGATGCGGGCCTCCTTGTAGTTGCCGATGGCGAAGCGCTCCTCGGCCGTGGCGAGTTCCGCCATGGGCAGGTCGCCCTTGAGCGCATAGGCGCGGGCAAGCGTGCGCCAGCCGATCGGCACGTCCGGAGCCTTCTGGAGGCCGACAGTCAGGTTCTTGATCGCCTCGCTGAGATTGGCCTTGTTCTCGGTCGCGGTCAGCGCCTGGCCGAACATGATGCGGAGAAGGCCGGAGGACGGCGCGAGCGAAACCGCCTTTCGCAGCGGCTCGACCGCTTCCGCCGGACGGCCGTTCTCAAGGAGCGCCTGGCCCTTCAGCTCCCAGAAGAAGGCGTTGTCCGGCTGCGCGCTTATCAGTGCGTCGATCCGCTTCAGCGCCGGCCCGAGCGCGCCGCTCCGATAGGAGGCGATCGCCCAGGCATACCGCGCCGGCAGGCTGTCGTCGTTGTCGCTATAGTGACGGCCGACCTGAGCCGGGGTCAGCGTGAAGCCGACCAGCTTGGCGCGGACGAGGTCGTGGCGAAGCTGAAGGTCGGGCGGGTCTTTCCTGCCGGCATGCGGGCTTTGGCTCGCGAGCTGCTCGAGCGTCATCAGCCGGTCGGCGGGCAGGGGATGGCTTTGGATGTAGGGATCGGCGCCACGGGCCGAGAGCAGCACCTGATCGGCGAGCCGCCGCATGACCGCGACCATGCCCATTCCGGACTGGCCGGTCGCCTCCAGGTAGCGCATGGCCGCCTGGTCGGCAGCCGCTTCCTGGGCGCGCTGGTAGGCAAGGATGTTCCGTCCCGCCATGTGCAGCGATCCCGACATCACGGCGCTCGCGGCGTCGCCAAGCCCGCCGATGCCGGCGGCCGCGCCGGCCGCGGCGGCGCCTGCCCCGATCAGGCTTGCGATGATCGCCGCCGTCGTGCTTCGCGCCACCGTCTGGCGGAGACCGGCGAGGTCGCCGTGATCAATGTGGGCCGCCTCATGGGCGATGACGCCGATGATCTCGCCGGGCGTCTCGGCCGCGATGATGGCGCCGGTGTTGACGAACATGCGCTTCGAATCGACGACGAAGGCGTTGAAGCCGGGGTCGACCACCAGGAAGATCTGGACGTCGCCGGCCTCGATGTTGGCCTGCTCGAAGATCGGCGCCGCGTAGTCCTGGAGCAGGGCCTCGGTTTCCGCGTCGCGCGCCACACTGATGCCGGCGGCGACCGCCGGCTCGGCGGCGAGGGCCGTAGCCACAAGCGCGGCCGCCACGACGCGGCTGTGGCTGCGGCGTGGGCCCGGCGGGCCTTTCCAAGCCCCGGCGGGGCTGCTAGGCACGGTCAAGGGCCCTGCGGCCCCATCAGTCCATCTCGGCATCATCGGCTGCCTTCGGCCCCGGCTTTGGCTCCGTTGGCGCGGGGACCCTGACACCGGCGGAGATGGCGGCAAAATGGGGCAGGAGAAAGACTTGCCAAGGCTTCATGAGACGCTGTCGAGCCGGCCGCGCACGGCGCCCTCGCTGAGGAGCGCGGTCGAGCCGTTTCTGGTCATGGAGGTGATGCGCGCGGCGATCGACCGGGAATCGGCCGGCGACCGCGTCATCCACATGGAAGTGGGCCAGCCGGGCGCCCCGGCGCCCCGGCCGGTGCTTGATGCGGCTCGATCCGCCCTCGACCACGGCCGGCTCGGCTATACCGAAGCGCTGGGCCTCCGTTCCCTCCGCACCCGCATTGCCCGCTACTACGCCGACAGCCACGGTATCGATGTGCCGATGGAGCGGATCGCCGTCACGACCGGCTCCTCCGCCGGCTTCAACCTCGCTTTCCTCGCCGCTTTCGACCACGGCGACCGGATCGCGCTCGCGGCGCCGGGCTACCCGGCCTATCGCAACCTCCTCCACGCCCTCGGACTCGAGGTGGTCGAGATTCCGGTCGATGCGGCGTCGCGCTACGTGGTCACGCCGGAGATGCTCGAGGCGGCCCACCGACGCGCGCCCCTTTCCGGCGTGCTCGTCGCGAGCCCCGCCAATCCGAGCGGGACGATCATGCAGCCGGCGGCGCTCGGCGCCCTGATCCGGGCGGCGCATGACCTCGGCATCCGCTTCATCTCGGACGAGATCTACCACGGGCTCGTCTACGACGGCGTGGCGGAGACGGCGCTCCGCTTCTCGCCGGATGCGGTCGTGGTCAATTCATTCTCCAAATATTACTGCATGACCGGGTGGCGGATCGGCTGGATGGTGCTGCCCGAAGCGCTCGTGCGGCCGGTCGAGCGGATTGCCCAGAACCTCTACATCTCGCCGCCGGAAATATCCCAGATCGCGGCCATCGCGGCCTTCGATGCCAAACCGGAACTTGAGGCGATCAAGGCGAGCTACGCCGAGAACCGCCGCATCCTGCTCGACCGGCTGCCGCGGATAGGCTTCGACGAGTTCCACCCCGTCGACGGCGCGTTCTATGTCTATGCTTCGGTTCGCCGCTTCGCCAACGACTCGGTCGAGTTCACCCGGCGCATGCTGGCCGAGGCCGGCGTGGCGGCGACCCCGGGCCCCGACTTCGACCGGGCTCGCGGCCATCAATGGATGCGCTTCTCCTTCGCCGGGACGACGCCGGACATGGCGGAGGCGATGGAACGCATCGGCACGTGGCTGCGGTAGCGCTGGGCCGCTCATTGTCGATCGGGTTCATCCGCGCCGCTTGCCGCCGATTCGTGTCTTGCCGTACACGCATTCGTTGTAGCTTCCGGGCGCCGGCAGGGAGGCACACATCCACGCTGGCCCCGCGGTCGGCGTCTTGTTAGGTGAATGGGCGAGCGGCAGAGGAGGGCGACCCCAAGTGAATTCATCGATGGTCAAGGCGTGGGACGCGCTGGAGGCGCATCGCTCGGCGGTGACGGCGGTGCCGCTTCGCAAGCGTTTCGCCGAGGATCCCGAGCGCTTCAAGCGTTTCTCGCTTTCCTTCCGCGACCTTCTTCTCGACTACTCGAAGAACCTGGTTGACGCGGAGGCGATGACCCGACTGTTCGCGCTCGCCCGCGCCGCCGATGTCGAGGGCAGGCGCGCGGCGATGTTCGCCGGGGAAGCGATCAACCGGACCGAGAACCGTCCCGTCCTCCAGGTCGCCCTTCGCGCCATGCCCGACGAGGTGTACCGGGTGGCGGGCAAGAACGTCGTGCCCGAGGTCCACAAGGTCCTCAACGCCATGGCCGCGTTCGCCGATGGGGTCCGGTCCGGTGCGCTCAAGGGCGCCGGCGGCCCGTTCACCGACGTGGTCAATATCGGCATCGGCGGCTCGGATCTCGGCCCGCGGATGGCCGTGCGGGCGCTGCGGCCCTGGCACGACGGGCCGCGCCTTCACTTCGTCTCCAACGTCGACGGCGCCGATATCCGCGACACGCTCGCCGGGCTCGACCCTTCGCGCACGCTGTTTCTGGTCGCCTCGAAGACGTTCACCACCGTCGAGACCATGACCAACGCCGCGACCGCGCGGGCCTGGATCGTTGCTCGTCTCGGCGAAGGCCATGTCGGCGACCACTTCGCCGCGATGTCGACGGCGATCCCGAAGGTCAGGGAATTCGGTATCGCCGAGGAGCGCACCTTCGGGTTCTGGGACTGGGTGGGAGGGCGCTATTCGCTGTGGTCGGCGATCGGCCTGCCGCTCATGATCGCGATCGGCCCCGCCAACTTCACGGCCTTCCTCTCCGGCGGCCGCTTCATGGACGACCATTTCCGCGCCGCGCCGCTCGAGCAGAACATGCCGGTGATCCTGGCGCTGATCGGCATCTGGTATCGCAATGTGCTGGGTTACCCGACCTACGCCGTGCTCCCCTATGCGCAGCGCCTGGAGCGGCTCCCGGCCTATCTCCAGCAGCTCGACATGGAGTCGAACGGCAAGCGCGTCACCCTCAACGGCGCCACCGTGATGGGGGCGACCGGGCCGATCGTCTTCGGCGAGCCCGGCACCAACGGCCAGCACGCCTTCTACCAGCTGCTGCACCAGGGCACGGTGCTCGTGCCGGCCGACTTCCTGGCCTTCGCCCAGCCCAACCACGACCTGGACGGCATGCACGAGCTGTTCCTGGCCAACTTCTTCGCCCAGACGCAGGCGCTCGCGTTCGGCAGGACCGCCGACGAGGTGCGTGCCGAGGGCGTGGCCGAGGAGCTGGTCGCCGCGCGGACCTTCCCGGGCAACC
>DASSPO010000339.1:0-2182 GCA_035699585.1 Bauldia sp.
TGGGCCCGGGCGCAGCACGTCGTCTATAACTGGACAGACGACGTCGAATCTGTGCGCGCCGAGGGAGATCGCCTCATCGCCCTCGCGTCCCCCGCGGTCGGAGACGATCCCACCGCGCTCTGCGCGCTCTCGACCGCGACCATGCTCCTCTTCGGCGACCTCGATCGCGCCCGGCACTATGTGGAGCGGGCCCTTGCGCTCGACCCGAACAACGCGTGGGCATGGACGCGTCACGGGTTCCTGCTCGCCTATCGCGGCAATCCGGAGGAGGCATTGCGGAGCTTCGAGAAGGCGCTGACGCTCTCGCCCCTCGACCCGTTCAGCTTCAACGGATTCATCGGCATGGGTTTCGCCAAGTTCGCCGCCGGTCATCCCCAGGAGGCGGTCCAGTGGGCGCAGCGCGCGATCCGCGAGAAGGTGGGGATGACATGGGCCTATCGCGACCTCGCCGCCTTCCACGGCGACGCAGGCAACATCCCCGCCGCGAAGGAAGCGCTCGCCAAGTTCGTCGCGGCGCGTCCGGACGTGACCATCGGCAAGCTCCGCGATTCGCTCAAGTTCATCGAGCCAAAGACGCTGGACCGGTATCTCGCCGGGCTCAGAGCCGCGGGGCTGCAGGAATGAGTGCCTGACGAGGCTTGCTATGACAACTGCCGCCGGCGGGGGCCGCCATCTCATGACCCAATCGGCTGCGGCAAAGGCCGGTCCGATCCGGCCGTGGCCAAGCTCATGACCTGAGGCTTGCCTCCGACGCCGGCACGACGGGCGTCAGGGTCTTGCACTCTCGTTCGCCGTCCCAGGCACCACCGTTTCCCCGTCGAGCCCCAGCATCATCAGTTCGGCGAGATTCTCCTGGCTGACGTAGCCCACGAACCGCCCTTCGCGGTCGACCACCGCGACGTAGGGCACGCCCTTGTCCCGCATCGCCCTGACCGCGGTCTCGAGCGAGCCGCCGGCCGGCACGGTCGGTATGCCGGTCGTCATCACGTCGATGACCGGCGTGGCCGGCCCGCTGCCCCGGTAGGACTTGATCATGTCGTTCCGGGTGAGCATGCCGCGAAGGCGCCCGGTGCCGTCGATAACCGGAAACTCGTGCTGGGTGGTGCGGAGGAGAAGGTCCGCGGCGTCGTCGACGGTGGACTGCGGGCCAAGCGCCTCGAAAGACCGGATCACCGCACGCTCCACCGGGAGCCGGCGCGACGCTTCTGTCAGTCCCGCGTCGCCCGCCTCGGCCTGCGCGGCGAGGAAAACGAAGATGGCGATGAAGACGAGGATGGCATCGCCGTTGAAGAGGCCGATGAATCCGAAGGCGAAAGCGAGACCCTGGCCGATCATCGCCGCAATCTCGGTCGCCCGGCGGCGGCCGAGCTTGTACGAAAGGACAGCGCGAAGCACCCGCCCGCCGTCCATCGGGAAAGCCGGGATGAGGTTGAAGAGCACGAGGAAGACGTTGACCGAGGCAAGCCGCGCGGCGAAGCCGAGCGCCGGATTCTCGAGATCTTCGACTTCGCTCACCCCGACCTGAGCTCCCAGAAAGAGGATCAGGACGGCCGCGATCACGACATTCACGGCCGGTCCGGCAAGCGCGATGACAATCTCCTCGGTGGGGCGTTCGGGAATGCGCGACAGTCGTGCGAGCCCGCCGATCGGGAGCAGCGTTATGTCGGGGGTGGTGATGCCGTAGCGGCGGGCGGCAAGCGCGTGGCCCAACTCGTGGAGCGCGACACAGGCGAAGACCGCGATGACGAAGAGGATCGAATCGATCGCGGCATTGGCCCCTCCCTGCAGGTAGCTGGCTATCCCGATCCAGGCGAGGAGCAGCAGAAACGTGACGTGAATGCGAATCTCGCTTCCCGCCACGCGCGCAATGGTGACCGACCACGGCATCCCGACCTCCCTGTCCCGCGACAAGATCGCTTCGCTGCTGCGGCCATGAATCTGAGTGCAATGCCCCTCTCCTGCAAGTCGCGAACCGACTTGCGCTTCAGGAGGCGGCCCGGTGGTCCTTGGGGAGAGGCAGCGCGCCCGCCTGCTTGGACAGAAGCTCGGAGATCGCGCTCGCCGGCAGTGGCGGACTGAAAATGTAGCCCTGAACCTCCGTGCAGCCCTCGTCGCGAACCAGGTCGAACTGTTCCGGCGTCTCAACGCCCTCGGCGGTGGTTGCGATGCCGAGGCTTCGGCC
>DASSPO010000340.1:0-4381 GCA_035699585.1 Bauldia sp.
CGATTTGAGCTTTGCGAAAACCGCGTCGGCCTCGCGTTCCGCCTCGCGCTCGACTTCGCGGGCGGCCGGGATCGGAGCCTCGCGTGGCGCAACCGTCTCGGATGCCGGCAACAGCGTTGCGCCCTCGACGTGGGCCGGCTCATGGTGCGGCATCGACTTCGCCGCTTTCTCGACCTCGAAATCGAGGTCGATCTGCGAACAGAGGCCGAGGGTAACCGGGTCCATCGGAGTCAGGCTATTGGCGTTCCAGTGGGTGCGGCTGCGGATTGACTCGATTGTCGGCTTGGTGGTGCCGACGAGCCGCATGATCTGAGCGTCCTTGAGTTCAGGATGGTTGCGGAGCAGCCAGAGGATGGCGTTGGGCCGGTCCTGACGACGCGATACCGGCGTGTAACGCGGACCGCGCCGTTTGGCGACGGGTACGCGCACCTTGGAGTCGGCCATATGCAGCCGGTAGTTCGAGTCCTTCTGGGCCTTGTCGATCTCATCGCGGGTGAGCTGCCCGGTAAGAACCGGGTCGAGGCCCTTGATGGTGAGGGCCGCCTCGCCGTCGGCGATGGCCTTTACCTCGAGCGGATGGAGTTTGCAGAAGTCGGCGATCTGCTCGAAGGACAAGGACGTGTTCTCGACCAGCCAGACGGCGGTCGCCTTGGGCATAAGGGGGGTCGCGGTCATAAGCCTCTCCCGGCTGCTCCGCCGGGTCTCCCGCGGCGAAGCCATTGGCCTCAAAAATGCGATTGGGGATGCCGCCTATATAGGCACAACCGTCAAGGGACGCAAATCATCCGTGCGGCCGCTTCAAACAGGCGGGGGGTTCCAGCCCATTCAGGGACACAAGCAGCCCTCGGCTCCTCCATGCCGCAGATTTCGCCGACGCCGCGATCGAGGTCGCGGGTACAAGCACGAGGGGCGGCAAATGTGTGATGAGGCTTCCCGTCAGCATGGGGGCTCGAGGAAGTCTCTATTTCGGATGGCTTGACTCCGGACCCATTCTCCGGAATCAATAGGAACAAATCAGGAACAAATTCATATCGGACAGGTTCCAAAGGCCATGCGCGCAAGCGTTTTCATGGCGCGGGAGGCGTTTGCCCGGCTCGCCCGCCGCATCGCCGAGATCGAGGGCCGGCCACGGCTGAGGGATGGCGCGGGTCTCGCGTCCGCCATCGTTCGGCCAGCCGGTCCGGAGGCCCACCCTGCTCCGGCGCGGCAGCTCCTCTCGCCGCGCCGGGGCGGGGCGGTGCTCCCGCTCGGCGTCGCCGAGGTCGACCGGGTTCTCTCGGGCGGCCTCCGGCGGAATGCGCTCCACGAGATCAGGGCTGGAGAGACGCGCGAGGCCTCCGCAGCGAACGGCTTTGCCATCGCGCTCCTTGCCCGCCTTGCCGGTCTCGACGACCGGCCGATCCTCTACGTCATCGAGGAGGCGGCGGCGCGGGAGGGCGGCGAGCCTTACGGCCCTGGCCTCGGCCAGTTCGGACTCGATCCCGCCCGTCTCATAGTCGTCGCCACGAGGCGCCCGCAGGAAACGCTGTGGGTGTTCGAGGAAGGGCTTCGCTGTGCCGGCCTTGCCGCAGTTCTCTGCGAGGTTCGCGGTCATCCGAAGGTCCTCGACCTTTCGGCCAGCCGGCGGCTCGCGCTCCGCGCCCGCGACAACGGGGTGATGGGGCTACTCCTCCGCCAGGCCAGCGTCGCCGAGCCTGGCGCCGCATCGACCCGCTGGCGGGTCGCACCCCGCCCCGCGGCGACTGTCGACGAATTCACCCAAGGCATCGGCCGACCGGTCTGGCGGCTCGACCTTGAACGCAACCGCACCGGCAAGACCGGCAGCTTCGACCTGGAGTGGGATCATGGCGCCCTCAGTTTCGCCATCGCCGAAGGCGATGCCGCGGCGCTATCTGTCGCTGGCGCTGCCCTTCCTCTCGACCGATCGCATCTGGCGCGAGCGGCTGGGACGGTCATGGCGTTCCGCCGCGCCGGTTGAAGGGACGTCTGCCCCGGCCGTTCCCGCATCGCCGCGCGTCCCCCCGCGAGTTCATTCCGCTCCCGCCGGTGTGGCGCCTGTCCCCGGCCTTCTTCGCCGCGCCCCGCACCCGGCGGTGGCGATGGCCGCCTCGGATCCGGTCTACGGGGAATCTTCGACGGCGGCGTTTGTCCCCTTGTGGGAGAGGGACGGGGTGAGGGGGACCCACGCCGACCCAAAAAGCGCGCCTCTCGTCATCGTCGCGAAGATCAGGAGCGCCATGCGCCTTGTCGCCCTCGACGAGGAGGCCGTGCGCCTCGGCCTCGAACCCGGCCAGCCGCTCGCCGATGCCCGCGCCATGATCCCCTCCCTCGACGCGGTCGACGAGGACGCGGCCGCCGACGCTGCGCTGCTATCGGCCATTGCGGATTGGGCCGAGCGCTATACGCCGCTGGTCGCCCTTGACGATGACGGTCTGATGCTCGACGTGACCGGCTGCACGCATCTCTTCGGCGGGGAAGAAGCGATGGTGATCGATCTCCACTCCCGCCTCACCGCGCAGGGCTTCGCCGCACGCGCCGCGATCGCCGCCTCTCCCGGCGCCGCTTCGGCGGCCGCACGATTCACGACGTGCGCCGTCGTTTCCCCCGAGGAAACGCCGGCGATGCTCGCGGCCCTCCCGCTCGCCGCGCTCCGTCTCGATGCCGAAACGGTTTCGGCGCTCGACCGGGTTGGGCTGAAGCGGATCGGCCAGGTCCTCAAGGCACCGCGGGCGCCGCTCGCCGCCCGTTTCGGCAGCTTGCTTCTTCGCCGGCTCGACCAGGCTCTCGGCATCGAGGAAGAGGCGATCGATCCGCGTCGTCCGGTCGCCGCCCTCATCGCCGAGCGCCGCTTCGCCGAACCCATCGTGCTGCAGGAAGACATCGCCGCCACCATTGCCTCGCTCGCAGCCTCCCTTGCCCATGGCCTCGAGGCGCGCGGCGAAGGGGCGCGGGTTTACGAACTCGCGCTCTTCCGGGTCGACGGCGCGGTCCGCCGCATCTCGGTCGGCTCCAGTCGGCCGGTGCGGACTCCCTCCCTCGTTCTCGACCTCTTCCGCGAGAAGTTCGCCGGCCTCGCCGAGGAGATCGATGCCGGTTTTGGCTTCGATATGATTCGCCTTTCTGTTCCGGTCTCGGCTGAGGTCGAATCGGCACAGGTCGACCTTGCCGGCGATGCCATGGGAGAGGCTGATCTCGGCCGGCTGATCGACCGGATCGGTGCCCGCCTCGGGCCCGAGCGCGTGAACCGCATCGCCCACGGCAACAGCCACATCCCGGAACGGGCGGGTATCAGGTGTCAGGTATCGGGTGTCGGCGAGTCCGATCCGGCATCTCTCGCTGAAACCTGGAACCTGGCACCCTGCACCTGCCTTGATCGGCCGCTCCGGTTGTTCGCCCGGCCCGAACCGGTCGAAGCGACGGCCGCGGTGCCCGACGGGCCGCCTGTCCATTTCCGCTGGCGCCGCGCGCTCTACCGCGTCGCCCGCGCCGAGGGGCCGGAACGGATCGCGCCGGAATGGTGGCGCGACGGCGAGGAACTCACCCGCGACTACTTCCGTGTCGAGGACCTCTCCGGTCACCGCTTCTGGCTCTTTCGCGAGGGCCTCTACGGTCGCGAGACCACCGCCCCGCGCTGGTACCTCCACGGGGTGTTCGGATGATGACGCGCGTCTTTCCACCCAAACGCTATGTCGTCCCGTACGCGGTGCAGCGGGCGTCAACCCCATGACCCCATTTGCCGAGCTCGCCGTCACCACGAATTTCTCCTTCCTGCGTGGCGCCTCGCACCCGGAGGAGCTGGTGGCGCGCGCCCTCGAGCTCGGTCTTGCCGGGATCGCCGTCGCGGACAGGAATACGGTGGCCGGTGTCGTCCGCGGCCATGTCGCGGCGAAGGAGACGGGATATCGTTACGCGGTCGGCGCACGCCTCGCTTTCCGCGATGGGACCCCCGACGTCCTTGCCTGGCCGACCGACCGCGCGGCCTGGGGCCGGCTCTGCCGGCTGCTTACCCTCGGCAACCGCCGCGCCGAGAAGGGAGATTGCCACCTCGATCTTCCCGACCTTCTGGAATGGGGCCAAGGGACGATGCTCGGCGTCATGCCGGGCAGTACAAAGATGCTGCGTTCTGAACCGGGCTATGACGGCAGAGCTGGGCACCCAGCCCTCCCCTTGAGGGAAGACCGAAACCGCGTAGCGGTTTCGGGAAGGGGTAATCTCGCAGTCGTGGAGAAAGCACCCCTCCCCGAAGCGGCTTCGCCGCTTCGACCCTCCCTCAAGGGGAGGGTTGGTGGCGCATCAACTCCAACGCCCGTGACTCATACCCTTGCGGCCCTTCGCGAGGCCTTCCCCGGCAATGTCCGGCTGATGGCGAACCGGCTCTATG
>DASSPO010000341.1:0-2936 GCA_035699585.1 Bauldia sp.
ACATAACCGCCACCCAGCCAGAGCGAGCCATTCGGATCGCGATGGATCCGGCTGCAGAAAATCGGACTTCCACTGGCAATGCAGCTGTCGAGGATCGACTGCGCGCCGATATTGGAGATGGCGCTCGTCAGTTTGATGTCCCACCAATCGATCGTTGCGTTGAAACCGGGCAGAATTCGGGGCTGCAGGACGAGGCCGATCGTGTTGGTGGTCGCGGTTTCGGGTTGGAGATCTTCGTTGCCGCCAATGATCGCATTGTAATCGAAGAGCCCGTTTGCATTGGCGATTTGACCGTATTGCGCCGCGGTCACTCCGGTCAGGGCGCACTGCACTTCCGACGCCGCGGGAGTAGCGCCGGCGCAAGGATCGCGAAGAAAAGAGGTGGGTTGCGACGGAGCGAAAAGCTCTTGAGCATTCGGCGCACGGTTCGCTCCCTGCCGGCTCGCGCGAAACCGCAACCCTCTGACGGCTGTAAGATCGAGTGCCAGTTTGTAGGTTTCGCTGGAGGAACTGCTTCGAGAGTTCCTGTACCAGGATTTGCGAAATCCTCCTTCGAAGGCGAGGCGTTGCACCACGTTGTCGGTGAGCAACGGAATGCGCGCCTCGCCGAAGATCTCTTTTGTGTCGATTGAACCGTGAATGGGGAAAAAGCGCTCGCCGAGACCGGCAACGTCGCCGGCCTGAGTGAATGCATCGGGATCGAAATCGACAGTATCTTTCCGAAATTCTGCGCCGACGTTGATTGCCGAGCTTTCGTCGGACCATGGACTGCCAATCCCCCAACGGTCGAGTTGAACGGTGGCATTCACGTTTCCAACCTGCTCCCGGAACCACCCGGTCATTGAGGGCGGAATGGACAGGTAAGCAGTGGCCTGAGCGGTCACCCCTCCGGTTGTGAAAACATCCCAAGGCACGCAATCCGCGTCCGCGTCGGGCGCCGACGAACCGAGTTCGCGCGCGATCAGAACCGAGCGGCAGATTGGCTGCCCCGTCGAAGGATCGGATATCACATCAAGCGCTTTGCCGAGGCGCGAGATCGACAGGTTGTTCAGATATTGCCGATCGAGACTGACGCGCCCGTAAAGATAGCTTGCGTCGTAACTGATGCCGCGTCCAAGGTCGCCCTTGAAACCTGCGAGCAATCGGACGCTTTTATGTTCAAGAACGTCCTGAAGCGAGCCGCCCTCGATATTGCGCCGGCCGATCAGGAGCCAGGCCCGCGAATATGTCGCGCCCGTCACGGGATCCACGAATGGGGTCGGCTGGCCAATGGTCTCCACCAGATTTCCATTGGCATCCAGCACAGCGATCTGACCGACGTAATTGCCAGTCCGGCAAATGAGCAATCGCTGCTGCTCGGAAAGCAGCGGATTGTCGCAATTGATTGTCTCGGTGTTGAAGAAGTCTCCGGATGGACCGACCTGCCAGGATGCCCGGTCCTTCATCGCCATGATTTCGGCGTAAGCCCGAAACGCCTCTGAAACATCGAAATTCGCGAAGCCGCCGGCTGTGTATCTTTTGTCCGGCCATTGAATGAAATGCCATGGCGCGTAATTGAATCTGGACAGGCCGGTTACGAACGTCCGGTCGGACGTAACCTGGTAAGCATTGCCCAGATTATCGAAATAGTTGCCGGGATAGGACACCCGGGGGCCGCCGCATTCCAGAAGGGACGTCAGTCTCTGATCGAACATCGTGGCTGTGATCGGACAAGAACCGTAGTCGCGCTGATCCTGCGTGACCGCCTTGAGATGACGGTACCCGCCGTAAATCGTGACGTGCGCACGATCGTCGAAGAACCTACGCCCGAACGCGACCGACACATTCTCGCGTCGTCCGTCCCAGACGCTGCCTCTCGGGTAGGGAATATCTTTGGCATTCAGGAGCTCGCGCGCGAACTTGTCTCGGTTGTCATGCTGAAAATAACCGACCTGGCCGTCGAGCTTCAGCCCTTCGAGCTTCGTGTCGAGGATGAAGTTGACGACGCCGGCTACGGCGTCCGACCCGTAAACGGCGGCCGCGCCACCCGTCAGCACCTCGACGCGTCCGATGAGCGATGTCGGGATGCTGTTGATGTCTGGTTCGGGATGCCGCGGATCGCCCGGCATGAGGCGATGCCCGTCGACCAGCACAAGCGTCCTGACCGAGCCGATGCCTCGAAGATCGACGGTAGCGGTGCCCGTCGTGCCGGGGGGAGATAACAGACCCTGCGACGGATTGACTTGTGGAAGCTGGTTGAGGACCTCCTCCACGTTCGTCGCGCCCTGGAGCTTGATCTCGCCGGCCTCGATCAGCGTGACGGGGCTTACGGCCGTCAGGTCTGTGCGCGGTATGCGCGAACCGGTGATCACGATCGGAGTGTCTTCGAGGGGTGCGGGTACGCGCTCATCTTTTGGCGCTGCTGAGTGCTGAGCCTGGTCGGCTACGGCCGCAAAGGATCGCGAGCCGTTCGTCAGCACGACGGCGCACAGACTCACGTGCCAGAGAACGGCTGCTCGCAATCGCTGCCCCCCACGCGACAATCGGGCCGAGCTCCCCGATGTACCTCGCCGAGATGAGTCGGAGACTACACTACTTTTTCAAACCGCAACAAAGCTGATGGCCGAAGTCATCATCGTTGTAATGTCTGCTTTGGGTCGAAAGCGGACATTGTCAGCACACCCGCAGATGCCCTTGCACCTGTCCTTACGCGGCTCCGCCGGCGCTCACTTTTCGTATCCAGGGCATCAGGGATGTCCAGCGCAGCTCTTCCATCAACTGGATGCCGACGAGACCGTCCTTCTGCCACATGACCTCGCCGGCCGGTACGTTGAGCCCGTCAATCTGAATGGACAGGTACGTACCCTTTGGCGGCAGGCCATCGGCCTCCAGCTGCATGCCGCGTGCCGAAATGTTGCGCAGGGTCGCGTCGCAGTTGGTGCCACCCCATTTCAGGC
>DASSPO010000342.1:0-13137 GCA_035699585.1 Bauldia sp.
GCGGACGATCTCCGTCTCGCTCGAAACGTCGATTGTGGGATTGAGCGAAAGGGTGGCAATGCGAGGCACGGGGGTCTCTCGAGGCCGCGGGATCTTCGTGACAGTGAGCCGCTTCTATCAGATCAGCGGGCGCACGCGGCCCGCGTCCTCGTCCTCCCACACAGCGATCTCCCGCAGAGCCTTCACGTCGAGAATTTCGAGCTCGCGATTCTTCCAGCGAATGATCTTCCGCTCCGAGAGCCGCTTCAGCGTCTTGTTCGTGTGGACGATCGACAGGCCGAGGGCGTCGGCGAGGTGCTGCTGGGTGAGCGGCGGAAAAAACCGGTCGGCCGGGGCGAGACCAGCGGCGCTGGCGCGGGCGTGAAGATGCAGAAGCAGGAAGGCGGTGCGCTCCAGCGCCGTTCGACGACCGATGGAGAGCAGGTACTGATCAAGGATCTGCTCCTCGCGCGAGGCAAGCCACGTCACGTCGAAGGCAAGCCCGGGATAGTGCTGGAAGAGCTCCCACAACCGCTCGCGTGGGAAGACGCAGAGAAGCATCTGGCTCAACGCCTCGACCGAATGCGACATCTCCTTGAACAGCGAAGCCTGCAGGCCGAGGAAGTCCCCGGGCAGCGCGAAGTTGAGCAGCTGACGTCGACCGTCGGGCAACATCTTGTAACGGAATGCCCAGCCCTGGAGGACAGTGAAGAGATGAGTGCTGCTTGTCCCCTCGCTAAGGATTGTTGCCCGAGCGTCGACGGTAAGTTCGCCGGTCTTGAAGGTCTTCACGAATTCGAGCTCTTCGGGGGCAAACGGGCGAAAAGCCTTTAGCTTACGGATCGGGCAACGCTCGCAGGGATATCTCAGCGCCGTCCCGACCGCCGTGTTCATCCGTGCGCCATCCCAGCCATCGCATCCCGGCGACCGTTCGATCGCCGCGACCCCTCAGCATGTCATAGTTAAATGCGTCCCCTCAGGGCAAGCTCCATTAGGGGGCATGATAGAACCGGCCCTTCAAATCCACGCAATGGAAACCCCGCACCGGCCCGCGACTATTCTTGTGGTCGAGGATGAGCCGCTCATCGCCCTCGACATAGAGGAGTCGCTTGTCGAACTCGGACTGGCAGTTCGGCTTGCCCGGAGTCTTGCCGAAGCGAGGGACGCACTTGCCATCGAGCCGGCACCGGACCTCGTCCTGCTCGATGTCGTGCTTCCTGACGGTCGCTCCTTCGATCTGGCGCGAGAAATTCTCGCAAAGGATGTACCGCTCGTATTCCTTACCGGCTACGATCAGGGCATCCCCGAGGATTTCGGTGCTGTCACGGTAATCGACAAGCCGTTCAGCACCGAGGCGCTTCTCGCGGCGGTTGGTTGGCTTGCGGGCGGACGGCAAGAGCACTAAGCGCGGACGTCCGGGCGCTGCTCGCGCGTCACTGCCCGACCGCGATCCGCGGCGGCGCGGCCTGGGCGCTGTCGCCCGCAGTGCCGTTCTCCGTTGCGTGTGCGGGATCTGCCACCGGTTCGCCTGACAGGAACTCGCCGAACGTGGCGAGACTGTCGAAGTGGTCGCAGAAGACCTTGACCACGACGAGCACCGGCACGCCAATCAGTGCCCCGACGATGCCCCACATCCAGCCCCCGAACGCGAGCGCAACGAGAATCGCGACGGGATTGAGCTCGAGCCGTCGCCCGAGGGTGAGCGGGGTGACGATGGAGCCCTCGATCGCGTTGCAGATGAAGTAGGCAAGCGGTGGCAATGCCGCCATCGTGAGCGTCGGGAAGGTGATCAGTCCGATTGCTCCGGCGAGGGCCATTCCCACCAGGGCGCCGAGGTAGGGAACAAAGTTGAGGAGCGCGGCGCCGACGCCCCAGAGCACCGGGTTGGGCATCCCGAGCGCCGCCATCGACAACCCGACAGCCGTGCCGAAGCCAACGTTGATGAGGGTGATGGTGAAGAGATAGCGAGACACTTCGGATTCGACGTCGTGGACGACGCGCAGCGATCGCTTCTTGTCGCTGAGAGTGGGGAGGACACGCACCAGCTTCTGCAGGAACATGTCGCCCGACGAGAGCAGGAACACCACGAAGAGAAGCGTCGCTCCGAGGGTTCCGCCGATTCCCGACAGCGTATCGGCCGCCCATGAAATGATACCGGGCTGAGCAATGACGACCTTCTGGGGGGCCCCGGGCTCGTCGGTGCCCTCGGCCATCGCCTGGACTTCCTCACTTGCCTCGACTAGTCGCGAGAGCGCGCCGCTGCCGGTGAACCGGTCGCGAAGCTGCTGGATGATCTGCGGCGCCTCCGACAACATGCGAGTGGTAGGCTCCGCGAGGAGTATCGACAGGCCCACCGCGCCGGCCCCGATCCCGATCACCACCAAGATGGCCGTCGCGACGGGAGGTATGCCGCGACGAGCGAGCGACCGCACGAGGGGCATGAAGGCGAGGGTTACGAGAAGCGCGAGAATGAGCGGCAGGAAGAAGCCGCGTGCGTAGTAGAGCACACCCACGAACAGAATGATGAAGGTACCGACAATCGCCACCGAGACGATGCGCGGCATGGCGATCGGCGCCGGGGGCGGTTCGGTGTCGGCGGGAATGGGTTCGCTCGCCATGGGAGCATTTTCCCTTTTGAGGCGCTCGCCGGCCTCAGCGGCGGAACAGCTGGCGGGCGAGCAGGAAGCCGATCAAGGCGACGATCCCCATCGCCCCAACGGCTGAACCGGCCGGCGCGGGGTCCTCCCCTTCTTCCGACGCAAACTCCTGCTTCATTGCCGCGGCGATAGGCTGCTGCCGCGGGCTCTTTCGCCGCCGCTCGTCGGTCAGCGCCGAGATTCCGGCGATCGCGACCGCGACCACCAGGAAGCCGAGGCCGATAAAGCCTAGCGCCGGTATCGTCCCGATCTCCCGCGCAAGCCATACGCTGAACGCGGCCAGGCCGAACGAAAAGGCAAGGATCAGAAAGAGAAGCGTTGCCGCGCCCACTGCTGCCTGGCGTGCAAAGCGGCGTGCCTGGGCTTTGGCCCTGCCCTTGGCAAGGTCGAGGCCGAGGCTGCCGGCTCTGAGCAGAGCGGCGAGCATCCTCTTACTTGCGGTTGAACAAACCGAAGGCGAAGCCGATCCCCGCAGCGATGAGCACCGCAGCGAAGGGGTTTGCGCGAATTTGGCCCTCCACCGTGTTCAGCGCTTCGCCCGCCTGCTTCTGGGCCGCATGGAGCGCATCCGCGCCCATCTCGCTTGCTTCGTTAAGTACGCGCTCGCCGACATGAGCGGCCTGCTTTGCCGTGGCGTTGACCTTGCTCTTCAACGCCGACTGGATCCCGGCACTATCGGCGACGAGCGTCTTCACACTTTCGGTCAGCGAAGCGATGTCCGCCCGGATCTTGTCCAGGTTGTCGCTCAGTTCCTTCTCGGTAGGGGTTGCCATATTCGCGTCTCCCTCTCGGATCCTCTCCGCCCGCACGACAAACATTGGTCGGCAGCGGAGCGCCTCCTAACGAAGCCTATCAGCAAATTGTTCCGGAAGTATTGATCCTATTTGTGCAATGCAGTGTGAGCGATTGCAGCTTCGGAAGTCGGATCCGGTCCGTATTCGGTCTCGCCAGAGACATCGAGCACTTCGGCCAATCGGTTTCGCGCCCGGTTCACACGGCTCTTGATTGTGCCCACGGCGACACCGCAGATTTCCGCGGCTTCCTCGTAGGAAAAGCCTGACGCCGCGACAAGTATGAGTGCCTCGCGTTGGTCGGCAGGCAGTTCCTTTAGCGCCCGGTTCATGTCCTCCATGTCGAGGCGACCATGCTGCTCGGGGTGAACAGCCAGGTTGCGGGAGTACGCCCCGTCCACATCCTCGACCTCGCGTCCCTTCTTCCGCATCTGCGAGTAGAATTCGTTGCGGAGTATCGTGTAGAGCCACGCCTTGAGCTTCGTACCAGGGGTAAAGCTGTCGTGGTGGGCCCAAGCCTTGGTCAGCGTTTCCTGGACAAGGTCGTCGGCCCGATCGGGACGGCCGATCAGGGAGAAGGCGAAGGCCCGAAGGCTTGGAATCGCCTCAAGGAGGCCGTCGCGGAATTCGTCCGAGACCTGCTGCATGTTCGATTTGCGAGCGCGCCGCCGGGTTAACCGGTCTTGCCGCCCGGCCCGTCCTTCTTTTCCAGCTGGTTTAGAAGTTCGACGAAGCGGTCGGGAATGGGTTCCCCTTCGACACCGCCGTAGTATGCGCGAAGACGGGCGCCGATCGCCGCTTGCACCGACTTGTCCAGCTTCCGGGAGGCGTGCTTCGCATGCGACGCTGCGTTCATTTCTGACGGCGGGTCCTTACTGTCTTTTGCCATGGTGTGCTCACGCTGAAGCCGAAACGCCGGAGGCAAAAGCCCTTCCGGCGGCCGCGGTCCAATAACTCGCCGGAACTTCGAAGGGTTCCACGACGTTGTTATGTTTCCGGAACTTTCTTGCCAGATCGGCGTTTTGGGATGTTGCCACAGGGGCTTCATACGCTATTTTCGAATTTCGAGGGAGATACAGACACATGTCGGTTGCCGAGCTTGTGGGACCGCATCTGCCTTATCTGCGCCGATTCTCGCGCGCGCTGTCGGGTAGCCAGAAGAGCGGCGATTCCTACGTCGAGGCATTGCTTGAAGCTATCGTGGTGGACCCCACGCCGATCACGAACAGCGACAATCCACGCGTGTCCCTCTATCGCCTCCTTTGTGGGCTTTGGGAATCGATCAGCCTGAATCTTGCGAGCGCCGAACCGCAAGACGAGTGGGAAAGGGCGGCCAAAGCGAAGCTTGCGAGTATCGAGCCACGGCCCCGGCAGGCATTCTTGTTGACGGCGGTCGAAGGTTTCTCGGTGTCGGAAACCGCTGAAATCCTCAAGACCGACGAGGAGGGCGTGAGCGAACTCCTCGACGAGGCGGCACGCGAGATCGGCGCGATGATGGCGACCGACGTGCTTATCATCGAGGACGAGCCACTGATCGCCATGGACATCGAGGACATCGTGACTCGACTCGGCCACCGTGTGACGGGCGTCGCCCGTACCCGAAACGAGGCTGTCAAGCTGGCCCAAAGGAAGCGTCCAGGGATAATTCTCGCCGATATCCAGCTCGCCGACGGGAGTTCAGGGATTGACGCGGTCAATGACCTCCTCGCCGGCTTCGAGGCGCCGGTGATCTTTATCACGGCATTCCCCGAGCGGCTCCTCACCGGCAATCGGCCCGAGCCGACCTTCCTGATCACCAAGCCGTTCGCACCGGAGATGGTGAAGGCAATGATCAGCCAAGCGCTCTTCTTCGACAGCAAGTCGAAGCGGCCGATGGCCGCGGACACCTGAGCGACCCTCGGGAGTCTGGTTTTGGTTTAGATTTTTGGCCAAGAAAGGAGGACCCAGCCGACACCGCGAGCGTTGTCCGGCAGGTATTGATCGCCGTCAAGCAAGGGTACATCGGCGGACGCGGGGGCGCCGTGCCGGTGTCACGAGAACATGGCCGACAAGAGTGAGCCGAAGATCTGGGGGCTGGCCACCGAGTCCGACATCGGCACCGTGTTTCGCGAGGCCGAGATCGCCGTCACCTGCCAAGACGCCTCACTGGTCTATACGGCGGCACTCAATCCTTTTGTCCCGCTTCCCGAAGGAGGATCGCTGATCGGCCGGAGCGACGAGGCCGTGTTCGAAGGTCGGGCCAGGAACCTGATCGCCTCGAAGCGTCGCGTTGTCGAATCCGGAAAGGGGGAGTCGCTGGACCTCAGCTACGCGTTGGACGGACGCGAGCGCTGGTACCGAATCCGACTCGAGCCGATAGAAGCCAACGGTGACGGACGTGGCATCCTCGCCGCCTCGGTGGACATTACTCAACAAAAAACCGCCGAGGAGCACCTGAGGCTCGCGCTTCTCGAGCTCGCGCATCGCTCGAAGAACCTTCTCGCCGTCGTCCTCAGTCTTGCGCGGCAATCCGCCGATGACAGTCGCGATCTCAGCGAATTTCGTGGCCGGTTTCTGGGCCGGATCAGGGCGCTGGCGCTGGCTCACGACATACTCACCGAGGAAGCTTGGCGCGGAGCGACCGTCTTCAGCCTGGTCCGCGGGCAACTCGGCGCCTTCAGCGAAACGGCCTCAGAGCAATCTCGAATTGAAGGCCACAACGCCTTCTTGAAGCCGAATGCAGTCCAGTATGTCGGGCTCGCCCTCCATGAACTCATCGCCCATTCGCTGCTCTCCGGCGCTCTTGCACGTCCGGAGGGAAGGGTGGAGGTCGAAAGCCGACTTGAAGGAAGCGAGGAGAACAGTCCCGTGCTTTGCCTCGTCTGGCGCGAGACAGGGCGACAAGGTGGCGGCCGGAACGGCACGTCCGAGTTCGGCCATGCGCTACTTCAGAAGATCGTTCCGATGGCGCTCGGCGGAAGCGCTCGGCTTGAGCAGACCGGCGACGGCGCCTTCCTCTATGAGCTTAGAATTCCCTCATCACAGTTCTTTTGAGCGTGCCGAAAATGAAAACCGGCCGGCGCGAGCGCCGACCGGTTTGTCGAAATCAAAAGCCTCGAAAGGCTACTGCCGAGCAAGCCAAGTGTCGATCTCGCGGGCGGCCTGATCTTTCGCGTAGCCGTAGCGCTCCTGGAGACGACCCTCGAGCTGCTGCCGCTTGCCGTCGACCACATCGAGATCGTCGTCGGTGAGCTTTCCCCACTGCTCCTTGGCCTTGCCCTTGAACTGCTTCCAGTTGCCTTCGATACGGTCCCAATTCATCGGTTCTCTCCTTGATTCGGAGCCGGCGTCCGGCTCTCTCGGGCACAACGTGGCGGGAGGCTTCCGGTTCCTGGGAGCGGCCGCTGCGTCACACTGATGGCGAGGGGGGCGGGGGAAGCACCACCAAGCGGTCGCAGCGGCCGTTTTGGTGCCGGCTCATCGCCGGCAGAACGAGGCAGACAAACGACGCGCCTCACGCAAGCGAACCGCCACCTTCAAGAAAGGTTCCAAGATGGAACCGGGAAATTTCCCCGGCGTTCATCTCGTCAGTTGTCGACCCACGGGAGTTCGCGTCATGCCCGCGAAGTCGAAGGCCCAGCAAAAAGCGGCAGGAGCCGCGCTCGCTGCAAAGCGCGGCGAAGCGTCGGTATCACGATTGCGAGGCGCATCCCGCGATATGTACGACAGCATGTCTGAGAAGGAGCTGGAGGAACTCGCGGAGACCGATCGTAAGGGGCTCCCCGATCGTGTTGCGCCACAAGACTGATGCCGCAGGACAGAATATGGGTGACAGGTCGTGCGCAACGCTCGATGGGTGCGGTCCTCGCTTCCTGTCAGGATCAGCGGCGGTTGAGCGCGTATTGAGGAACAGCGGTCCGCATGAGTCGTTTCGAGTGCAGAACGGGCGATGAGCGTCCGTTCAAGACAAAGCATGAGGACCATGATGAACGAGAACCGCGACCAGGGTATGGGCCAGGACCGCAATCAGCGTCCCGACCCCAACAATCCGAGCAAGAAGCAGGGCCAGGGTCAGTTCGGCGACAAGGGTCAGTTCTCCGAGAATGACCGCGGGCAGCAAGGTCAAGGCGGGCAAGGCCGTCAGAACGACCGGAACGGGCAGAACCGCGACCATCAAACGGCGCGGTGAGCCAGGGCGCGGCAGGACCGCGCCATCCCGGAGGCCGCGACTCCTCCCTCGCGCGGCCTCCGGGATTTCTTCTTGCGGGTGCGAGACGTGGCAAAGGCCACACAATTGCTTTCAATTCGCTGACATGCTTGCTTTACCGGAACTAGACCGGGGCGACCGCCCGAGAGGGCGAAACTGGATGCGCGAGCCATGTGCCGGGCGTGTCGATGGGCAGTCCGCCGTCGGGAGTGGATTCGGCCGACCTGCTCGTTCGGGCGGGCGCTTGTGGTCGGATTGGTCGTCCTTGCCGCGTCGGCAGGGCAGCCGCCCAGGGCAGAGGATTCCGGTTTCCTGGTCGTCACGCTCGGCAACAACGAGACGATCCGGGAGGTCGCGGACAGGTATCTGAGCGATCCGGATCTCTGGCCCGAGATTCTGCGCGCCTCCGGGATCAGCTCCATTGCCGATTTGACGCCGGGAATGGAGCTTCGCATCCCGGTCAATGAGATCACGTCCGCCAACCAGGCGCTCATCGCGTCACTAGATCAGATCCAGAACGCCAACCAGGCCGGCGCGCAAATCTTCGCGCCCGACGAAATCGGCCGCGCCGTGGATCTGCACGAGCAGGCATTGCAGAAACGGCTTGCCCGCGAATGGGTCGAGACCCGGGGTCTGGCGGAAGCTTCCTATGCCGCAGCGACAGCGGCGATCGAAGTTGCCGAGCGGAACCGGGACGTTACCGGAGAGGCGCTGGTCACCGACCGCAATGGCATAGTCGAAGGACAGCGGCCCGAGGACCTCTCATGGCGCGACCTTCAGCTACGCGCCATTCTGATCGAGGAAGAGAAGGTACGGACTCTGTCGGATTCCACCGCACAGATCACCTTCCGAGACGCGAGCAGGCTTCGGCTCAACGCGAACTCCAATGCGATCATCCGCCAGATGCGCTACGACCCGCTGAGCAAGCGCGAGGAGGCCAAAGTCAGCCTGATCGAGGGCGACTTCTACGCGTTGCTGGCCGGCGAAAGCGACGACCGAAACCGTTTCAGCGTCGAGATTCCGGAGGTAGACGCCGTCATCGAGTCCGGGGATTTCTGGGTCAGTCACGGTGACGGCAGCGCCAAGTTCGCGAACTACGACGACGCTGTGGTCGAGGTGGCCGCGAATGGCGGCGAGGTCATCCTCGGCAAGAACGAGGGGACCATCGTCGACAAGGGGGAGAAGCCGCGCACCGCCATGGCCGTGCTCCCCGCGCCGGTTCTTGCTGCACCGGCCGACGAGAGTCCGGTGTATGTTGCCGAACCGGAACTGAGCTGGACGCCGGTTGAGGGCTCCGCAGGCTACTGGCTCGAGATCTCGAGCGACCAGGACTTCGATCGGATTGTCGCGAACGCTTTCGGCATCGCCGGCCCGACCTATGCCACCAAGGCGCTCGAGGTGGGAGACTACTTCTGGCGGGTTTCGGCGCTTGATGGATTCGGCCTTCCCGGTGAGCGGAGCGAGATCTGGCGCTTCCGCGTGACGCCGGACGACGTCCCTCCGTTCCTGCGCATCGACCATCCCGCTCGGGACGCAATTGTGCGCAAGGCCTCCGTGGAGGTTTCAGGCGAGAGCGAACCGGGGGCCGATATCGCGGTGAACGGCGGGATAGTGGAAGTCGGCGAGGAGGGGACGTTCCGCACGACACTGACCGCAACGCCGGGCGAGAATACCGTAACGGTTACGGCAACCGATCCGGCCGGCAACGTCACCACGGACGAACGCCGCTTCGCCTATATGCCCGACGAGGAGTCGGTCGTCAGGTACGATCCAGCCATTCCTCGGCTGGCGCCGACCCACTTTCTGACGAACGGCGACGTCCTGTCGCTTGCCGGTACCACCACGGAGAATTCCGAGATCGAGATTCGATCGGACGAAACCGTGCGGGCCGCGACGGAGAGCGACGCCAGCGGCGTCTTCCGGGTCAACGTCCCGCTTGTAGCCGACAACGAACGCTTCACGTTCGCGGTTGTCGCGCCGTCGGGTTTCACCACGCTCGATGACTTTGCCGTCACCGTCGACCGAGACGCCCCCGAGATCGCGCTCGATCCGCATCTTCCCTGGCTCACGTCAGACGGCGCCCTTCGCGTTGCCGGTAGCACCGACGCTACGGCCAACCTCACGCTCAATGGTGCTGAAGTGACGGTCGTTGACGGTCGCTTCGACGCGAGTGTGACGCTCTTGCCTGGCGCAAACCCGATCGAGCTGATCGCTACCGATCCGGCAGGAAACGTCAGAATCGAGAAGGCCGTGGTGAAGCTCGATCAGGATCCTCCGTCGCTGGTGAGTGTCGACAGCGTGCCGTCGAGCGGGGGAGGACAGGCGGTCCTCGCCATAGAAGTGGTGGCCGGCGACGCGTCGGGCTTGGCCAAGGCCGCGCCCTTCGTCGTGGTTGCCGGGGATCGCCGCTACGAGGGTTACCTCCGGTACAACAAGGCGGCAAAGCGTTATCGCGGGACGGTGATCGTGCCCGAAGCGGATCTTGCCGGGGCCCGGCTGGCGCGCCTTGAGCTCGAGGATGATGCGGGCAACCGCCAGGTATTTGAGTTTCAGCAATAGCGAGCGACGGGAACCGAGTCATGCTGGGACGGGGAATTCTTGGTTTCCTCCTGGGGGCAATGGCGATTGCCTTCGTTCCGCGCGGGGCCGCAAGCCAGGAGGCTTCTGAGCGGGAGCCGCTCTTCGTCAACTACGGCACCGGCGCATCAATCCGCCAGGGCGACAACGACCACCATCAGGCGATTTATCTCAGCGTTCCCGCCGGTACGTCGGGGCCGCTCTATGTCCGCGTATTCGACCCCGATACCGTCAACTTCCACGACCAGATGGACAAGCGCTCGGCGACGACCCGGACCCGCTTTGCCGTCTTCGGGGGCGAGGGGGCCTTCATCCCGGAACCCACCGACCCGGAGGCCTTGACCGAGGCTGAGCTCACCGCCGGCACAAAGCTCGCCGAGGAGACCTACGGCCGCGACCGCCGCACCGACAACAACTGGGTGACCCTCGCCGAGGTCGATCCCTCGCAGGGTCAAAGGGTCGGCGACCGCGTCATCTTTCGCCTGGTCGCGGATGCGCTGTCCGGGCCGAACGGCAACGTCTACGACGTTGCCCTGTCGACGCGCGAAGATGCGAACGTCCCGCCCGACGGGCTCGAGATGTTCGCCTACACCTCGACCGTCCGGATGCCGCGCCGCGGCGTATTGACCGAGCTCCGCTTCCGGGTTCCCGTGGATCAGCAGACCGTCACCATCGGCAATTTCGACGCAGCTTTCGGCGAGGCGTACCTGACGACGCCGCTCGCCTGGTACCCGCTGATTGCGTCCGGGCAGGGCGATTGGGTCACCACCGACATCACCTTGCCCGAGCGCGACCGTGGCGAGATCGTTGCCGTGACGCTGAGCGGCGGTCAGGAGTACCCCAACGACGCAACGTTCTACGTGCGCGACGAACGGGGGACGCTTCTGCCGTTCGAGCTGCCGCCGCGGCTCTTCACCCTCAACAACCGGCCGATCGCCCGGGTCGACTTCGAGGCGCCCGAAGTCTGCGGGCGCACGGTTTCTTTCTCTGGCGACCGCACGACCGATCCCGAAGGCGATTCGCTGGAGTTCGTCTGGCGCTTCGGCGATGGGACCAGTGAGGCGGCGCGAAGTGCGACACACACCTATGCCGAGGACGGCCGCTATCTGGCGACGATGGAAGTGCGCGATCCCGGGCCGCAGCTTGGCCGCGGCTCGGCAGCGACGGTCAGTCTTTTCCTAAAGGAAGCGCCTGTCCCGCGCTCCGCCAAACGACAGCTGGTCGGCGCCGGTGAGGCGACCACCTTCAGCGGCGCCGCCTCGACGGCGAGCAAGTGGCGCATCGCGACCCATCGCTGGGACTTCGGCGACGGGACGGTTCTCGCAGGCGAGTCGGTCGTGCACGCGTTTGCCGAACCGGGCGTCTACACCGTCACCCACACTGTAATCGACGACTCGGGCCACGCCTGCAACACGGCGTCTGAAACCTTCGATGTCAGGGTCAATGCCGAGCCGGTTGCTGTTGCGGGAGACGATCGCCGCATCGCCATCGGCGAGCAGACGGTGCTCGACGCCTCGGCTTCGACCGACAGCGACGGCACGCTCATAGCCTACGAGTGGGACTTGGGCGACGGTACGGGGGCTACCGGCGCCGAGGTGCATCATGCCTATGCCGCTCCGGGAACCTACACCGTCCGGCTCAAGGTCAGCGACGATTCGGCCGTCGCCAACAGCAGCGACAGCGATTCCCTCACCATCGTCGTCAACGATCCGCCGGTGCCGGAGGCTGGTGCAGACAAATCCGTCGCCGTTGGCCAACCCATCACCTTCGACGCCGCCGCCTCCCTCGACAATGACGGCGATATCATCGCCTACGAATGGGACTTCGGAGACGGCGGCACTGCGGCCGGCCCCGTGGTCACCCATGCCTACCCGGCCTCCGGCACCTACGCCGTGACTCTCACCGTCACTGACGATTCGACGACGATGACCGCGGCGCAGAGCGACACGCTGTCGGTGCGGGTCAATGAGCCGCCGGTAGCTGAGGCTGGCGACGATCGCCGCATCGCGATCGGGGAGGAGACCACCTTTGACGCCGCTGCCAGCACAGACGCCGACGGCAGCATCGTCTCCTATTTCTGGGACTTCGGCGACGGCGATACCGGCGCCGGTCCGGTCACGACTCACAGCTACGCCGGGCCGGGAACGTACACCGTCAGGCTCCGGGTCGACGACGGGTCGAAAGTGGCGAACAGCAGCGCCGATGATGCCCTGACCGTCATCGTCAATGATCCACCGGTGCCCGAGGCCGGGCCGGATCGCAACGTCGCCATCGATGAACCGATCCGGTTCGACGCCGGCCGATCATTGGATCGGGATGGCGATATCATCGCCTATGCATGGGACTTTGGGGACGGAAGCACTGCGACGGGCCCCGTGGTCACCCATGCCTATCCGGTATCCGGGACTTACCGGGTGACTCTGACGATCACCGATGACTCGACCACGAAGACAGCCACCCAGAACGACACTTTGACGGTGCGCGTCAACCAGCCGCCGGTGGCCGATGCCGGTCCCGACCAGGTCGTCACCGCGAGCCTCGTGCAGTTTGACGGTTCCGCGTCGCGCGATGCCGATGACCGCATCACCTCCTACGAGTGGAATTTTGGAGATGGAAAGACCGGCGACGGGCCGACGCCGCGCCACGTCTACGCCGAGCCCGGTACCTACGAGGTGAAACTCACCGTCACCGATGCCTCGAAGACGATCCGCAATACCGCCGACGACGCCATGCGCGTCGTGGTCAATGCGCGGCCGATCGCCGACGCCGGACCGGATCTTGTCGCCGCTCCCGGCGAGACGGTCACCTTCCAGGGAACGCGTTCGCTCGACCCAGACGGCGAGATCGTCTCTCACGAATGGGACTTCGGGGACGGCACCGGAGCGTCGGGCGAGAGCGTGCGCCATGCCTTCGACCGGCCGGGGACCTATGCCGTTCAGCTCACCGT
>DASSPO010000343.1:0-10236 GCA_035699585.1 Bauldia sp.
GCCATTGGCGCGGCGATCGAACACGAAGTCATAGGACCACACCTGGTTCGCCGCCGATGGGGCTTGCGAGCGTGAGCGGGCCGCTTGCCACCGCTGACACCGGCTCGCGATCCGCCTCGCGGCTCTCCGGCAAGTAGCGCCGGAGTTCGAAGTCCGGAGTCTGCCGCCGTTCATAGTGTCTTTCTCATCCTCAACAGCGGTACGTCCGCTCCGCCCCTTGCATCGACGAGAGCTTCGATCGCCTGGTAGCCGCAGGCCCGATAGAGAGGTTCGCCGGCCTTGGTCGCCATAAGCTCGATACTCGTGAAGCCCTCGGCGCGCGCTGCATCCTCACACAAAGTCAGGATCAGACGCCCGACGCCTCGGCGAGTGAAGCCGGGATGTGTATACATGGCGCGCACGCGTGCGGCATCGCGGGCGGGGTCGAGCAGCGCCGCATCGCGCCCCGGCGAGCGATCTCCTCCGTAGAGCGTAGCCCGCCGACTCCAGCCGCCGCAGCCGGCCAACGCCCCGTTTTGCTCGATCACGAAGTATGTTCCATCCTCGATGAGCTGCGTATCAAGACCCATGATCGCTCGGCTCGAAGCGATTTGCTCCTCGGTGAGGAAAGGCTTCTGAAGTTCGCCGATAGCTGCGTTCATCAGCTCGGTCAGAGCGGGAATATCCTCGCGTGTTGCTAGCCTATGGGTCAGGCTGTTCACCGACATTCCTTCGTCAGATCCGGTTTCAGCTCTTCCGAAACCAGCACCGGATCGATCAGATGGAGAGCGCCATGAAAGAACGACAAAATCCGAAGGTGAACGACCTTGCATACACCGTCACGTTCGGCGACTTCGAAATGCTGCAAAAATACATGATGCGCAGGCTGATGGGCCGAAACCGACGAGCCTTCATCGTTGCCTTCATTGGGGTCGTCGTGTGCGCGGTGCTCATAGCAGTGGCGATCATCGTCAACGTTGCGCCGCGGCGCGCATCCGCCCTCCTCACGGAGATCATACCCTACCCCTCATCGTTCTTCGTCTTGCTCATCATCTGCCTTTTGGGCGCGATCGTCAGCCTCCTTCCGGCAATTGACCTGCGCCGCAAGATGCTCCGCCTGCAGGTGTCTGACGATGGCCCTCTGCTTGGACAGACGAAGCTGAGCATCGAGGAAGACAGCCTTGTCATCGACCGTCCGATGGTAAAGTCGAAATACCTATGGTCTGCGTTTCAGGGAGTGGAGATCGCAAAGGGGGCGATCATCCTGCCGATCGACAACGGGATTGGTTTGGTCGTTCCTTCTGAGGCCTTTGCATCGGAAGCCGAGCGGTTTGCTTTTGCCGCCGAGATCTCAAAGCGCATGCAAAAACCTGAACCGATGGCTGCTTAGGCGCCTCCTTCATCGCGTGGCCGCCGCACGGATTGCCGCAATCGGCTGCGACGAGCAGTGCGTAGTCGTGGTCTTGGCGGCCGACAGCGCCGCGAGTCTATCGAACTTCGGGCGCGACACTGGCGGAGGGAGTGGGACTGGCGTCTAAGATTCTCTCGCTGGATTTCGCGCCACGTCGCGCCGTTTCGGAGACCATTTCACAGACGCTCGCGACGGCGGGAAGTCGGAGTGTAGTGAGGGATGATTGGGAAGCGGTCACTGCAATCCACGGCCTAGAGCTGGCCGGGACATGACTTGCCTCAGTCCAGCGCTATGCGGAGATAGCGCGATTGATTGAGGGCCGCACTGCTTCGAACAGCTCTGACGCGTGTGATGGCGATCGCCCGATCGCGGTCAAGCCGAAGCGTCCATCGATTGCCAGGCATGAGAGCATGTGAAGTACGACGCCGGTCCCCGCAGAGGGGTCGAATTCGAGCGCGCCATCGCGTACTGCCTCGATGACCTTGATCGGCGGCAGGCCTTTCCAGGCGGCGTCAAAGAGATTATCTGTCGAACGATAGGCGCGGGTTCCGCCAGCGGCCGCGCGCCAACTACCTTCCCCTGGATCATAGTAGCCGGGAACTAGATTACGAAGCGCCGCGTACGGGTGGGTTGTGCCGCCCTTCCGTAAATTGACCTCCAGCGCAAACGTCCGGACACTGTCCGGTCCATCCCAGGCAGCCGCGAAGTCGATACTAAACCGGCCGATCACGCCAAGGGCGGCGAGCCGCGCGCCAACCGCCCGCGCAGTTTCGGCAAGCTGTGCCGCATACGCGGGATCGGCCGGGAATCGACATCCTTGATAGACTTGTCCCTCATCACCTCCGAGATCCTGTTCGTGCGTGGCGAGGACCGCAACTGTCCCGTCGGGAGCAATATCGACCTGCGCACTCGGGCTGGAAAAGCGATCACCGTGGATGAGTTCCTCAACAACACCACCTTGAGCGAGATCGCGTAGATACCACTCCGGCCATGCCGCGAGGTGCGCGCGAATGCCTTCATCATTCGGCTCGGGTAAGCCCGCGAAACGGATCAGCCTGTTCCCGTCGCCCGAACCGCTGTTGTCGTGCTTGACCACGACGCCGGTTGCCTTTGGGCGAGCCTTGCGAATAGCGTGAATGGCGGATGCAATATCGTCCGGGGAGCGCACATCCTCGAAGCCGAAGGGCAGCATCACCTGCGCCTCACGAAAGATGCGGCGGCCTGAACTCTTGAACCCCAGGGTCCAAAGATCCGGCGCGGTCCCATTGATCGGCGCGCCGAGGCGGACAGCGATCTCGGCTTCGCTTCGGGTCACGTTCCAAGGCTCAATAAAGGCGGGCCTTCCGCCGAAGCGTGCCTTGATCATTTCAAGCAGCTCGGGTCGATCAATGAGCTTGTCGGCGACCGCCCTAGCTGAATGGTCGGGAAGGCTAACGACACTGAACCGCGCCTGCGCACTCTCGCGCCGCTCCGGGGGAATAAGGGAAAAATAGTAGTCAAGTACCTCAGGCTCTGGCGCCATGGTGCTTATGAAGATCATTTCGCAGGATTCAATCCGCCCCAACTGGAAGAGAGCGAGCAGGTAGCGATGTTCGAGAGCCGGAATCCTGGCGGCATAGTGTGAGAGCGTCGACTCGCCGAGACTGAACGAGGGAAGCACCACGAGCACATGATCGATACCCGATCCTGGCTTATTGGCCATCAAGGCTGGACCAAGCTGCTGCTGAAGTTCACCAAAACTTTGCATCGACCGGCCCAAGCCCGAAACAGGCCCTCCCATCTGGCCAACGCAGCGAGTGTGAGCCCGCGGCGGGCCGGGCGCAACTCTCAGCCCCATCGGAATGCGGATCGTGAAGTTCGCCACCGCGTCTCGGGCGGCGGCACGTGCCGAACATGACTTTGAAGGCTATGTCGATGGTCCGCCAACGACCGGCACGCTCATGATGGCGGCCCTCATCAACATCACGCCCAAAGCGCTCATATCGCCGTCGAGATTTTCGTCCAGAATTTCCAAGCCTGGCACGAAAGGGAAATGACGCATAAGAGTCGCGAGGGAAGAATAACAATGCGACTGGGGAGGGCAGATATGCACGGCCGGCACATTCTGGATGCGATCGGGAACACTCCGCTGGTCGAACTCCGTCGCGTCGTCCCTGATAGCGGCGCGCGGATCGTTGCCAAGCTCGAATCCGCCAACCCGACCGGCAGCATGAAGGATCGGCTGGCGCGCACGATCATCGAACGCGCGGCCTCCGCCGGCCTTCTGAAGCCGGGGGGCACCGTCGTCGAGTACACGGCCGGCACGACAGGCATTTCATTGGCTCTTGTCGCAAGTGCGCAAGGCTACCGGACGCATTTTGTGTTCTCTGACGCTTTCAGCGAAGAGAAGCGCTGGACGATGCGTGCCTATGGTGCCGAGATCACCGACGTGGTGAGCGACGGCAAGCGGATCACCAAGGAACTGATCCAGGCAATGATCGCAAAAGCCGGCGAGATCAGCCGACAGCCAGGCCACTGGTGGGCCGATCAATTGAATAATGAGGACGGAGCGGAAGGCTACGCCGGGCTCGGCGAGGAGATATGGAGCCAGACCAATGGTCAGGTCGATGCCTTGGTCCATACCGTCAGCACCGCCCACTCAATCCACGGCATGAGCCGGGCGCTGCGGCGCCACAAGCCGGACCTTCCGGTCTTCGCCGTCGAGCCGGCCGAATCCGCTGTGCTGTCGGGAAAACCTCCCGGCTCCCACAAGATCGAAGGTATCGGGCTAGGTTTCATTCCGCCGCTCTGGCACCCCAAGGAGGTCACGGAGATCCTGACCGTTTCGACCGATGACGCCAAGGCGATGGCGCGACGCCTGGCGCGCGACGAAGCGATCTTTGCCGGCACGTCGACGGGTGCCAACGTTGTTGCAGCCCTTCGGATCGGGGAGCGAATGGGACCGGGGAAGACCGTCGCAACGATCATCGTTGATTCAGGTTTGCGTTATGTCAGCACGGACGTCTTCCGGACTGCATAGCGCCCCCGTTTGGACGGGCGCCATACCCCCGTCAAGCGGGGCCTACCGGGACCGGCCGTCGACCTCCACCTCGGCCTGCAGTTCGCGGACGCAGAGGGGGATCATCATGCCAATGGAGAACGAGCGTACATCCCCATGCAATTGTGCGACCAGGGCTGGGCGTCCGGCGCGGGCTTTTCTCCGCAAATCGAGTGGAAGCCGTCAGTTGCCGCATGAGGGCCGATCGGTGGAAATCGACCTTACGCCGCAAAGGGTCTATTGCGCCGGTTGGCGGCGACCGTGTTGCTTTCGCCCGCGGCCGGCCGGCTTTCGATCGGCCGGGGATTCCTCCGCGAGGGTCGTGTTTCGCGAGCCTCTCAAGCGAGCCGCGTCACTGCGGGCCCCCCGGTTTGCGTTACGCCGTCCGCTGGAATGGGTGGCCTGATCGCTGGGCGGCTGTTTGATCATCTCCGGCGCCTAATACCGGCCGGACTTCGGCGGCGTTTTGCTCGCTCGGCCTGGGCCGGCTTCCTCGGGTTGCTGCTTGTCGGCATGGCGTTCCCGGTTGGCTTTGGGCCGCTCGCGAACCACGAGGGCTTCAAGCGGCGTGGCAAGCGGATCCGCCAGGTCTCGGGGCTTCCCGGCTTCGCGCTCGTTGTCGGCCTGGTGGTCCGGCTGGCCGGGGCCACCGGCCCGACGGCGTAAATCGCCCTTCTCTCCGGGGGCACGTGACCGGCCATCGTCGAGATGGTCTTGGCCACGAGGCGGCGTCCGTACCAAGTTTTGTGCGGACCCTTGTTCCTTCATGCTCACGTCCGTCTCCGTCGATTCTCCGCGCTCCCCAACAAACTGGCGGTGCAGCGCGAAGTTCCCGCCTGCGTCGCGGAAGACGCGAAGCAGGCAAATGACATTTCTCGTCCGGATCGGGCGGTCTCCATCAGACTCAGTCAAGCGGGCGCGAAGGAAATTAGAAGTTCAGTTGAAAGGAGCCGCAACGACGCGCCTCGTTGCTGTACGCTCGTCGAAGAAGATGTGCCCCCGGGAGGAACGAGCGAGGCAGAAGGTCTCGTCGCCGGTCGCTCTACCTCTGCTTCTGGCGTGGAGATCGGTGGTTGACCGCGAGCTGCTTCGTGCTGGGAAGCCGCTCCCTGGTGAACGGCCTGCACGATTCCACACCAGCGTCCGAACTCCGAGTTCTTCGCCTGGCGGCCGCGGGGTGGGACTTGCACCTCCCTGACCTGGCACATCCGCTTGTTGTCATATCGGATGTTCTTCGGGCCCTCGATGCATTAGGTTCGAAGGCCATGAAGAACCAAGCCGACAACCCGATCACCGACAACGAAACGCCGGCGCAGTTTCTCACAGAAGCCAGCGCGCTCGAGGAAGGACTGCGCTTGGGAGGCGCGGGGGTCTGGCGCTGGAGGATCGATAGCAATCAACTGAGATGGACGCGAAACCTCGAGAGCGTTCATCAACTTCCGCCAGGTTCGTTTGACGGAACCCTGTCCAGTTTCCAACGCGATCTCCACCCGGAGGATGCGGCCAGCGTTTGGCAGGCAATCGCCAGGAGCATCGAGACCGGAGACCCCTATAAAGCGGTCTACCGAACAGCCCCGCGCGAAAACGAACCGGACTTGTGGATCGAAACATCGGGGGGGATCGTCATCGCGTCGGATGGTAGCCGCTACCTAACCGGCGTCTGCGTCGACGCCACCGAGCGCGTCAGGAACAAGCAGGCGTTGGAGCGGCGGCTCGCCCAGCAGAACGCCGTCGCGCGATTCGGTTCCTACGCACTGAATGAGGGGGATTTCGAGAAGGTTCTCAGTGCTGCCGTACAGATCGCAGCCGACGTGCTTCGTGTTCCTCTGACGAAGATACTGCAATTCGCCGATAGCGCCGACCATCTCTTGCTTCGCGCCGGCATGGGGTGGGGCGACGGACTCGTCGGTCACGCCAAAGTGGGAATCGAGCGCGCTTCCCAGGCAGGCTACACTTTGCTGGCTAAGGAGCCAGTTATCGTCAGGGATCTGCTAGAAGAAACGCGGTTCAGCGGCCCCAAACTTTTGCATGACCACAAGGCGAGAAGCGGGATCTCGGTCGTCATTCCAGGATCCGAGTTCCGACCGTTCGGCGTGTTTGGGATACATGCTCGTGAAGTTCGCCAATTTGACGAAACCGATGCCGAGTTTCTCCAGTCGCTGGCGAACATTGTAGCGGCGGCCGCAAGGCAAGCCGGGGCTGCGGATCACCAGAGGCTGCTGGTGCGCGAAATGGCGCACCGTGCCGGCAATATGCTGCAATTGGTGAACAGTATTGCAGGTCAAACCTTTACTGCAGAGGCGTCTATTGAGTTTGCCAAGGAAACCTTCAGCAAACGTTTGAGCGCACTCGCAAGCGCAAACTACATCGTCTCTCGTGGTGGATGGAGGTCCACTCGCTTTCAGGAATTGGTTGAAGAGGCGCTTAAGCCGTTTGGAGCTCGGGTTGCAAGCGAAGGCCGAGACATACTCCTCCCGCCGGAACTTTGCTTTGATATGGGCCTTGTACTCCATGAGTTCGCGACAAACTCGGTGAAGTATGGAACTCTCGGAAAGGACTACGGGGCGATCCGCGTAAACTGGTCATTCCGACCGCGATCGGATGGATCGAAGGTTTTTCGTTTCGAGTGGGATGATCCACTGTCGACGTCCGCTGGTTCCGCCAACAAGGGGTTTGGCTCGAAACTTGTGCACGCACTCATCGAGCGAAAGTGGAGCGGCGTTGTTGCCATCATCCACGACCCCCATTTCAGGACCACCTTGGAAGTACCCTTGCGTTCGCGAGCTGGCGGTGACGATTAGTGGAGGGGCCGGCCGGATCTGCTGCCCGGCGCGGGGTTTGCGGAAAAACCGCGGTCGGGACGACACGTCCGAGTTCGACTCGTTGCAGCACCCATACCCTTCTTACACGGTCGGCGGCCCCAAGACCGCGACCGCCACCACGCAACATGCACCCGACTCATGACGCTGCCCCTCGACGAGGGATAGGCGGGTTACACTTTCTGGTTCATCGTCACATCCGAGTGCCACTGTGACAAAGTCCATCGGTAGCTGGGACCCCGATCAACGCCGCCACGCTGCATGCGTTCACCACTGAAGCCGCATGTCGTAGCGATTGGGCTGATCGCGCTTCTGCTCGTCTTCGTCGCTGCGGGTGCGGGCTTCCTTTTCTGGAAAATCTACCGGGACACGGAGACGGCAGCGCGCAACAAGGCTGCTTCGGCATCTCAGGTTGTTTCGGTCAACGTTGGCTGGGCATTGGAAACGGCGCGGCAGGTCCTCGAGCGGGTCGACAATTCCTTCGGTGACGACCTCGCGTCGCCGACGAACGACAGCAAGGCGAAGCTGGCCGAGGCCGTCTCCACGTTGCCGGGGTCAGTGAAGGTGTATGTGGTTGATGCCGGGGGGACCACGCGCCTGACGACAGATCCCGATTTCAAGCCAATCGATATCAGGGACCGGGAGTATTTCTCAGCGGTCGCCAAAGGCGACTCCTGGCACATCAGTTCCCTGCTCGTCAGCCGCCTTAACGGCGAGCAGATCTTCGCCATCAGCAAGCGCATAGAGCGCAACGGGGCGTTCGCAGGCGCCGCCATTCTGTCCTTCAACTCCGACTTCATGAAAGAAGTTTGGCAGTCGTTGAATCTCGGTGAACTGTCGACGGTGAGTCTCTTTCGAAATGACGGTCAGCTGGTGTCGCGGTATCCGCTCCCTGATGGTCCGATGGACCTGAGCAGATATGTGCTCTTCACCGACTACCTGCCGGCGTCGCCGGCGGGCGTCTATGATGCAGTATCGCCCGCCGACGGTGTCAGTCGCATCGTTGGATACCGTCGGGTTCCCGGCACCCCACTCGTCGCGCTTGCTTCCGTCAGCAGAAGCGCCGCCTTCGCATCGTTCAACGCGAACACGATTTCATGGCTAACTATCATAATTCCCGCCGCCATCGCCCTCTTCGCAATCGCCTACTGGACGTTCCGAGTCTTGCGTGAAGACGCGCGCAAGCGCGAGAGTGAAGCCCAGTTCAGGATCTTCGCCGAGGCGATGCCGAATCACGTCTGGTCGTCGCAACCAGACGGTTCTCTCGATTGGTTCAATTCACGGGTCTACGAATACAGCGGTGCCGCACCAGGCGAGCTCGATGGGCAGGGTTGGGCGAAGATCGTTCACCCAGAGGACTTTCCCATAGCGGCCGAGAAATGGGCATCGGCGGTCGCAACCGGTCAGCCGTATGAAACCGAGTTCCGGTTGCTTCACAAGGATGGTGTCCATCGGTGGCACATCGCTCGCGCTGTGCCGATTCGCGGCGCTGACGGTCGGGTGACCAGGTGGGTCGGGACCAACACCGACATCGACGACCAGAAGAAGGTCGCGCAGGCTCTTCTTGAAAGCGAGGCCCGACTACAATTGGCCATTGAAGCCGGACAACTGGCGGTGTGGGAACTCGACGTCACAAACCGGCGCATCACTCCGTCAGCCGCGCTTAACCGTCTCTACGGCTTTCCACCGGACGCAAGACCGTCGCTTGATGAATACCAGGCCCGTTACGCGCCGGGCGAACTTGAACGGGTGACGCAACTTGGCGCCGAAGCCATAGCCCGCAGCGAAAACGAACTAGAGGTCGAGGTTCGGCATCTCTGGCCGGATGGCACAGAAAGATGGTTGCTGATCCGGGCACAGAGCGATCCGACGGGCCCGGGGTTGGGTGCACGCGCCATCGGTGTGGTTATTGATATCACCGAGCGCAAGCGCGTCGAACAGGCGCTGGTCGAAAGCGAACGGCGTCTCCGACTCTCTCAAAATGCCGCGGGGATCGCTTCGCTGGAGCTCGACATCGCAAGCGGTCTTGTAATCGGATCGGACCGCTTCTGGGAGATTTGGGGACTGAGTCGCCGCGACAGCGTCCATATCAGCGTGCTGGAAGACATTGTTATTCCCGAGGACAGGAACATCCTGTCGAATCGTGAAACTCGCGAGAGAGGCACAGCGTCTCCGGTCGTCGAATACCGGATCAGGCGCCCGAGTGACGGTCAGCTTCGCTGGCTCTCGCGTCACATCGAGTTCGTCCGGGACGCGTCGGGCATTCCAATAAAAATGTTCGGTGTGATGCAGGACATCACCGAGCAGAAGGAGGCCCAATCGCGGCAGCAGATGCTGACTCACGAACTCGAGCATCGAACCAAGAACATTCTTGCCATGGTGTCGGCAATCGCATCCCAGACATTGAGGGATACCGATCTGCCCACGGCCAAGATTTCCTTCAACGAGCGGCTTAGGGCCCTGGCAAACGCCCATCACATTCTCGCACAGACCCGGTGGACAGAGGCCTCCATGCGGAAAGTCGTCGAGGCGGGTATCGCGGCACTGCCTCTCGATCGGGTTACGATCGAGGGGCCGGACTTGGCGCTCGATCCCAAGCGGGGCCTGTCACTCGCTTTGGCTATGAACGAACTCGGCACGAACGCCGTCAAGTACGGTGCACTTTCGAATGCCGCCGGTCGCGTCGAAATCACTTGGTCTGTTCTGCTCGGGCAGCCAGAAGCGGACGCGGTGTTTGTTCTCACCTGGCGGGAGAGAGGCGGCCCAACCGTCTCGCCACCAACGCGACGCGGCTTCGGATCGTTTCTAATAACGCGCGTTCTCGGAGCCGACTTCGATGGAGCAGTCGAGATAGACTACCGCCCCGAAGGCCTTCAGGTAACGTTACGGGCTCCCCCTCCCTAACGCTCCGAAGAGAGGCGGCGCCGGGACACGACGAAATCGCCATGGCGGGGAATCGCTGGAACTGGAGTCGCTACGCTTTCCCAAGA
>DASSPO010000344.1:0-3969 GCA_035699585.1 Bauldia sp.
CGCGTCCTCCCCTCGGGATTTCGCCATGCCCTCGGCGAGGTGGCGGCGCGGCTCGAGGGAGCCGGGGTCCCCGCTGACCTTGCCGCGCGGATTGCGTTCCTGCCTGCGCTTGCCCCGGCGACCGACCTCCACCTCGTCACCGAGTCGACCGGGGCGTCGATGGCCGACGCCGCACCCGTGTTCTTTGCCACGGCGGAGCGGCTGAGGATCGCCCGGATCGGCCGGCTCGCTTTGGGCTTGCCTGTGAGCGACTACTACGACGGCCTTGCCCGCGACCGGGCGCTCGAAACCCTTGCCGCGGCCCACCGCAGAATCGTAGTCGGGGTGATCGGTGCCGGCGGATTCGAGACATGGCTCGAAACGAGGGGCGCGCGGGCCGCGGCGACGCTTGAGACGGTCGCCGCAACCGCCGACAGCGATGCGATCACGCTGTCACGGCTGACCGTGGCGGCGAACCTGCTCGCCGACATCGCCGGAGTCTGACTTTTCGTCGAGGCTATTCGGAGTCGTCGGCAGCGGCGACCTTGGTCGGCGGCTCTTCGTCGTTGCCGAGGAGGCTGTCGATGCGCTCGCGCTCGCGCTCGAAGGAGGCCAGCATCTCGTTCTCGAGCACGCGGCCCCGGGGCAGGCGGATGCGGAGCGGATCGACCGGCTTGTCGTTGACCCGGATCTCGAAATGAAGATGGGGACCGGTCGAGAGGCCTGTCGAGCCGACATAGCCGATCACCTGTCCCTGCCGCACGCGGCTGCCGACCGTCAGCCCTTTGGCGAAGCCTTGTTGGTGGGCGTAGACCGTCGCGTAGCCGTTGGTGTGGGAAATGACGACAACGTTGCCGTAACCGGAGTCCCGACCGGCCTTTTCGACCACGCCATTGCCTGCTGCAAGAATCGGCGTGCCGCGCGGTGCGGCGAAGTCGACCCCGGTGTGCATGCGCGTGTATTTGAGGATCGGGTGCCGGCGCATGCCGAAGCCGGAGCGGAGCACGCCGGTCGTCATCGGCTTCCGCATCAGGAACTTCTTGGCGCTCTTGCCTTCGTCGTCATAGTAGTCGACGACGCCGTCGTCAGGGGTGCGGAATCGGTAGAAGCGCTTGGTGATCCCATTGAGCGTCAGCGCGGCGAACAGCACTTCCGGCTCGCTGGCGTCGGGATCCTCGTCGGGGAGCGAGTGGAAGACCTCGAGCGTGTCGCCGGGACTGATCCGGGCCTGGAAGTCGACGTCGTAGGCGAAGATGCGCACGAGCTGCTCGATCAGCGGCTCCGGCACTTCCTGTTTGAGCGCCGTCTCGTAGACAGCGTCGTAGAGCCTCGGCATGGTGCCGCTATAGCTCTCGACCTCCTCGCTGGCGTCCGCCAGGGCATTCGCCGCCAGCGTCGGTTCGTCGGCGCGAACGAAGCTGTTGTCGTCGGTCCTGGCCACCGTGGCCTGGTGGGCGCCTTCGTCGTAGATGCTGACGCGCAGCGGAATGACCGAGCCATCCGCCGTCAGATCCGTGGCATAGGCGACGCGAACCTTCTGCCCGACATGGATGGCATTGAGGTCGACGAGGTCCGAGAGCGCCGCGATGATCGCATCGATATCGGCCTCGGTTATCTCGTTCTCCGCGAGCAGCTCGCGGAAGCTCTGGCCCTTGGCGATGTCGATGAAACGCTCTCCGCCATCTTCCATGCCGGGCGTGGCGCCTTCGCTTTTTGCGACGTTGGAGACGTTCTCCGGAATGATCTTGACGCCCATTGCGGAGAAGGGGTCTTCCTCGCCGGCAAACTCGTCGCCGCTGCCGCCGGGGTCGATGAACGAAAGCGCCGCCATGTCGGTTTCGCTGCCGCCGAAAGTGGCGGAGGCGCGCACGATCGCCTCGACATCCTCAGCCGCCATGACGATCCGCGGATCCTTCTCGATCGGCCCGGCGGGGAAGTCGCTGATCTTGACCGAGACTTCGCCGTCCACCTCGGCGCCGTAGAACTGGTCGTCGCCCGCGGCATTGGCGGTCGCGGCGCTGTCGGCGGGAGGCTCGGGAGCCGAGGTGTCGGCAAAGATGCGGAGCGCGTCGTACTCGGGAATCCGGTCGGCGTTCTCCGGTGAAGGCGAGGAGAGCGTCGCGACCACCCGGGCGAAGGGCCGGAGCTTGATGAAGTCCCGTTCGCCCTGTTTGGTGACGGTCGAAACCTGGAGGATCTGGCGGCTTGATACCGCCTCCTCGGTCGGCCGCATGCGGTCGCCTTTGCGGCCGAAGGCGACGCCCGCGGCGGGGTCGGCGCTCGCACTCTGGAGCGCGTCCGGACGGGCGGCCAGCTGGTTGGGGTTGTTGAGGGCGGCCATGAGCGCCCCGCCCATGAGAAACGTCGAGGCAAGCCCGGTGAGGATGGTGCCGCACAGCCAGCGGACGCTCACTCCCCGCCTTACGGGCGCCTCCTCGTCCTCGCCCCCGACCACGAGCGGAGGCTCGGTGCCGAGGTCGACGACGTCGCCCCGCAGTCCGAAATAATTCCGGCCGGTCCGCCCCCTCACGTTTCGCCAGTCTCCCCGATCGGCGCGTTCCGCCTGCGCGGCGGAACGACTCCCTCCAACGACGGCCGGCTGGCGGCCCGGTCCCTTCCTGGCGCACCGGCGAAGCCGGCGAATCCGCCGCAAGGTCCAAATGGCAGTCTTGCCGCCTTTTTGGCACTAATAAGGCCCGCCTGACAACCTATATGTCCGTGGCGGCGATGGGGGTGTCCCGCGGATTCCGATCGGGATTGCCCGTCGGATTTTGCCGGCGCAATTTTTCTTGCCTTCGAGTGTTGACAGCCGGCGAAGGCCGCACCTATATAGGCCCTCACGCGAGAGGCAGTGCCGAGCGGCGCTGGATTACCTCCGCGTTTTCTGCTCGCAGTCCGTGGGACGGCAATTCGCTTCGGCGAACGTCTCGCGTCGCGCGCTGGATCGGCGAAAAGCCCTTCCGAACGGCGATCCGTCGCCGTGCTGTTTGACAAGTGAATAGGAAGAAAGAGAAACGTAGGCGGCGGAGTCCTTGCGGGCTTGCTGATCCTCGGATCGGCAGGCCGAAAGAGACTTCGGCGGTACTACGTTCATTCTAAGCATCCGCTGTCGTCCCGGTCGCAAGACCGCGGGCGAACGGTGCTTGGGAACTCGTCAAAGAAATGACGTGAGTGTAGTGATCAGCCGAGACAAGTTCTCAGTTCAACCTGAGAGTTTGATCCTGGCTCAGAACGAACGCTGGCGGCAGGCCTAACACATGCAAGTCGAACGTGAAGCCACCTTCGGGTGGTGGAAAGTGGCAGACGGGTGAGTAACGCGTGGGAATCTACCCAATGGTACGGAATAACCCAGGGAAACTTGGGCTAATACCGTATGTGCCCGAGAGGGGAAAGATTTATCGCCATTGGATGAGCCCGCGTCGGATTAGCTAGTTGGTGGGGTAATGGCCCACCAAGGCGACGATCCGTAGCTGGTCTGAGAGGATGATCAGCCACACTGGGACTGAGACACGGCCCAGACTCCTACGGGAGGCAGCAGTGGGGAATATTGGACAATGGGCGCAAGCCTGATCCAGCCATGCCGCGTGAGTGACGAAGGCCTTAGGGTTGTAAAGCTCTTTTGGCGGGGAAGATAATGACGGTACCCGCAGAATAAGCTCCGGCTAACTTCGTGCCAGCAGCCGCGGTAATACGAAGGGAGCTAGCGTTGTTCGGAATCACTGGGCGTAAAGCGCACGTAGGCGGATGTGTCAGTCAGGGGTGAAATCCCGGAGCTCAACTTCGGAACTGCCTTTGATACAGCACGTCTTGAGTCCGGAAGAGGTGGGTGGAATTCCTAGTGTAGAGGTGAAATTCGTAGATATTAGGAAGAACACCGGTGGCGAAGGCGGCCCACTGGATCGGTACTGACGCTGAGGTGCGAAAGCGTGGGGAGCAAACAGGATTAGATACCCTGGTAGTCCACGCCGTAAACGATGGATGCTAGCCGTC
>DASSPO010000345.1:0-8822 GCA_035699585.1 Bauldia sp.
CCGAGGTCGATCATGCCGTCGACCGCCGTCGCCTGCAGGTAGTTGTCGATGGTGCCGAGACTGGCGACGAAGTCCTGCGTCGCCGGACCGTTCTCGTCGCCGAAGGCATAGGTGAGCGTGGCGTCGAAGGCTTCGCTCCAGCCGAAATTCTGGAAGGCGAAGGTCGGGTCGAACACGGTGTTGGAGGAGCCGTAAACCACGACATACGGCTGGTAGTCAGTTTCGGAGCGGGCGAGGTCGAACCAGGCCGACGTGACCTGCGCGGTCTGGTTCCCCTCGTTGGCGAGCTCGACCACGAGAAAGACCGGGGAGAACTGCCCGGGATCCTCGAACAGCCATGCGGACCGGTCGATCTCGTCGTCGCGCAGCACCGCATCGCCTTTCCAGATGTCGAGAATCTGTGGCGCGTCCAGGGTGACGAAAACCTCGCCGGCCGACGGTGTCGCCGTGTAGACGTAGGAGAGCATGTCCACGTCGGCATCGATGAACTCGTTGTTGAGCTTGGTATCGACGTAGGTGCTGACGGTCACCCCGCCCGCCTGGGCGATCGCCCGCGCGTCGTCGAGCGGCGTCCGCTCGATCTCCACGCCGTCCTTCCACACCGAGCGATAGCGGCGCGTGTCCGCCGTGGTGAGGATGCCTCGACCGTCGCGCCTGCCGGCCACGAAGGTGCCCTCGAAGACGGTTCCGTCGACCGAGGCATAGCGGCCGAAGCCATCGGGCGCGCCGTCATCGACCGCTCCGGAATAGCGATCGCCGTTTTCGAAGCGGAGCACGCCGTAACCGATCATGGCGCCGTCGCGCCAGGTCCCGTCGTAGGTGAGCCCGGACCTGAGCTTGATCTTGCCGCGGCCGTCCGGCCGGCCATTGCGGACCTCGCCCTCGTATTCACTGAAGATTGCGGCGCGGTCGTAAGCCGCAGCACCCTTGGCGAGCCACAGCAAGCGTCCCGAACCGGTGATCGGACCGGCCGGGGGCGTCCCGCGCGCGGCCTCCCACACAAAGTCGAGCCCGAGTTCGGGATGGGGGTCCCAAGCGCGAAGCGTCTGACGGACGAGCTTTCCGGCCGAGGCGTCCCAGATGAGTTGGCTTCGTTCCTTCCAGGCGCCGCCGGCAGCGGCGCTCATGACGGAAAAGGCGAGCAGCGACAACGCCATCGCAGCCGCCCTCAACCCTGACCGGACTTCTCCCATCGCCCCCATGCCCAACCCGACTGCCTTCCCGATTGACCCCCGAGCCCGCCAATTCTACCCATGACACAGCAAAAAGCACGGGGCTTCGACCGCAGCGTCATGGCGCGCCAGACGAAATCCGGACCGGCCTGCGGTTTCGCGCCGCCAGCGCGCCGCCCTGTTGCGGACTAGTCGCGGCCGATGGCGCGGATTTTCGTCTCCCATTCGAGCCGCGACAACGAGGTCTCGGCCGAGATAATGGCCTGGCTGCGCGGGCACGGGTTCGACGAAACCTTCCTCGACATCGACAAGCACACCGGCATCCAGCCCGGCAGCAACTGGGAACGCACCCTCTACCAGCAGATCGACAGCGCCCATGCCGTCATCCTGGTCCTCACCCCGCGCTGGCTGGAATCGAAATGGTGCTTCGCCGAGTTCACCCAGGCCCGCGCGCTCGGAAAGGCGATCTTTCCGGTGATCGTCGCGCCGGGCGGCGAGCGATTTGTCGCTCCCGACATCCAGCAGCTCGACCTTCGCAACGACCGTCAGGGCGGCCTCGCCCAGCTCGCGCGCGAGCTGACCCAGATCGCGCTCGATGCGCAGGGCGGATTTCAGTGGGACCAGAGGCGGCCGCCCTATCCCGGTCTTCTTGCCTTCCAGGCCGAGGACGCCGCGATCTATTTCGGCCGCGACGACGACGTGCGGCGTCTGATCGAGCGGCTCAACGCACGGCGCGTCCAGGGCTCGCCCAAGCTCGTGGCGCTTCTTGGCGCGTCCGGGTCGGGCAAGTCGTCGCTTCTACGCGCCGGGGTGCTGCCGCGGCTCCAGCGGGACAAGCGCAACTGGATCGTGCTGCCGGCCTTTCGCCCCCGGCTCGACCCGGTCGGCGAGTTCGCCCGTGCGGCGGCGGAGGCGCTGGGAAAGCCGGATGAATGGAGGGCCTGGCGGGACAAGTTCGCGTCGCGCGATCCGGAAAAGGCGCTCGCCGAGCTGACCGAGACGCTCCAGACCGCCGCCGGATCGCGCGAAGCGTACCTCCTCATCTCGATCGACCAGGCGGAGGAGCTCTTCACCGTCACACCGCCCGAGGAGGCGCAGATCTTTCTTCGCGTAATGAAGGGGGCGGCCGACGAAAAATCGATGTTCATCGGCCTGATCACGCTCCGTTCCGACTATCTCGGCCAGCTCCAGGAAGCGGCGGAGGATGTGCTTCGCTTCGAGGAATTCTCGCTCGGTCCGCTGCCGCTCAACCGGGTCCGTCAGATCATCGAGGGTCCCGCTCGCGTTGCCGGGCTCAAGGTCGAGGAGGGCCTGATCGCCGCCGCCGCCGCCGACGCCGGCACCGAGGATGCACTGCCGCTTCTCGCCTTCACTCTCCGCGAGCTCTACGACCGCTACGTGGACGAGCGCGACAGCGGCGGGACGGCGCGGCAGCTCTCCCTTGTCCACTACGCCGCGCTGGGTGATCCGGCGGCCGGGCTCAATCCGCTCGAAAATTCCGTCCGCAAGCGCGCCGACGAGGTCTTGGCCGAGGCAAAACCGTCGGCCGAGGATCTGCAGGCGCTTCGCGAGGCCTTCATCGGCGGACTGGTCTGGGTCAACAGCGAGGGCGAGTATTCCCGCCGTCCGGCGCGCCTCGACCAGATCCCGGAGCGGGCACGGCCCCTCCTCCAACGACTCGAGGCGGCGCGACTGGTCATTTTCGGCGAGGAGGGCGGCCAGCGAACGATCGAGGTCGCGCACGAGTCATTGCTGCGGAAATGGCCGCGGCTGCGCGGCTGGCTCGACGAAGAGCGGGACTTCCTGATCGGACGGATGCAGCTCGACCATGCGCTCGCCGACTGGGAGAAGGCGGCCGACCCCGACAAGCGGGCGGCTCTTCTGCGCGGCCTGCTTCTCAGTCGCGCCCGGCAGTGGCTGGTCGACCATCCCCAGTCGCTCAACGAGGCCGAGAAAGCCTTCATCGCGGCGAGCGTCGTCGAAGAGGAGGCCGAGCGCCGCCGTGGACGACGCCTCCGCAACCTGCTCATTGCCGGCGCGGCGGCGGTGGTGGCGATCGTCATCGTCGCCGGCGCCATCGTCTTCCTGGCGCAGCAGAGCGCAGAGACAGCGCGGCTCGAGGCCGAGGCCGCCGACCGCGGCGCTCAGGCGACGCTTCTTGCCTTCGCCTCGCGGGATCTCCTTCAGCTTGGCGACGTCGCCGGTGCGACAGCCGCGGGGGTCGACGCGGTCGAGCTGCTCTCGACGACGGAGACGCGCTCGGCGCTGCTTCAAAGCGTGCTGGCGCTCTCGCCGCATCTCGTGCGGAGCGCGACTGCCGACGGGCTGCGCCCCGGCCATGTCGCGTTCGTCCCGGATGCGAACGAGATTCTCGTCGCCGGATCAAACGGCCGCCTGCACATCTGGGACCCGGTCGCCGGAACCGCTCCCAGCCTCGTGGCGTCGATCGCCCAACTTCAGGACGCCGGTCCCCAGCCGCCGGCGATCCGCGCGCTGTCGACCACGCGCGTCGGCGGCGCCGTGGTGCTGCTCGACGACGGCCGTCTGGTGCGGCTCGACGCGTCGGGCTCGATCGCCGGCGAGATTCGCATCGCCGACGACATCGGCCGTGCGGCGGCGATGGCGCCGGGCGGAGGCACAATCGTTGCCGCCTCGCAAACGGCGCGCGAGGTCAATGCATATCGCTGCGAAGGCGAAGCCGGTACCTGCTCGACGACGCCGCTCGCCGCCGATTTCGCAACGGCGATCGCGTTGAGTGCGAACGGCGAGGTGTCGCTCGTGGCGCAGGAGAACGAGGGCCTGGTCCGCGCCGAACTCGCGGGGGCGACGCCGGCGGTCAAAAGGGTCGCGATCGACGGCGCTCCGAGGCTTCTGTCTCTTGCCCTGACCGGCGACGGAGCAACGGCGGCAGCAGGCGGCGCCGACGGGCGTGTGTTCCTGATCGATGCGTCGGGCGGCGTGCGCGAACTGGCTCAGCCTGAGGGCAGCGTCACCGCGCTCGCTTTCGACCCGGCCGGCGGGCGGCTCGCCGCCGCCTGCGGCGGCGTCGACATCTGTCTCTATCGTCTCGTCGGCGATGCGCCCGTCCTGGTGGACCGCTTCAGCGGCCATTCCAACACCGTGCTCTCGATCGCCTGGAACGAAACAGGCGATGCAATCGCTTCCGCCTCGGTCGACGGTTCCGTCAAGTATTGGACGGTCGACAGGTTCGACACCGTCGCCTTCGCGCTCGACGCGCCAGAGGCCACCTCCCTCACCGACCTAGACCTTTCGCCTGATCGCCGCTGGCTTGCCGCCGGCGGGGGTAAGGGCGGTGTGTACGTGTGGGACATGCAAGCGCTGGCCTTTGCCGGATCCATCCCGGCGGAACGTGAGGCCGAAGTGCGCTCACTCCGCTGGAGTCCCGACAAGCCCTGGGTGGCATCGGTCGATGCCGACGGCTTCCTTGCGGTCGGCAAGTGGCCGGAAGGCGAGGTTGTCGAGGAGCGGCGGATCGACGAGAGCGTGGTCGAGTCGGTCCGCTGGCTGCCGGACGGCAAGGCGCTGGTCATCGGCACCCTGGGGGGTGCGGTGCGGCTGTGGCCGCTCGGCGGAGAGGCGGTGGACTTCGCCGAACTCCACCCCGAGCCGGTGCTGGCGCTGGCCGTTCTGCCCGGCGGCGAGCGCCTGGTTTCGGCCGACGCGCTTGGCAATGTCTGGCTGTGGGACATCGCGGCGCGGAAGCGCATCGAGAACGGTTGGGTGAAGGCCGACGAGGCGATGGACACCGTCGCGGTCAATCACGCCGGCGACAGGGTTCTGGTCACCGGCAACGGCGGCATCCTCTACATCTACGATCTGGCCACGCCGGGCGAGCCGCAACGCATCGATCTCGGCAGCCGCCAGATCGACGGCGCCGCCTGGAGCGCGGACGATACGCTGATCGCCGCGGTCGACACCGAGGGCAACCTCAAGATCTGGTCGCTCGCGGAAAACAAGCTCATGGTCACGGCGCGCATCTACCGCACAGCCCCTGCCGGAACGGTGGAGGCGGGGGACGACGAGGGCGGCCATCTCCGCCGCATGCTGTGGCTCCCGGATTCATCCTCCGTGGCGATCGCGACGTCGGCGGGCGAAGTCGTGGTGGTGGCCGTCGACGAGGAGGCGTGGCTCGGGCGCGCCCGCTCGGTGTTTGGCCTGGCCGCACCGGTCGAGGAGACGGAGGCGGCGGAGCAAGTGGCGGAGGTGGGGGAGCCCTGACACCGGAACGACAAGGAACGTCCTGTGGGATCACACCCCTTTTTGAGCGGATACCGAGACCCAGGGTCCGTGCGCTCTATGTCCGCAGCGTCCCGCCCGTGGCCTTCGTGACCTCGGCGACGACCTTCCGCCCCACCGCCTCGATCTCCTCGTCGGTGAGCGTCTTTTCCCTCGGTTGCAGCGTCACCTGGATCGCGAGCGATTTCTTCCCCGGTCCCAGCGCCTCGCTTTCGAACAGGTCGAAAACTGTAACGCCAGCGACCAGCCTCTTGTCCGCCGCTTCGGCGGCGCGGACCACCTTCGCCGCCTCGACGGCGCGGTCGAGCACGAAGGCGAAGTCGCGCCGGACCGGCTGAAGGTCAGAGAGTTCCAGCGCCGGCTTGGTCTTGGTCGGCTTGACCCGCGGCAGAGGGATCGCATCGAGGATCAGCTCGAAGCCGGCCAGCGGACCCTCGACGTCGAGCGCCTCGAGCGTCTTGGGATGGAACTCGCCAAAGTGGCCGATGACGGTTTTCGGTCCCTGGCGGATCGTCCCGGACCGGCCAGGGTGGAACCAGGACGGCGCTTCGGCCACGACTTGCACCTTGTCCTGGGACAGACCGAGCGCGTCAAGCGTCGCCAGCGCGTCCGCCTTGGCGTCGAACACGCCGACCGGAGACGCCTTGGAGGACCAGTGCCGGCCGCTGCCGCCGGCGGCCGCCGTCCCACGGCGAACGCCGCTTGCCGCGATCACCTGGTCCTCCGGCCGGTCGCCGCGATAGATCTGGCCCACTTCGAACAGGGCGAGGTCGTCATAGCCGCGGTCGGCGTTGCGCTGGGCCGCGGCGAGGAGTCCCGGCAGCAGACTGGGCCGCATGTCCGACATGTCGGCGGCGATCGGATTGGCGAGCACGAGCTCAGGCTTGCCGCCCCCGAAGGCCTGCGCTGCCTTGTGCGCGATGAAGGACCAGGTCACCGCCTCGACCAGTCCCCGCGCGGCCAACGCGCGCTTTGCCCGCCGGGTGCGGATCTGGATGGGCGTGAGCACCGGCTTGAGCACACCGGGGACGCGCGGCAGCGGCGTCGCCGGCACCCGATCGACACCGATGATCCGAACCACTTCCTCGACGAGGTCAGCCTTCATGGTCACGTCCGGACGCCAGGTCGGAACCGCGACGGTGATCGTGCCGGACATGCGGTGCGGCTTGCAGGTGAAGCCGAGCGCCTGGAGGATCTCCGTGACGTCGCTTACCGACGGGTCGATACCGGCGAGCCGCTTTATCTCGGCGACGGGGAAGTCGATCACGGTCTTGGGGTCGGGCACTTCGCCGGCGACGACGATGTCGCTCGCCGTGCCGCCGCAGAGGTCGAGCACCATGCGGGTCGCAAGTTCGAGCCCGGGCAGCATGAAGGCCGGGTCGACGCCGCGCTCGAAGCGGTGGCGCGCGTCGGAATGGATGCCGAGCCTGCGGCCGGTGGCGGCGATGTTGAGCGGCTCCCAGAGTGCCGACTCGATCAGCACGTCGGTGGTTGTCTCGGTACATCCCGACCACTCGCCGCCCATGATGCCGGCGATCGACTCGACGCCGTTGTCGTCGGCGATGACGCAGATCTCCGGATCGAGCGCATAGGTCTTGCCATCGAGGGCGAGCACCGTCTCGCCGGCGCGCGCCCGGCGGACAACGAGGTTGCCCTTGACCTTGGCCGCGTCGAAGACATGGAGAGGCCGGCCGCGGTCGAAGGTGATGAAGTTCGTGATATCGACCAGCGCGTTGATGGGCCTGAGCCCAATGGCGCGGAGCCGCCGCTTCAGCCACTCCGGCGACGGGCCGTTCTTCACGCCGCGCAACAGGCGAAGGCCGAAGGCGGGGCACAGCGACGGCGTGTCGCCGAAGTCAAGCGTCACCTTCACCGGACACGGACCGTCGCCCTTCACCGGGTCGACCGGGCGGTCGATCAGCCGGCCCTCGCCGGCGGCCGCGAGATCGCGGGCGATGCCGGCGACGCTGAGCGCGTCGCCGCGATTGGCGGTGACCGCCACATCGATCACCGGGTCCGTGAGGCCCGCGTATTCGGCATAAGCCGCGCCGACCGGCGCATCGGCGGGGAGATCGACGATGCCCTCGTGGGCGTCGGAAAGTCCGAGCTCGCGCTCGGAGAGCAACATGCCGTTCGACTCAACACCGCGGATCACACCCTTCTCGAGCTTCGCGCCGGTGCCGGGGATGGTGGTGCCGGCCGGCGCAAAGACGCCCAGCATGCCGGTCCGCGCGTTGGGTGCGCCGCAGACCACCTGCACGCTCGTCCCGTCGCCGGGATCGACCATGCAGACGCGGAGGCGGTCAGCGTTGGGGTGCTTTTCGGCCGAGACGACACGGGCAATTCGGAATGGCGCGAAGGCTCTCGACGGATCTTCCACCGACTCGACCTCGAGGCCGATCATGGTGAGACGATCGGCGATGCCATCGACGGTCGCGATGGTGTCGAGATGCTCCTTGAGCCAGGACAAGGTGAACTTCATGATCTTCCGTCGCTTCCTTCGGACGCAGTGCGTCGCGTCACATCCCGTTCAGTCTGCATCGCTCACCCCGCCCTTAGCGTGATGGTGGCGCCGTCGAGCTGGCCGAAGCCCAAGATGTCGCCGATCGCGAGCTGCGCGCCGGAGCGTGCGATGGTGAAGGCCATGTCCTTGTCGTCGGGACCGGTCGCTGCGCGCTCGACCCGGACCTTGGCCGAGGGCAGCACGGTCATGCGCATGTCGTCGTGCTCGGTCCGCCGCGTCTGTCCCTTGCGAGTGGTGTCGAGGCGGAGGCCGTTGCCGCCTTCCGAACCGCGCCAAGTCAATGCGAGGTCGAGGGCCGTCTCCTCGATGCCGAGCTGCGGCGGGACGTGCATGTGGAGGCCCACGGTCTCGTCGCTGAGTTCGGTCACCCGGCCATCGCCCTTGATAGTAAAGACGAATTTGCGAATCTCGAGCGCCACCGCCTGGCCAGCGGCGAACGGCACGAGCGACGTCCAGGCGAAGACCTCTGCCGCGTTCACGACGACACGCCCCCCACCAGCGTCGGCAGGTCGAGCGGGCGGAAGCCGTAGTGGTTGAGCCAGCGGACGTCGGCGTCGAAGAAGGCGCGGAGGTCGGGCATGCCGTACTTGAGCATGGCGATGCGGTCGATCCCCATGCCCCAGGCGAAACCCTGGAACTTGTCGGGATCGAGGCCTCCGGAGCGGATGACGTTGGGATGGACCATCCCGCAGCCGAGGATCTCCAGCCAGTCGTCGCCTTCGCCGAAGCGCACTTCGTTGCCGACGCGGCGACAGCGAATGTCGACTTCCATCGACGGCTCAGTGAAGGGGAAGAAGGACGGGCGGAAGCGCATCTGCACGCGGTCGACCTCGAAGAAGGCCTTGCAGAACGCCTCGAGCACCCAGCGC
>DASSPO010000346.1:0-3211 GCA_035699585.1 Bauldia sp.
CTCCGGCGAGGTCGGCTCGAAGCCGTTGGGCGCGGCCTTCAGCGGCGACGACTTGATCTCCTCCATCTTCACGCCGACGGTCTTCAAGAGGTCGGTGACGTTCGGATACTGGAACAGCACGCCGATCGAGCCGACCAGCGAGGTTTCCTGGGCGACGATATGATCGGCCGCGATGGCGATGATGTAGCCGCCCGATGCCGCGAGGCCGTCGACCACGACCACCAGCGGCTTCTTCTCCTTCAGCCGCATCAGCGCGCTGTGCAATTCCTCCGAGCCGGACGTGGTGCCGCCCGGGCTGTTGATGTGCACGATCACGGCGCGGGCGCGGGATCGTCCGAGGCGCTCCAGTGCCTCGACGCGGTCCTGGTCGCCGCGGATCAGGCCCGTGAAGGTGACGCGGGCAATCGAATCGCCGGTCCGTCCGGTCAGCATGCTGCTGCCCGGAACCCTCAGCGCGAGACCGACCGCGATGACGGCGCAGATCGCGAACAGCACGCCGACGACGCGCCAGAAGGTGAGCTTCCGCCGCATCCGGCGGCGATCGACGATGGAATCAGCATCGAGCGACATGGCTCATCTCCTTCGAGGAATCGGCGGGACTGGTGCCAATGGCGCCCGTAAACCGGCCGCAATTGTGGCAAGCGAAGCATCGCGGCCTCTCCGCGCCAGCGGTGCGGAGAGGCCGGCGCGACGGCGTCAGTCGTCGTCCTTGGCGGCTTCCTCGCCCTTGCGCCGGAGCGCGGTGCCGAGGATGTCGCCCAGCGTGGCGCCGGAATCGGAGGAGCCGTATTGAGCGATCGCCTCCTTCTCCTCGGCGACTTCGAGCGCCTTGATCGAGACCTGCACCTTGCGGGTGCGGCGGTCGAACTGGATGACCCGGGCGTCGACCTTCTGGCCAGCCGCGAACCGCTCCGGCCGCTGCTCGCCGCGGTCGCGCGCCAAGTCGCCGCGCCGGATGAAGGTTTCGAGGTCGGTGCCGACGATCTTCACGTCGATGCCGCCTTCCTTCACGTCGGTGACCTCGCAGGTGACCACCGCGCCCTTCTTCAGTTCGCCGGCAGCGCCGCTGTCCATCGGGTCGCCTTCGAGCTGCTTGATGCCGAGGGAAATGCGCTCCTTCTCGACATCGACGTCGAGCACCTTGGCCTTGACGACGTCGCCCTTGCGGTAGTTCCCGATCGCCTCCTCGCCGCGCTGGTCCCAGGACAGGTCGGAGAGGTGGACCATGCCGTCGATGTCGCCGGGCAGGCCCAGGAACAGGCCGAACTCGGTCTTGTTCTTGACCTCGCCCTCGATGTTGGTGCCGGGCGGATACTTCTCGAGGAACACCTCCCACGGGTTGCGCATGGTCTGCTTGAGACCGAGCGAGATGCGCCGCTTGACCGGGTCGACTTCGAGAATCTGCACGTCGACCTCCTGGGAGGTCGAGATGATCTTGCCGGGATGCACGTTCTTCTTGGTCCAGGACATCTCGGAGACGTGGATGAGGCCCTCGATGCCCGGCTCCAGTTCGACGAACGCGCCGTAGTCGGTGATGTTGGTGACGCGGCCCTTGTAGCGGGCGCCGACCGGATACTTCGCCTCGATGCCCTGCCAGGGATCGTCCTGCAGCTGTTTCATTCCCAGCGAGATGCGGTGGGTCTCGTGGTTGATCTTGATGATCTTGACCTTCACCTGCTGGCCGATGTTGAGCACTTCGGTCGGGTGATTGACGCGCCGCCAGGCGATGTCGGTGACGTGCAGCAGGCCGTCGATGCCGCCGAGGTCCACGAACGCGCCATAGTCGGTGATGTTCTTGACCACGCCGTCGATGACCTGACCCTCTTCGAGATTCTGCACCAGCTCCTGGCGCTGCTCGGCGCGCGTCTCTTCCAGCACGGTGCGGCGGGAGACGACGATGTTGCCACGGCGGCGATCCATTTTTAGGATCTGGAACGGCTGCGGCTGATTCATCAGCGGGCCGACGTCGCGGATCGGGCGAATATCGACCTGCGAGCGCGGCAGAAAGGCAACGGCGCCGTCGAGATCGACGGTGAAGCCGCCCTTGACCTGATTGAAGATGACGCCGGAAACCTTCTCGTTGCTCTTGAAGGCGGCTTCGAGCTTGCCCCAGCTTTCTTCGCGACGCGCCTTGTCGCGCGAGAGCACCGCTTCACCGAGCGCATTCTCAACGCGCTCCAGATAAACTTCGACGGTGTCGCCGATCTTGATTTCGGCTTGGCGTCCGGGTCCCGCAAATTCCCGCAAGGCCACCCGGCCTTCGGTCTTCAGCCCGACGTCGATGACGGCGAGGTCCTTTTCGATTCCAACGACTTTCCCCTTGATGACGGAACCTTCCTGCAAGTTTCCGCTCGAAAAGGATTCATCGAGCATCGCAGCGAAGTCTTCGCGCGACGGCGCGGTATTCGCGGTACTGGTGACAGCCATGTATTCTCCTGACGGGCGACCGGCGGCTAGTGTTGCGTTTCGTCCTTACCGTTCGGGTCGAGAGCCCCGTATGACCCTCGACTGCTGCCCCCACCCATACCCTCCTCCGCGCGCGGGGGAGGGTATGGGAGGAGGCAGGCCGGCCCGATCACCGAACGGTCGGGACGAGTTTACCCGGACAGCCTTTGCGGTAGCAGAGCGGGTGGGCGCGAAGCCCCAAAGCAAAAAAGGCCTATGGCCTTACCCCGGCTCGGGCAGCCTAAGTCAATCAAGGGCATCCGGATGGCGCGCATATAGCCCATACAGCGGGCCTCCGGCAAGGGAAACAGCGGGCCTCCGGCAAGGGAAACAGCTGCCCTTCGCGGTGTGCGGGGCCTTAACGAAGCCTCCGCCTTGGCCCAGATATGAGGTGTTCAAACTGATGGGCCGCAAGCGGCTGCTTGAGCCGCTCGGTCCCTGCCCGCGGCGCTAACGCTTCTGCCGCACGCGCTCGACCACTTCCCGCGCGGCGCGAAAAGCGCCTTCAATATCCAGGTTTGTCGTATCGAGAATATGCGCATCGGCCGCCGGCTTCAGGGGCGCGACAGCGCGCGTACGGTCCCGCTCATCGCGGCGCAGGATGTCGGCCAGCACGGCCGACTCATCCACTGTCTGTCCCTGTGCGGCAAATTCCTTTGCCCGGCGCTGCGCGCGCACCTCAGGAGACGCGGTGACGAAAATCTTCACCGGCGCATCGGGAAGAATGACCGTGCCGATGTCGCGGCCGTCCATCACCACGCCCGGC
>DASSPO010000347.1:0-2503 GCA_035699585.1 Bauldia sp.
GAGCGGGGCGTGGACCAGTCGGCTCCCCTGGCGGCCGTCTCACGGCGCGCCGCCAGTTCGTCGGGCGAGGGATTGCCGGCGGTGCCGTAGACGTAGATATGGTGCCGGGAGAGGGCGTCGCTGACGGGTCCTTCGCGCGCCACGGTTTTGCCGGTGGGAGCGATTGCGGCATTGGTCCAAAGGCCGTTCGCCTTGGAGAATGAGAGCACTTTGCCGCGAACCCGAACGACCTTGCCATCGACGCTGACCGACAGCGGGCGGGTAGGGTTGTACTTCGCGTGTCCGGCGAGAGCGAGGGTGAAGCCGTCGAGTGCCGCAGTGGTGATCTCGAGCCGGTTCGGCGCGGTGAAGGTCGCGTCAATGCGGGCGAAGACGCCGGGCGTCATCGAATCGAGCTTGAGCCAGTAGGCAGAGTTGTATTTGTAGCGGTCGGTAGTGAAGCGGACACGGTCCGGAAAGCGATCGCGTTTGAATTGGGAGAACCAGGTGAAGATCGCGGCGTCTTTGTAGGCGTTGTCCCAACTGTTATGGCGGACGCCGGGGTACTCGACATACTCGACGTTTGAGCCCAGCTCGTGAAGCTTCGCGACCCATTCGCGCGAGACTGAGGGGTTGACGACGGGGTCGAGAGCGCCGTGAAAGAAGTGCACGGGGAGGTTGAGGGCGTTGGGCGCGAGGGCGATGGTTTCGGGCGGCGGCGCGGGGCAGACGGGGGCGACTGCCGCCCAGATGTCGGGGCGGGTGAGACCGAGCCAAAGTGTGCCGCCGCCGCCCATCGAAAGGCCTGTGAGGTAGACGCGATCCTCGTCGATGCGGAAGCGGCTCCTGACGTCGGCGAGCACGTCGTAGACGTCGGCCTCGGGGATACCCTGGTAACCCATCGTGCCGCGCGCGAGCGGCGAGGCGACGATGTAGTCGACGTCACGGAGAGTGGGGAAGTAGCGGGTGGCTTCGGCATCGGTTTCGCCTGGGAGGTTGCCGCGGCCAAACACGCGCCGCAGGTTAAGCCGGTGATTCGAACCGGCGCCGTGGAGGCTGATGACGAGGGGATATTTACGCGCGGGGTCAAAGTTTGCGGGCAGGTAGAGTCCGTAGGGCTGGTCGGTGTCGTCGACGCCGGAAAGGAAGGTCAACACCTGCGGTCCGGGCTTGAGCGCCTGGCCGTGGACGCACAGAGTGGTCAGCGCCAGCGCAATGGAGTTAAGGCTTACATTCATGCTCGATCACCTTGATCCAATCGCGGAACCAGGGCTGAAACTGCGCAAGCGCGGTCCTGCCTTCTTCGCCGGGCGGAACGGCGGGGCTACCGGTCTTGATGCCTCGCAGCCGCGCGGCCTCGCGGACACCGACAGGAACGGGAAATCGTGAAATCCAGTCGATGAACTCATTGACGCGGGCTTCGAGATGCTCGATGCGGGCAGTGTCGCCCGAGTCGACGGCGCGAGACAAGGCCGCCATGAGTTCAGGCGCAGCGGAGGCGACGCCCGAGATGCCGGCGTCGGCGCCGTACTGGCGGGCTTGGCGGAACAGGCGGTCGTCGCCGCATAGAACGCGGACGGGCACGCGCTCGCGGACGCGGATGAGCGCGTAGAGATACTCCCAGTCGCCGCCGGAGTCCTTGATGCCGGCGAAGGCGCCCGATTCGAGCAGTTCCACGGCGGTATCGAGTGGGATCGGATTCGAGAACACCGGGATGTTGTACAGATAGACGGGGGTCCATTTAGTCACTTGGGCGGCGAGCTCGAGGAAGAACTGGCGGATGGAGCCGGGGTCGTAGCGGAAGAAGTACGGCGGCATCGCAAGGACTCCAGCGACGCCCGCACCCGCTGCTTCCTCAGCCATGGCGATGGCGCCGTCGAGGGTGGAGTGGGAGATGTTGGCCAGCACGGGCACACGACTGCGTTTAGTGGCGAGGCCGATGAAGCGGCTGCGCTCCTCGGCGGTGTAATGCAGGAACTCGCCGGTGGAACCGAAGAGGCAGACGCCGTTGACGCCGCGGGAGGTGACGAAGTCGATGACGTCGAGCATGGCGCCGAGGTCCACTTCCACTTCGCCGTCGCGGCGCGGCGTGATCGTGGCCGCGTAGACGCCCTGTGGGACAGCGGGCGGCTCGGTTTGGCGGGAAATCTTCACACGCCACCCCGGTTCACGGCCGTCCGCCAAAGTTATACAATAATGGCCGAATCATTCAGACCCTGACAGGGAGTTCAACGTGAATACTATATCCCGAAGGAACCTTATTCAAAGGACCGGCTCCGCAGCCACAGCCGCTTCCGCGTTCATGATCATCAAACCGGAACTCGTCCGCGGCCAAGGCAAGGAACGCCTGAAGGCCGGACTTGTCGGTTGCGGCGGACGCGGCACGCAGGCCATCGTGGACCTGATGCGCGGGGCCGAGAATGTCGACGTCGTTGCCATGGGCGACATTTTTGAGGATAAGCTCGAGGGCTCCCTCAGCCGGATCAAGGGGCAGCCCGACTTCGGACAGTATCAGGATCGCATC
>DASSPO010000348.1:0-9012 GCA_035699585.1 Bauldia sp.
AGATCGGTCTCGGCCAGCGGGCGTGTGAGGTCGACCCGGCGAAGGTCGAGCCCTTCCGCGCCCCCCTCCTCGCTGTCGCCCCCGACGGCGGCCAGCCGCGTGATGTGACTCATCAGATCCTTGATGTGGACGAGTCCGACCGGATCGTCGAGCGTGTCGCGATGCACGGGCATCCGCGAATGGCCCGACTTCTGGAACGCAACGAGGAGCCCGCCGAGCGTGATGCCGATATCGACCGCATCGATGTCGGCGCGGGGCACCATGATGTCGTCGACGCGGGTTTCCCTGAGACCGAGGATATTGGCGAGCATCGCCCGTTCCTCGGGCGAGAACCCGGCATCCGCTGCACCGGCCTTGAGGGCATCGACGATCTCCTCCCGGATCGTCGATGAGCCGCGAAGTCCAACGGCCGCCTTGAGTTTGTCGAGCCACCCTTCGGGTGCGAGCCCACTGCTCCGGCCCGGACTGTCCGGTTCGGGTGCTGGTTCACTGGTCCTTTGCTCGGGCCTGTTCATCTCGTCTCGCGCCGCGGCAGTCAGGCGGCATAGGGGTCGGCGATACCAAGTTCGGTGAGTATAGCGGTTTCCAGCCCTTCCATGACAAGAGCCTGGGCATCCTCCTCGTGATCAAAGCCGATCAGGTGGAGAAAGCCATGGACAATCAAATGGGTAAGGTGGTCGTTCTCCGTTATCCCCTGCTCCTTCGCTTCCCGGCGGATGGTTTCCAGAGCCAATACAATGTCGCCGAGCAGCGGGCCAAGGCGGCCTACCACGGGCGGTGCAGAGGGTAGCGACAGGACGTTCGTCGCCTTGTCCTTGCCGCGATATCTGAGGTTGAGACGGCGCATGTGGGCGTCGTCGGTGCAGAGCAGGGAAACCTCCGCGTGCGGGGCGAGATCAGGACAGGCCCGGTCGGCGGCCGCCGAGACCGCGCGTTCGGCGAGCGTCCGGAGTTTCGTGCGCGAAGGCCAGTCTCCGGCTTCGATTAGCACGTCGACCGCAATCTCCTGCCTTGCGGTCTTGCGAAGCGCGACGATCACGTCTTCGCCCCGCTCTCGCCCGACCGCCGGTCATAGGCGTCGACGATCCGGCTGACGAGGGGATGTCTGACCACGTCGTCCGACGTGAATCTGATCTGTGCGATCCGCGCGATGCCGCCGAGGAGCCCGATCGCCTCGACCAGGCCCGAGGTCTGGCCGGGCGGCAGGTCGATCTGGCTCGGATCGCCGGTGACGATCATCTTCGAGTTCTCCCCCAGCCGGGTGAGGAACATCTTCATCTGCATCGACGTGGTGTTCTGCGCCTCGTCGAGGATGACGATCGCGTCGGCAAGGGTCCTGCCGCGCATGAAGGCGAGCGGCGCGACCTCGATCAGTCCGGACTGCAACCCGCGTTCCACCTTGTCGGCCGACATCATGTCGTAGAGGGCGTCGTAGAGCGGGCGGAGGTAGGGATCGACCTTTTCCCGCATGTCGCCGGGAAGGAATCCGAGGCGTTCGCCCGCCTCGACCGCAGGTCGCGACAGGATGATGCGCTCGGCCTGACCGCGCTCGACCATGGCCGAGGCATAGGCGACGGCGAGGTATGTCTTTCCGGTCCCGGCCGGGCCGATTCCGAAGATCAGGTCGGCGCGGTCGAAGGCGCGGATATAGGCGTCCTGGGTCACGGTCCGGGCCATCACCGTCCGGCGCCGTGTCGAGATTTGCGCCATCGCGAGCCGACCGCGGGGCTCGAGCGTCGGCAGGCTCAGCTGCGCCTCGGCGGCCTCCGCCAGCCTTATCGCCCCGTCGACGTCGCCGGGCGATATCTCGTGGCCTTCCTGCAGCCGGCCGTAGAGAATGTCGAGGGCAAGCCGGGCCCGGGTACAGGCTTCCTGGGTGCCGCGAATTGTCACCTGGTTTCCCCGCGCCGCGGCATCCACCCCGAGCCGCTGCTCGAGCTGCGCAAGGTTCCGATCGAATTCGCCAAACAGCGCCGGCATCAAGCGGTTATCGTCGAAGGTGACGACGATATGCGCCTGGTCGTCGGCCACGTCGGCAAAGGGGCCGCTTGCCGGCGAACGGGCGTTCAAGCTGCGGCCTCCGCCAGCGCCGTGGGCCGGTTTGGAACGGCTTGGCTCAAGGCTCCGAACAGGCTGTTGGGGCCTGCACCGGTGATGGTTACGCGTTGGATCGAGCCGATTTTTTCCGGACCGGCTTCCACCTGCACGGGCGACAGCCAGGGCGAGCGCCCGACGATCTGGCCCTCATGCCGGCCGCTCCGTTCGAAGAGCACCTCGGCCTCCATGCCGACCCGCGACGCCTGGAACCGGGCCTGAGCCGCCGCGATGGCGGCCTGGAGGCGCCCGAGCCGCTCGGCCTTCACCGGCTCCGGCACCTGCTCCATCGCTGCGGCGGGGGTTCCGGGCCTGGGGCTGTACTTGAAGGAGAAGGCCGAGGCGTAGCCCACCTCATCGACGATCCGAAGCGTGTCGAGGAAATCCGCCTCGGTCTCGCCGGGGAACCCGACGATGAAGTCGCCGGCAAGGGCGATGCCCGGCCGCGCCGTGAGGATCTTCTCGATGGTGCGGAGATAGTCCGCCCGGCGGTGACGCCGGTTCATCGCGGCGAGGATACGGTCCGACCCCGCCTGTACCGGCAGATGGAGGTAGGGCATCAGGGCGGGGAGATCGCGGTGGGCCGCAATCAGTTCGTCGTCCATGTCGTTCGGATGGCTGGTGGTGTAGCGGAGCCGGTCGATCCCCGGAATTTCCGCCAGCCGGAAGAGGAGGCGGCCCAGACCCCAAACGCGCCCGTCCGGACCGTCGGCGCGCCAAGCATTGACGTTCTGGCCGAGAAGCGTCACCTCGCGAACTCCCTCGGCGGCAAGCCGGGTCGCCTCGGCGAGGATCGCCGCAACCGGCCGCGAGACCTCGGCCCCGCGGGTATAGGGGACGACGCAGAACGCGCAGAACTTGTCGCATCCCTCCTGTACCGTCAGGAAGGCGGCATAGCGGCGGGCGGCCTCGGCCGGCCGGTCGTGCTGGGGCCGGCTTGCGAGCCGATCAAGCACGCCGAACTTCTCCGCCACGGCAAAGTCCGTCGCAACCACCGCTCCGCCGGCGCGCGCCTCGGCGACGAGGTCGGGAAGGCGCTGGTAGGATTGCGGTCCGACGACGAGATCCACAGAGGGCGCCCGGCGCATGATCTCCTCGCCCTCGGCCTGGGCAACGCAGCCGGCAACGCCGAGGGTCACGTTGCGCCCTTGAGCCGCGGCCCGCGCCTTGAGGTGGCGGAGCCGTCCGATCTCGGAATAGACCTTTTCCGCCGCCTTCTCGCGGATATGACAGGTGTTGAGCAGGATGAGGTCCGCCGACTCCGGCGAATCGACGGGCGCATAGCCGGCCTCGGCCAGAGCGTCCGCCATCCTTTCGGAATCGTAGACGTTCATCTGGCAGCCGTAGGTCCGGATATGGACTTTGCGCTTCTCTGCTGAGGCTGTCATGAAGCCCGGTTGGCGATCTCTTGGCCCGGCTCGCCCATGCAACGCCCGGGCGCACTCTGCGTTCCTTTAGCCTCTTTCGCCGGGGGTGAGAATACTTCCTGCGGACCGAGGTTCCTCGATCGGCCGGTCCGGATATCCTCAACCATCCGCCGAACCTCCTGATAACAGATCTCGGCGACGGCTTTGCGGTTGGTGCCCGGCGCATAGGGGATCGGCTCGCCGAAGCTGACCACCACGTCCATCGCCCCGCGGCCGATGATCCGCCGGAAATGGGCGACGAAGTCCATGTCTCCGTACCAGGCGATCGCCGGCCGGTCGCTCCGGCCGACCGGAACTCCCTGTATGCGCACGTAGGAGATCGCCACCGGCTGCACCGCGGCGATCTCCGCTCGGGTCACCGCACCCGCAGCGCCGATCAGCGCACTACGGAAAGGCAGGACGCGGTTGCCGTCGCCGGTCGTGCCTTCGGCAAAAAGCACCACGATCTCCCCGCTCGCCACGCGCTTTGCCACCTGCCCGGCCACAAGGCCGGTCTGGAGCTTCCGCTCCCGGTCGATGAAAATAGTCCGCTGAAGGCGGGCAAGCGTCCCCAGGATCGGCCAGGAGGCGACCTCCGCCTTGGCCACGAAGGAGAGCGGCTTCAGGATGCCACCGAGCACAGTGACGTCCAGCCAGGAAACGTGGTTGGCGGCAATCAACAGCGGCGGTTTTGCCGGCTTGCCGATCACGGTGACCCGCATTCCCATCAGCCACCAGGCCAGACGCTGCCATACGTAGGGCAGATCCGACGCAAGCTTCCAGCCGCGGCGAAGCCCGATCAGTTGAACCGGAAGGAAGACGATGGTGAAGATGCCGAGGACGAAAATCGTCAGTGCGAGCCGGAGCGCGCTCGTCATCGCTTCACCTTGTCCTTCGCATCCAGCGGCACGCCGTAGAGTTCGAGCCGGTGGTCGACGAGGCGGAATCCGAGGCGTTCGGCCATGGCTTGCTGGAGACGCTCGATCTCCTCGTCGCGGAACTCGATCACTTCGCCGGTCCGCAGGTTGATCAGATGGTCGTGGTGTTCGTCGGGAATGGACTCGTAGCGGCTGCGGCCGGCGCCGAAGTCGTGGCGGGTGATGACGCCTGCATCCTCGAACAGCCTCACGGTCCGGTAGACCGTGGCGATGGAGATCTTGGCGTCGATCGCCGATGCGCGCCGATAGAGCTCCTCAACGTCGGGGTGATCGGTGGCGGCGTCGAGCACGCGAGCGATGATCCGACGCTGCTCGGTCATCCGAATCCCCTTGGCGACGCACGCTTCTTCGAGCGAGGCGCCCTTTGCGTCGTGCAGCGCGACGCCCGCGACCTTTTCCGCGCTCATTTCAGCTCCAGCCGCATCACCAGGGCGGCCCCCGCCGCGGCCCCTGGCCGATCATAATAGCCTTTTCGCGCCCCGACCTCCTTGAATCCGAGCGAGCGGTAAAGCGAAACCGCCGCCGAATTTCCGGGATCGACTTCGAGAAAGCAGATCTTGACCCGCTCGCGATAGAGTCGCCTGAGCGCCTCGTCCATCAGCATCCGACCATGTCCCTTGCCGCGCTGCGAGCGGCGAACGGCAATCGACAGAATCTCGGCCTCGTCGCCGACCGTGCGCAAAAGCGTGAAGCCCACCAGCCGTGAAAAACCGAAGGCCGATTGGCGGCGAAGGCCAAGCGCGGCCACATTGCGGTTCTGGATGAGAGCGGCGAAGTCGCTCGACAGCCACGGCCGGGGAAAACCTTCGCCGTGGATCTCGGCAAGCGCATCGGCATCGCCCGCCGAGAGCGATTCGACGAAGAGACGAGACGACGGCAGGAGCGCGATCATTGCCTTACGACCGTGGCGGATTGGGGCTTGGCGTCCGGCGGACGCAGATAGAGCGGCCGAGGCGGACCGGCGGGCGCCGGTGCGGCGATGCCAAGACGGACCAGCGCCGCGATATCCGGCGCGGTGTCCTCATGCACAATGGGGGCGGGCTTTCGCCCCAGCTCCGCCGCGATCGAGCGGGCCCCCGATCCGGCGAGCACCATCCCCTCGACATGGATCGCCGCGAAGTTCCGCGCCGAACCGACCGCAGGTTCCGACAACGCGGCTCCGCCGGAGTCGAAGGCCTGTGCGTAGACTTCGCCGCGTTTCGCATCGAGGGCGGCGAGAACAGGCACCGGTCCGGCGATCGCCCGGGCCGCGTCGGCCATGACGTCAAGCGTGCCGATGCCTGCGACCGGGCACCCGACGACGAGGGCGAAGCCGCGTGCCGCCGCGATTCCGATCCGGACGCCGGTGAAGGAACCCGGCCCGACCGTCACCGCGATGCGGTCGAGGTCGGCGAAAGCCAGACCCGCCTCGTCCATGGCGGCGGAGATCATTCCGAACAGGCGCTCGGCGTGGCCGCGGCCGATGGTCTCCGACACCAGCACGACCGACCTGCCGCCGACGGCAACGCCGGTGGAACACCTCTCGAGCGATGTGTCGATCGCTAGCAGGTTCATGCGCCCGACCATAGCATTGCCCGCCGGCCGTTGCGCACCCGGGAACCCCGCCCAATCAGCCGAACGGTCAGTCCTTGGCGCGCTCGGCGTAGGAGCCGTCCGCGGTCATCACCACCACCCGCGTGCCGGGGACGATATGGGCCGGAACCATGGTGCGAACACCGTTCGAGAGCAGCGCCGGCTTGTACGAGGACGCCGCCGTCTGGCCTTTCACCGTCGGCTCGGTCTCGACCACTTCCAGGGTCACGCGCTGAGGCAGTTCGATGGCGATCGGCACGCCATCATGCAGGCTGAGGCGGACCGTCATGTTCTCCTGGAGATAGGGGGCATAATCGCCGACGATGTCCTTCGGCACATGGACCTGGTCGTAGGTCTCGGCATTCATGAAGGTGAAGCCGTCGGCATCCTCGTAGAGGTATTGGTAGTCGTGGTCCTCGACGAAGGCGCGCTCGAGCTGCTCGGTCGTCTTGTATCGCTGCGAGACTTTGACCCCGTCCGAAATGCGCCGCATGTCGATCTGCGTGGTCGGCGTGCCCTTGCCGGGGTGAAAGTTCTCGGCGGACAGGATGACATAGAGCTGGCCGTCGACCTCGACGACATTGCCCTTGCGAATCTGACTGGCAATAACCTTCACGAGCTGTTTCCTCGGATTTCGGCGGATTCCTGCGATTCAGGGCCAGCGCCCCTTCCAATCGGCGCGCACATTAGCGACTTTGCCGCCGACCGCCAGTGGTTTTCCTGATATGCCGGCCGGCCAATGTCCAGCCCGAAGCCAACCCCGTTCTGGTCCAGGGACCGTCACCGCGACCGCCGGCCGTTTCTGCTGGCGCGGGCGCAGATCGTGGCGGCGCTCCGCCGTTGGTTCGAGGCTGAGGGCTTCCTCATCGTCGAACCCGCCGCTTTGCAGGTCTCGCCCGGCAACGAGGCGCATCTCCATGCCTTCTCGACCGAGCTGGTCGGCCCCGACGGCGCTAGGGCCCTGCGCTACCTCCACACCTCGCCCGAGTTCGCCATGAAGAAGCTGCTGGCCGCCGGCGAGGAGCGGATCGCGGCCTTCGCGCCGGTCTACCGGAACCGCGAGCGCAGCCCCCTGCACGCGCCGGAATTCACCATGGTCGAGTGGTACCGCGTCGGCGCAGCCTACACAGCCGTGATGGCAGATACCGCCGCGCTCGTGGCAGAGGCAGCGCGCGCAGCCGGAAGCGCAACCCTGAGCTTCCGCGGGCGGATGGCCGATCCCTTCGCCGTGCCCGAGCGGCTGACGGTCGCGAAGGCTTTCTCGCGCTGGGCCGGCATCGACCTCCTTGCCGTCACACACAGCCGCGACCGCCTTGCCTCGGGCGCCGTCGCCGCCGGGGTGCGGGTCGCCGATGACGACACTTGGTCGGATATTTTCAGCCGCGTGCTCTCGGAAAAGATCGAGCCCAATCTCGGCGCCGGCGCGCCCACGCTCCTTCACGAATATCCCGCCGAGGAGGCGGCGCTGGCCCGGATCAGCCCGCGCGATCCGCGCGTCGCCGAACGCTTCGAGCTCTATGCCTGCGGCGTCGAGCTCGCCAACGGCTTCGCCGAGCTGACCGACCCGCCGGAGCAACGGCGCCGGCTCGCGGCGGAGATGGACGAGAAAGCCCGGGTTTACGGCGACAGGTATCCGCTCGACGAGGATTTTCTTGCGGCGCTCGCCGAAATGCCCGAGGCGAGCGGGGTCGCGCTTGGCCTCGACCGGCTCGTGATGCTGCTTACCGGCGCACCGCGAATCGACCTCGTGCAATGGACGCCCGTCGAAACGGGCGAGGAGACACGATGAACGACATGCCCCGCCTCGATCGCAGGTTCCTGGCGCCCGGGCCCGACGCCACCAAAGCGGCACCGCGCCCGCTCCGCCGTCCCGCCGAGCTTGCCGCCGCGGGCCTCGTGCGGGCCACCGACATCGCACCGCTGGAGGAGGTCGCCGCGCGCTATGCGGTCGCCATCACCCCGGCGATGGCGGAACTCATCGACCCCGCCGACCGGCAGGACCCGATCGCGCGCCAGTTCGTCCCCGACGCAGCCGAGCTCGAGTCAGCCGCCGGGGAAACCCCCGATCCGATCGGCGACGACGTCCACGAAGTGACCGCCGGGCTGATTCACCGCTACCCCGACCGCGTACTTCTCAAGCTGGTCCAAGTCTGCGCCGTCTATTGCCGCTTCTGCTTCCGCCGCGAGACGATCGGCCCCGACGCGGCGCATCTCTCGCCGGAAGCGCTCGACGCCGCGCTCCGCTATGTCGCGGATCATCCCGAGGTCTGGGAGGTGATCGTCTCGGGCGGCGACCCGCTCGTCGCCTCGCCTCGCCGCATCGCCGCACTGATGGCGGCGCTCGCCGAGATCGATCACGTCAGGGTCGTGCGCTTCCACACCCGCGTCCCGGTCGTCGCGCCGGAGCGGATCAACGCCCGCCTCGTCGCCGCGCTCAAGGCCGAAGGCAAGGCGACCTGGGTCGCGATCCACGCCAACCACCCGCGCGAGCTGACCCCCGCCGCGCGCGCCGCGATCGGCCGGCTCGCCGATGCCGGCATTCCGCTGGTGAGCCAGACGGTGCTCCTTGCCGGCGTCAACGACGATCCCGAGACGCTCGGCGCACTGATGCGCGGCTTTGTCGAATGCCGGGTGAAGCCCTATTACCTCCACCATGGCGACCTGGCCCCCGGCACCGGTCACTTCCGCACGACCATTGCCCGCGGCCAGTCGCTGATGCGGGGGCTCCGCGGCCGGTATTCGGGCCTCTGCCAGCCGACCTACGTGCTCGACATCCCCGGCGGTCACGGCAAGTCGCCGGTCGGGCCGTGCTACCTTGTGGAGACGGAGGACGGGGCGGAGGTCGAGGACTGGCAAGGCGCCCGACACGTCTATCCCGGGAGCTAGCGCCGATCCCGGGAGTCGGCGCCGCTGCCACCGCAACGTGGACTCATGCAACAAGCCACGCCGCGAGTTTCGATCTTTCGCGCACCATGCCATCCTGATTGAAGTGGTGAATGCAA
>DASSPO010000349.1:0-5198 GCA_035699585.1 Bauldia sp.
AGCTCGTCGGGGTGGTCCAGGTCGTTCGCGCGCACGGCATGGGGATGCAGCTCGATGCAGCCGAGGTTGACGATCCACGCCAGCCCCGCCGCGTCGTCGACCACCACTTCCTCCGCTGTCCGGCCCGAGGGAAATGACAGCGTCACCGTGCGGAGCCAGTCCGGCCGCTTCGACGGAGCGCGTTTTTGGTAGAAGGGCTGGCCGTCGGCGCCGTCGACGAAGCGCTTGAGCACGATCGGCCGGTCGCGGATCGGGGCGACCGCCCCTGGCGCCACGGCCATGTAATAGTTCACGATGTCGAGCTTGCTGAGCCGCACGCCACGGGTGAAATAAGGTTTCTCGGGGTGCGTGATCCGCACCGCCCGCCCCTCGACCTCGAGGGTGACTGCATCTTCGTCCTCGCTCATGTCGGCGAGGCTACCTGCTCGCGACGCCGACATGAACCCCCGCCCCGGACTTGCCGAACGCCGGCTCCGTGTCGGAGACTTCGAGGGAACGGTGGGAAACATGGACGCCCGGCTCTGGAACATCGGCGTCAAGGTCAGGGACGTCAAAGCCGAGGCCGACTATTTCGTCGCCCTCGGCGCGGTCCTCCGCGTCCACGAAACGCTCACCACACCCGACGGCACGTTCGAATATGCTCTTCTTGATTTCGCCGGCACGCGCCTGTTCCTCACGCCGGTCACCGTTTTCGAGGACCGACTTGCCGCGCCGCCGCCGGAGGGCCTCACCCACGCCGTGTTCGAAGTCCCGGATCTTGACGCGGCGCTCGCCCGCCTCGCGGATCTCGGGACCGAGGTTCTGATCCCGCCGATCGAGATTAGCGCCGGCCTCGGCTCGCGCCGCCTCGCCTTCTGCCGCTCGCCGGGCGGGCTCGTCTTCGAGGTGATGCAGATCTACCAGTCGCTGGTGTAGGCGACGCTCGCACCGGCGACCGCTGTGCTACCTTCCGCCGGAACATCTGTCCGCACGGGGCGCGCACCATGACCGACCTGACCGTATCCTTCCTCTTCGACCTCGACGGGACACTCGTCGACAGCGTCTACCAGCACGTCCTTGCCTGGCACGAAGCTTTGCAGGAGGAGGGAATCGAGCTGTCGATCTGGCGTATCCATCGCAAGATCGGGATGTCGGGCGGCCTGTTCACCAACATGCTGTTCCGCGAAACCGGCCTCGAGATCGACGCCTCGCGCATCGAGCGGCTCCGCCGGCGGCATGCCGCCGCCTATAACCGCCGCGCCCATGAGGTGCGGCCCTTGCCCGGAGCACGCGACCTCCTCGCCTACCTCACCGATGCCGGCATTCCATGGGCAATTGCTACCAGCGGCCGGATGGAGACCGCCGGCCCGATCATCGAGAAGCTCGGGGTCGACCACGCCAGGACGCCGGTCATCACACGCGACAAGGTGCGCTACGCCAAGCCGGACCCCGACCTGTTCCTGGCGGCGGCGGCCGCGCTGGGCATGCCGATTGGACACGCCTGCGTCGTCGGCGACAGCGTCTGGGATATGCTGGCGGCCCGTCGCGCCGGCGGTCTCGGCGTCGGCCTTCTCTCGGGCGGCTACGGCGAGGACGAACTCGTCAGGGCCAGTGCCTACCGGGTCTATGAGGATCCGGCTGATCTGCTCAAGCATATCGACGAGGTCGGGGGGCGCCGGTAACAGCCAGCGCTTTCGGCACGGCTCACCATTGACTCCGGTTGCGAAACGTCGTTTTTCGCCCGCCATCCGGGGCCATTTGTCGGGCCGCCAAACCTCAGGGAGCCGAAACGATATGCGCAAGCTTGGTCTCGCGCTGGCCGCCGCCGTTGTCGCGGCGCCGGCGCTCGCCGCCGACATCAAGGTCGCCGTCACGGCAATCGTCGAGCATCCGGCCCTCGACGCCGCCCGCGACGGCATCAAGGAGGGTCTCGCCGCCGAAGGCTTCACCGACGGCAAGGAGATCGACTTCATCTATCAATCGGCACAAGGACAGCCGGCCACCGCGGCCCAGATCGCCAAGCAGTTTGTCGGCGACGCGGTCACCGTCATTGTCCCGATCTCGACGCCGTCGGCGCAGGCCGCCGTCGCCGCGACCAAGGACATCCCCATCGTCTTTACGGCCGTCACCGATCCGGTCGCTGCCGAGCTCGTGCCCTCGCTCGAGGCGCCGGGCGGCAACGTCACCGGCATCTCCGACATGTCGCCGATGGCCGACCATGTCGCGTTGATCCGCGAGATCACGCCGAACGTGAAGACGATCGGCGTCCTTTTCAATCCCGGCGAGGCGAACTCGGTCTCCCTGGTCAACCGCCTGAAGGAAGTGGCAACCGCGGCTGGTCTTGCCATCGTCGAGGCGCCCGTCACCAAGTCGGCCGACGTCCAGGCGGCGGCCCGCGGCCTCGTCGGCAAGGTCGACGCGATGTATGTGCCCACCGACAACACCGTCGTCTCGGCACTCGAAGCGGCGATCGCTGTTGCCGATGAGAACGACATCCCCTTCTATTCCGGCGACACCGACAGCGTGAAGCGCGGCACGCTCGCCTCGATCGGCTTCAACTACTTCGATGTCGGCGTCGAGACAGGGAAAGTGGTCGCCCGCGTGCTCAAGGGCGAGAAGCCCGGCGCGATCGACGTGACCTTCGCCTCCGGCACCGACCTCTTCGTCAACAAGTCGGCGGCCGAAAAGATGGGCGTCACCATCCCCGAGTCGGTGATCGCCCGTGCCAACACGGTGGTCGAATAGCGGGCGCTGGCGTAGCTTGAAGAGAAGGGCCGGGCCGAATGACGGTCCGGCCGGTCGCAGGCAGGGGCCGCATCGGGTGCCGGTGCGAGGGGTGAGGGCTTGAGCGCCATCGCATTCTTCGGTGCGGTCGAGCTGGGCCTTGTCTTCGCCTTCGTCGGCCTCGGCGTCTATCTTTCATTCCGCATCCTCGACTTCCCCGACCTCACCGTCGATGGCTCGTTTCCGCTCGGCGCGGCGGTGGCCGCCGTGGCGCTCGTCGGCGGCGTCGACCCTTGGCTCGCGACAGCCGCGGCGATCGCTGCCGGCGCCTGCGCCGGGCTGGTGACCGCCTTCCTCAACGTCCGTTTCGGCATCCTGCACTTGCTCGCCTCGATCCTGACGATGATCGCGCTCTTCTCGATCAACCTCAGGATCATGGGACGGCCGAACGTCCCTCTCCTCAACCAGGCGACCATCATCACTCCGTTCTATGACCACGGCCTCGCGGCCTACCTCGTGCGGCCGGTCTTCCTCGCTGTTCTGGTCGCCATCGTCGTCCTGGGCCTCGCCTGGTTCCTCGCCACCGATTTCGGCCTCGCCATGCGCGCCACTGGCGCCAACCCGCGCATGGCGCGCGCGCAAGGAATCTCCACGCCGGTCTACATCTATACCGGCATGGCGTTGTCGAATGGCCTGGTCGGCCTTGCCGGTGCCCTGTTTGCCCAGACCAACGGCTTTGCAGACGTCACCGCCGGCGTCGGCACCATCGTCGTCGGCCTTGCCGCGGTGATCGTCGGGGAAACCCTCTTCCGCTCGCGCCGCCTGTGGGTCGTTCTCGTCGGCGTGGTCGCCGGCTCGATCCTCTATCGCATCGCCATCCAGCTCGCGCTCTCTTTCGACGCGATCGGCCTCGAGCCGTCCGACCTCAACCTCGCCACCGCCGTGCTCGTCGCGCTCGCCCTGATCCTTCCCCGCCTCCGCAAGTCGCGAGCCGCCGCATGATCCGGGTCGCCGGCCTCACCATCACCTTCGCCCGCGGCACGCCGCTCGAGAAGACCGCGCTCGACGGCATCGACCTCTCGGTCGAGGCGGGGGAATTCGTCTCGATCATCGGGTCGAATGGCGCCGGCAAGTCCACACTGCTCTCTGCGCTCGCCGGGGACTTTCCGCCCACCTCGGGCCGCATCTTCATCGATGGTGTCGATGTCGGCCGCCAGCCGACGGCGCGCCGCTCGGCCCGTGTCGCCCGCGTCTTCCAGGACCCGTTGGCGGGAAGCTGCGGGACGCTCACGATCGAGGAGAACTTGGCTCTTGCCGCCGCCCGCGGGTCCCGGCGCGGCCTTGGAACGGCGCTGAAGCAGGGCCGGCGAGCCGTCTTCATGGAGCGGCTCAAATCCCTTGGGCTCGGACTCGAGGGCCGCATGTCCGACCGCATGGCCCTCCTCTCCGGCGGACAGCGTCAGGCGATCGCGCTCGTCATGGCGACGCTTGCCCCCTCGAGCGTCCTTCTCCTCGACGAGCATACCGCCGCCCTCGACCCCGGGATGGCCGAGTTCGTGACCGGGCTCACGCGCCGCATCGTCGAGGAGCATCGCCTGACGACGCTGATGGTCACGCACTCCATGCGCCAGGCCCTCGACCTCGGCACCCGCACCGTCATGCTCCACGAAGGGCGGATCGTGCTCGATGTCGGCGGCGCGGAGAGAAGCAGGCTCACCGTCGAGGACCTCGTCGCCATGTTCCGCCGCCAGCGCGGCAAGGACCTCGACGACGATGAGCTGCTGATCGGTTAGCCCAGGTTCCGGCTCAGGCGATATCCTCGACCTTCGCCGGGCCGCTGCCGCCGATCCTCTGCGCCAGCGCCGCCTCCATGAACGGATCGAGCGCCCCGTCGAGCACCTCGCGCGGGTTGGTGCTCTCGACGCCGGTACGGAGGTCCTTTACCAGCTGATAGGGCTGGAGCACGTAGGAGCGGATCTGGTGCCCCCAGCCGATCTCGGTCTTGGACGCGGCCTGGGCCGAGGCTTCCGCCTCCCGCCTTTCGAGCTCGGCCTCGTAAAGCCGAGCGCGGAGCATCTCCCAGGCGGTCGAGCGGTTCTTGTGCTGCGAGCGCTCGCTCTGGCACTGGACGACGATGCCCGTCGGGATGTGGGTGATGCGCACCGCCGAGTCGGTGGTGTTGACGTGCTGGCCGCCCGCCCCTGAGGCACGGGAGGTGTCGACCCGCACGTCGTTCACGTTGATCTCGACGTTGATCGACTGGTCGACCACGGGATAGACCCAGGCACTTGCGAACGACGTGTGCCGCCGCGCATTGCTGTCGAACGGCGAGATGCGGACAAGGCGGTGCACGCCCGACTCGGTCTTGAGCCAGCCGTAGGCGCTCGGCCCCTTGATCAGGAGCGTTGCCGACTTGATGCCCGCCTCTTCGCCCGCGTGATATTCGAGGATCTCGGTCTTGTAGCCGCGGCGCTCCGCCCAGCGCGTATACATGC
>DASSPO010000350.1:0-18939 GCA_035699585.1 Bauldia sp.
CGATCATGTCCTCGCGGACCAGGACTTCGTCCTCAACCACCAGGACCACGGTGCTTTGGGTGCGATCATAGGGGCTCATGCACCCGGAACGGCAAGATCCGTCTTCTGTTCCCGCGACGCGGCGATTACCGCAATTTTGAGTCAAATTTGAGTAAATGCGCCACTCCGCTAGGTTCCGAGACCCGCGCGGAAGGCGCTCGCGGGATACACGCCGAGAATACGAACCTCGGCGGAAAAGAACTCCAGTTCCTCAAGCGCGAGTTTAAGCGACCGGTCGTCAGGATGGCCCTCGACGTCAGCATAAAACTGGGTCGCGAAGAACTGGCCGTCAAGCTGGTAGGACTCCAGTTTGGTCATGTTGACGCCATTGGTGGCAAAGCCACCGAGGGCCTTATAGAGGGCAGCTGGCACGTTCCGGACACGGAACACGAAGGTCGTAATGACCGGCCCGTTGTTCGCGGGGGCCCGGGCGTCCTTCTTGGAGAGAATAATGAAGCGAGTGGTGTTGTGGGCCTCGTCCTCGACGTCCTCCTTGAGAATATCGAGGCCGTAGAGTTGCGCGGCGAGCCGCGGGGCAAGCGCGGCGCGGGTGGGATCGCCGCGCTCCGCGACCTCGCGGGCGGCGCCGGCCGTATCGCCTTCGACCATCGCCGTCCAACCGTGGGCTCGAATGATCTTCCGGCACTGGCCGAGGGCGTGGACGTGGCTGTGAACCGACTTGGTGTCCTTGAGCCGCGCTCCCTTCACCGCCAAGAGTTGGAAGTGAATCGGGAGGAAGTGCTCGCCGACGATGTGAAGGCCCGAAGTCGGCAGAAGATGGTGGATATCCGCGACGCGGCCCGCGACCGAGTTCTCGATAGGAATCATGGCGAGTTCCGCCTTGCCCTTTTCGACTGCGGCAAAGCAATCCTCGAAGGTCGCGCAGGGGATCGCCTCGAAGTCAGGGTGAACCTCCTGACAGGCAAGGTGCGAGTTGGCTCCGGGCTCGCCTTGGAACGCGATCTTCTTGAGGCGGGACATGGTCGTATGGTGTGGTTGGCTCTTGACGCTGGGAGCCTTTAGCAGGCGCGGCAGGGAAAGGGGAGGCCAGTCAGCCCTCCGCGAGCATCTCCCTGGCGCGTATCAGGTCGTCAGGCGTATCCACCCCCAGCGGCACCGCGTCGACGACGGCAACGTCGATCCGCATACCCGCTTCAAGCGCCCTCAGCTGCTCCAGCTTCTCGCGGAGTTCGAGCGGGGATGGCGGAAGGGCGACGTAACGGGCGAGCGCTGCGCGTCGATAGGCGTAGAGGCCAATGTGATGGTAGAGCGGTCCCTCCCCCCAAGGGGCAGTGGCGCGGGTGAAGTAGAGCGCGCGGAGCCGGCGATCGGCGACGGGCGTGCCGACAACCTTTACGACCGCCGGGTTGGTGCGCTCCTCATCCCGGACGATCACCGCGGCAATCGTGGCGATATCGACGATAGGATCGGCGAGCGGGTCAAGCGCGGCGCGGACGGTTGCCGGGGCGATGGTGGGAAGGTCGCCCTGAACGTTGACGATCGTGCCGACCGCGCCGTCGGGATCCAGGCGGGCGAGAGCCTCGTCGATGCGCGACGTTCCGTTTACGTGATCGCGGCTTGTCATAATCGCCTCGCCTCCCGCAGCGCGGACCGCGCCGGCGATATTCTCATCGTCGGTCGCCACCACCACGCGCCCGATGTCGGCTTCGATCGCGCGGCGCCAGACATGGACGATCATGGGCATTCCGTGGATGTCCGCGAGCGGCTTGCCGGGAAGGCGCGTCGACGCCATCCGGGCCGGGATCAGGACGAGGGTTCGTGGAAGGGTCATTGAGAAAGGGTGCACGGAGTTGCGGCGGAACGCACCGCTTTCCTTGGGTCAAAAGGTCTCAATCTGAGCCGCTTATACGGGTTGCCTCGCAGATCAGAAAGCTTGTAGTTTCGCCGCCGACGGGGCGCGGCCGGCCAAGGCGCGCCGCTTGTTGGTTCGGCCGCGGGAACATAAGGGCATATGAACTTCCAGCTCAACAAGATTGCCGGCGCCGTCCTAGGCACGGCCCTCGGCGTGATGGCAGTGGGAATCGTGGCGGACGCGATCTACTCGCCGCCCCACGACCATGAGCCGGGCTACGTTATAGCGGTGGCCGAACCGGGCGCGGGCGGCGAGGAGCCGACTGGCCCTGCGACGCCCGAGGTGACGCCGATCGCCGACAGACTGCAGACCGCGAACGTTGAGAACGGCGATTCGGAAGCGGCGAAGTGCCAGACCTGCCACACCTTCGAGAAAGGCGGCCCGACCAAGGTCGGCCCGAATCTGTGGGGCATCGTGGGCGCCAACGTCCTCCACGAGGCCGACTTCGACTATTCGGACGCGTTGCGTCAGAAGGGCGAAGAGGGAATGACCTGGACCTTCGAGAATCTCGATCATTTCCTTGAGAATCCAAAGGGCTTCATCCCCGGGACACTGATGACCTTCCCTGGGATCAAGAATCCGCAAGACCGGGCGGACGTGATCGCCTATCTACGCACGCTATCGGACAATCCGGTCCCGTTGCCGCCACCGACTCCGGCACCGACGGCCGAGGCCCCGACCGAGCCCGCGGGCACCGCCGAGACCCCGCCGGTCTCCACTGAAACGCCGCCAGCCGAACACGCTCCCGCGCCCGACCAGCCTGCCGAGGCGTCGCCGGAGAGCGGCGCGCCGGCAGGAGATTCGGGAGCACAGACAACCCCGGCGCCGGAAGAACCGCCGTCAGCGCCCGCCGAGTCAGGTGGCGCAGCCACCGAAGAGTCTTCCGCAGCAGAACAACCGGCAGCCGAAACAGCCCCATCCGAGGCTACGTCGGAGCCCGAGGCACCGGCCGAGGCCGAGTCTCCCGAAGGGGCACCTGCACCCGACCAGCCGGCCGCGGAAACCCCAGCGCCGTAAGGGTTTATCGGCGAACGCCCGACGATTGACCAATACCCCGCGCTCGGCGGGGCGTTGGCGTTTGCACCGGCGGACTGCCCGCCACCGTTGGCACGCCTCCCGCTCCGCCCGAAATGAAATTTCGTTAAGGTAGGCCCTGCGAGGTGCACGTTTCGCGGCGCTGCCCTTAATATGGTCGGATAAACGCCATACTGCCCCTTCAGGGACATCGGAAGGAGAATACCGGACGATGCACGCAATTCGGACAGCGTTCTTCGCCGTCTCGGTGTTGGCTGTCGCCGCAACCGGAGCATCGGCACAGAACGATGCTGAGTGGCGCCACGCCACCAGCCTGGTCGAGGATGAGCCCAAATATCCGGCTGACTTCCAGCACTTCGACTACGTCAATTCCTATGCCCCCAAGGGGGGTGTCGTTCGCATTTCCGATGTCGGATCGTTCGATTCTCTCAACTTCGTTCCGCCCAAGGGATCGACGCCGCTCGGCCTCGGGCTGATCTACGACACCCTCATGGTGTCCTCGATGGACGAGGTCTCCACCGAGTACGGGCTCCTTGCCGAAGCGGTGATGTTCCCCAGCGACTATTCTTCCGTCACCTATCGGCTCCGCGACGGCGCCAGGTGGCACGACGGCCAACCTGTCACCGCAGAGGACGTGATCTTTTCGTTCGACGCGTTGAAGGAGCACAACCCGCAGCAAGCCTACTACTACCAGCACGTAGTGAAGGCGGAGAAGACTGGTGACCGGGAGGTGACCTTCACCTTCGACGAGAAGGGCAACCGCGAGCTTCCGCACATCGTCGGCCAGCTTCTCATCCTCCCAAAGCACTACTGGGAGGGCACCGACGCGCAGGGAAACAAGCGCGACATTGCCCGCAGCACGCTGGAGCCGCCGCTCGGATCGGGGCCATATCGTGTGAAATCGGTCGTGCCCGCGCGCTCGATAGTTTATGAGCGCGTGCCCGACTATTGGGGAAAGGACCTGCCGGTCAACATAGGGTCAAACAACTTCGACGAAATCCGTTACGAGTACTTCCGCGACGAAACCGTCGAACTCGAGGCCTTCAAGGCGGACCAGATCGACTGGCGGCAAGAATCGACCGCGAGGGTTTGGGCGACCGGCTACGATTTTCCCGCTGTCAGGGACAAGCGCGTCGTCCTCGAGAAGTTCGAAGAACCCTATCGTTCCGCCGGACTGATGCTTGGGTTCATCTTTAACCTGAACCGCGACCCCTTCGAGGATCCGCGGGTCCGCCAAGCGTTCAATCTCGCCTTCCCGTACGAGGACATCAACAAGTCGCTGTTCTACGGTCAGTATGTGCGGCTCAGCTCCTTTTTTGACGGTATCCCGCTCGCCGCTGAAGGTCTTCCCGAGGGGCGAGAACTTGAACTCCTCGAAGAGATCAGGGATCAGGTACCGCCCGAGGTCTTCACCGAGGTCTACCGGAATCCCGATAACAGTACGCCGACCAAGGCTCGCAACAACCTTCGTGCGGCACTGAAGTTGTTGGAGGAGGCCGGCTATAAGCTTGAGGATAACCGGTTGATCGGTCCGAATGGAGAACAGATGACGGTCGAGTTCCTGATGAACGGGCCGCTCTATGAGAAAATCGCGCTTCGCTACCAGCAGGAACTCGCCAAAATCGGCATCCGCCTGGAAATCAGGCCGGTCGATACATCTCAGTACGAGAACCGGGTGCGGAGCCGCGACTTCGACATCATGTACGGCGGCTGGGCGCAGTCGATGTCGCCGGGAAACGAGCAGATCGAGTATTTCGGCTCCGGATCGGCCGATCGGGAGGGCTCCCGAAACTACGGCGGGATCAAGAATCCCGCCGTCGATCACCTCATCCAAAAGATCATCATGGCGCCCGACCGCGACGAACTGATCGCCGCGACCAGGGCGCTCGACCGCGTTCTTCTCTGGAACCATTACCTTGTGCCGGGATGGACCCTCCGGGCGGCGCGCGTGGCGCGCTGGGACCGCTTCGGCCACCCCGATCCTCTCCCTGAGTATTCCATCGGATTCCCCCAGATCTGGTGGTGGGATGAGGAGAAAGCGGCCAAGGTGGGAGCATCGCAATGACGGGCCTCGGTCCCGTCCTCACCAGACGTGGCGCGATGCGGCTCGCCGCCGCGAGCGCCCTTTACGCTTCGATGAAGCCCTGGGCGTGGGCGGCCGGAAAGACAGGCCTGCACGGGTTGTCAATATTCGGCGACCTCAAGTACCCGCCCGGCTTCACCAGCTTCGACTACGTCAATCCGAACGCACCAAAGGGCGGGCGGATCAACTTCCAGCCGCCCAATTGGTTCTTCAATCAGAACGTCCAGACCTTCAACACCCTCAACACGTTCGTGCTGCGCGGCGACGCGCCCCCGCGGATGGAGCTTTGTTTCGACACGCTGATGGCGCGCGCCGCCGACGAGCCCGACGCAATGTACGGGCTTCTCGCCGAATCGGTGGATGTCTCGGAAGACGGTAACGTCTTCACCTTTCATCTTCGCCCCGAGGCCCGCTTCCACGACGGCTCGCCGGTCACCGCCGATGACGTCGCCTTCTCTTTCATGCTGCTTAAGAAGGACGGCCACCCGAACCTGAGCCAGGTGATCCGCGAGATGGAAAAGGCCGAGGCCGCCGATCCCGGCACCGTCGTGGTGACGCTCACCGGCAGGCAGTCGCGCGACACGATTCTAACTGTGGCGGGACTGCCGGTTTTCTCGAAGGCCTTCTATACCGCCAACGATTTCCTTGCCGGCACGCTCACGCCGCCGCTCGGGTCGGGCGCCTACAAGGTCGGGCGTCTGAGCGCCGGGCGGTACATCGAATACGAACGAGTCGCGGACTACTGGGGGCGGGATCTTCCGGTGAACGCCGGCCAGGGTAATTTTGACGCGATCCGGGTCGATTTCTTCACCGAGCGCCAGACGGCTTTCGAGGCGTTCAAGAAGGGAGAGATCACGTTCCGCGAGGAATTCACCTCGATCACCTGGGCCAAGGACTACAATTTCCCCGCGGTCGTCCAAGGGAAGGTCGTCAAGTCCCAGTTCCCCTCGGAGAAGCGCCCTTCATTCCAGGGATGGTTCTTCAACACCCGGCGCGGAAAATTCCGCGACCCGCGGACGCGCCTTGCGATCGCGCTGGCTTTCGACTTCGAATGGTCGAACCGGAACCTGTTCTTTGATTCCTACACGCGGCTTGCGTCCTACTTCGAGAAGTCGGACTTTGCCGCGAGCGGCATGCCCACTTCCGCCGAGCTGGCCCTCCTCGAACCGTACCGTGCCGAGCTTCCGCCTGAAGTTTTCGGCCCGGCCTATGTGCCTCCGAAGAGCGACGGATCGGGACGCGACCGCAAGCTTCTGCGCCAGGCGTCTGACCTGCTCGCCGCGGCAGGCTGGGTTCAGACCGGAGACAAGGTCACCGACGAAGAGGGCGCCCCCCTCGAGGTTGAATTCCTGATCGACGCGGCCGTCTTCGAGCGGGTGCTCGCGCCGTATGTCGCAAACCTTAAGCTTATCGGCGTCGACGCCTGGATCCGCCAAGTAGACCCCGTTCAGATGCAGTCGCGCCAGAACGACTACGATTTCGACGTGGCAATGTATGCGTTGAGCTTGTCGCCGACTCCGATCGATGGGCTTCAGCAGATTTTCGGATCGGTCGCCGCGGACACACCGGGAACCTATAACTTGTCCGGCATCAAGGAGCCGGTGGTGGATGCGCTGCTCGCCAAGCTTCCGTCGGTGCAAAGCCGCGACGACGTGATCGCCATCACCCGCTCCATCGACCGTATTCTTCGTGCCAAGCACTACTGGATTCCTAACTGGTACCGTCCGACTCACAACGTCGCGCACTGGGATCTCTTCGCCTGGACCGAGAACAAGCCCGACTACGCCTTCACACCAGAGACGACTTGGTGGTTCGACCGCGACAAGGCGATTGCGATAGGCATGGCCGGATAGCGAGCCGATGGGCGCCTATATCCTTCGCCGCCTGCTTCTCTTCATCCCGACGATGGTCGGGATCATGGCGATCAGTTTCCTCGTGGTGCAGTTCGCGCCCGGGGGGCCGATCGAGCGGATCATTGCGCAGATCCAGGGCACCGATGTGTCGGCGACCGGGAGGATCGGTGGGGGAGGGGGCGATTTCCAGGGCGTTGCCGATCCGGGCAGCGGTGGCGGGGAGATCACGTCGCGCTACCGTGGGGCGCAGGGCCTCGACCCGGAATTCATCCGTTCGCTCGAGGTGCAGTTCGGCTTCGACAAGCCGCCGCTGGAACGTTTCGGCCTCATGCTGTGGAACTACCTCCGCTTCGACTTCGGCGAGAGCTATTTCCGCGATATCAGCGTCATCGATCTGATCATCGAGAAGATGCCGGTATCGATCTCTCTCGGCCTGTGGATGACGTTGCTCTCCTATGCCATCTCGATTCCGCTCGGCATCCGGAAGGCGATGAAGGATGGCTCGCGCTTCGACGTCTGGACGAGCGCGGTAATCATCGTCGGCTACGCCATCCCGGGATTCCTGTTCGCCATTCTGCTTATCATCCTCTTTGCCGGCGGCAGCTTCTTCGACTGGTTCCCGCTTCGCGGGCTCACCTCGGACAACTGGGCCTCGCTCTCTTGGCCGGAGAAGATCGTCGACTACTTCTGGCACCTCGCGTTGCCGCTGACCGCGATGGCGCTCTCGGCATTCGCCACCACGACGCTCCTTACCAAGAACTCGTTCCTCGACGAGATTCGGAAACAGTACGTGATGACTGCGCGTGCCAAAGGCCTCTCTGAGCGCGCGGTGCTCTACCGCCACGTCTTCCGGAACGCGATGCTGATTGTGATCGCCGGTTTCCCCGGAGCCTTCATCTCCTCGTTCTTCGCCGGAGCCCTCCTCATTGAAACCATCTTTTCGCTCGACGGGCTTGGTCTTCTCGGCTTCGAATCGGTGATCAACCGCGATTATCCGGTGGTTTTCGCCACCCTTTACATCTTCTCGCTGATGGGTCTCCTCGTGAACCTCATCTCCGATCTGACCTATACCGCGATCGATCCCAGGATCGATTTCGAGACGCGCGAGGTCTGAGCCTTGGATCAGGTCCTCGACCGGCGGAGCCTCGAGACGATCCACCCCGAACCCGGGCAGGCAGAGCCGCCGCCGAGGAAGCTCCGGATTTCGCCGCTCAACCAGCGCCGCTGGCAGAACTTCAAGGCGAACCGGCGGGGCTTCTGGTCGCTGTGGATTTTCCTGACCCTGTTTATCATCTCACTGTTCGCCGAGTTCATCGCCAACGAACGGCCGCTGGTCATCTCCTACAAGGGTGAGATTCTCTTCCCGGTCTTCAACAACTACCCGGAGTCCAAATTCGGAGGATTCCTCGCCACCACCGACTACCGTGATCCCTTCATCCAAGACGAGATCCTGGCGAACGGTTGGATAGTGTGGCCGCCGATCCGCTACGCCAACCGCACGGTGAACAACGAAATCGCGGTGCCGGCGCCGGCGCCGCCCTGGTGGACGATGTCGCTCGAGGAGCGCTGCTCCCGCTACCCGGAAGGCGTCGCCGACCGAAACTGCACCATCGGGAACTGGAATTGGCTTGGCACCGACGACCAGGGCCGCGACGTCGTGGCGCGGCTGATCTACGGCTTCCGCATCTCGGTGCTCTTCGGCCTGACGCTCGCGGTCATATCGTCGATCATCGGGGTGGTCGCCGGTGCCGTGCAGGGCTATTTCGGCGGATGGATCGACCTCCTCGCCCAGCGCTTCATCGAGATCTGGACGTCGATTCCGGCACTGTATCTACTCCTGATCATCTCGTCGGTGATTGCGCCGAGCTTCTTCGTGCTGCTCGGGATACTCCTTCTCTTCTCCTGGGTGGCGCTGGTTGGCGTAGTGCGCGCCGAGTTCTTGCGCGGCCGAAACTTCGAATATATCAGCGCCGCCCGCGCGCTCGGCGTTTCCAACCTCACCATCATGTTTCGGCATCTCCTGCCGAATGCGATGGTGGCAACGCTCACCTTCCTGCCGTTCATTCTCAACGGCTCGATCACGACGTTGACCTCGCTCGACTTCCTGGGCTTCGGCCTGCCGCCGGGCTCACCGTCGCTGGGCGAACTGCTCGCCCAGGGGAAGGAGAACATCCAGGCGCCATGGCTGGGGTTGACCGGATTCTTCATCATCTCGATCATGCTGTCGCTGCTTGTCTTCATCGGCGAGGCGATCCGCGACGCCTTCGATCCGCGCAAAGTTTTCGCGTAGGAAGGGCCGGATGTCGGCAAACGACCTTCCCCCGATCGCCGCAGTCCATGACCGCTATGGCGACGCGACCGGCTCTGAAACAACGCCGCTCCTTTCCGTTCAGAACCTTGGCGTCGAGTTTCGCCAAGGCGGCAAGGTTACAGTCGCCGTTGAGGGCGCAAGTTTCGATATCGACAAAGGGGAGACGGTCGCGCTGGTCGGCGAGTCGGGGTCGGGAAAGTCGGTGACCGCGCTGTCGGTCATGAAGCTGTTGCACTATCCCGCAGCATCGCACCCGACCGGAAAGATCCTCTTCAAGGGCAAAGATTTGCTTGCCGCCAGCGACAAGGAGCTCCGCCGGGTTCGCGGCAACGACATCGGTATCGTGTTCCAGGAACCGATGACCTCGCTCAATCCTCTTCACACCATTGAACGGCAGGTGGGCGAGGTGTTGAAGCTGCACCAGGGGATGAGCGACAGCGCCGCCCGCGTTCGGGTGCTTGAACTCCTGCAGAAGGTCGGCATCCGCGAGGCCGAAAGCCGGCTCGGAGCATATCCGCACCAACTCTCGGGCGGCCAGCGTCAGCGAGTGATGATCGCAATGGCGCTCGCTAACGAGCCGGATTTGTTCATCGCCGACGAGCCGACCACCGCGCTCGACGTTACGGTGCAGGCGCAAATCCTCCAGCTCCTCCGCGATCTCCAGAAGGAGACCGGCATGGCAATGCTGTTTATCACCCATGATCTCGGGATCGTGCGGCGAATGGCGAAACGCCTTTGCGTCATGACCAAGGGGCGGATCGTGGAGCAAGGCCCGACCGAGGAAGTCTTCAGCCGGCCGCAGCACCCCTACACCAAACATCTGCTCGCCGCCGAACCGAAGGGTGACCCACCCAAGGCCAACCTCGCGGCGCCGATCGTCATGGAGGGAGAGGACATCAGGGTGTGGTTCCCGATCAAGCGCGGCCTGCTCCGCCGCGTCGTCGGTCACGTCAAGGCCGTGGACGGGGTCGATGTCGTCGTGCGGGAAGGACAGACGCTCGGCATCGTGGGTGAGTCCGGCTCGGGCAAGACCACGCTCGGTCTGGCACTTCTGCGGATGATCTCGTCGCGGGGACGGATCGTGTTCCTTGGCAAGGACATCGAAGCGAAAAGCTTCAAGGCGATGCGTCCCTTCCGTAGCGAGATGCAGATCGTCTTCCAGGATCCGTATGGCTCCCTGAGCCCGCGCATGTCGGTCGCCGAGATCATCGAGGAGGGGTTGAGGATTCACGAGCGTGGGTTATCGCCGGCGGAGCGCGACCGGAAAGTGATCCGGGCGCTTGAGGAAGTCGGGCTCGACCCGTCCACCCGCGACCGTTACCCGCACGAGTTCTCCGGCGGCCAGCGCCAGAGGATTGCGGTTGCCCGCGCCATGGTGCTCGAGCCCCGTTTTGTCATGCTCGACGAGCCGACCTCCGCGCTCGACATGAGCGTTCAGGCGCAGGTCGTCGATCTGCTCCGCGACCTCCAGCGGCGTCATGATCTCGCCTATCTCTTCATCAGCCACGACCTGAAGGTGGTGAAGGCGCTCGCCAACGAGATCATCGTCATGCGGAACGGCAAGGTGGTCGAACGCGGCACTGCGGAGCGGGTGTTTACCCATCCGGAAACCGACTACACGAAGGCACTCCTAGCGGCTGCGTTCGAGATCAGGACGGCGCCGGAAGGGGTGGTGTCGCAGTAGCGGCGGCAATAGGAGGGCGGGATGGTGAGACGGCTTGGGTTGATCGCGGTGGGGATTGCCGCAGGTTTGGGTCATGCGGCGGCGATGGCGCAGGAGGCGTCGGAGGCGTTTCCCGTGCCCGATTTGGTCGGGACATGGGTCGGTCCGTACAACGTGATTCGTTCGAACGGCTTCGCCGACGGCCTCCTCCAGCTTCGGGTAGTCGAGCAGAAGGGACCGCTCATCAAGGTCGAGAAGGCGTGGAAGGTTGCACCTGGCGGCGCTCCGGGCGACGTTGGCGGCGTACTCTTCACGGAGGCGGCCGAACCCATGGTCGGCGTCATCGGCTTCGACGGGCGTGAGATCCAGCTAGCCGAGCAGGGCGACGAAGGTATCTACACCGGCCGCCTCACCGGTCCGGATACGATGGAGCTCATCTATATCGAATCCGACCGGCAGGCTGCTGCCTACCGGGTCCAACTGAAGCGCGCTGAGTAACGTCGCAGCCGGTGCGGCATGACGCTAATGGGGCGCGACGGCGGGAACGACATCCTGATCGCCTCGGGGCCGTGGGATCCGGCGCCTTGGGCGGAAGCGGTGCGGGCGATCGATCCCCACCGCGCCACCTTCATTTGGCCGGACCTGCCGGACTCGCGTGTGATCCGCTACGTGATGGCTTGGCACCCGCCGGAGGCGGCGCTGCAGGGCCTCCCGAACCTCAAGGTCATTTTCTCGCTCGGCGCCGGCGTTGAGCACATCCTGTCGCGCGAGACGCCGCCAGACGTGCCGGTGGTGCGCATCGTCAGCAACGATTTGACGAAGCGGATGACGGAGTGGGTAACGCTGCAGGTGCTGATGCACCACCGCCGGCAGCGACAGTACGATCGACTCCAGGCCGAGCGGCGCTGGCAAGAGCTGCGCCAGCCGGCGGCCTCCGATGTGCGCGTCGGGGTGATGGGCATGGGTGTGCTCGGCAGGAGCGCCGCCGAAGTCCTGGTGCAGCTGGGCTTTCGTGTCGCCGGCTGGAGCCGCCGGCCCAAAACTATCGCCGGCGTCGAGTCCTACCATGGTGATGCCGCGCTGGACCCATTCCTTGCCCGGACCGATATCCTGGTTGCATTGCTCCCGTTGACGCCGGAGACGCGAGGGCTTCTCTCGATGCCGCTGTTCCACAAGCTGGCCCGCGATGGCGCATTGGGCGGCCCGGTGCTGATCAACGCCGGCCGCGGCGGTCTCCAGGTCGAGGCCGACATCGTTCGCGCCATGAGGGATGGCGTACTGATCGGGGCGAGCCTCGACGTCTTCGAGACCGAGCCGTTGGATCGGACGAGCCCGCTCTGGGGATTGGAGAACGTGATCGTCACGCCGCATTGCGCCGCCTGGAGTGACCCCGTCGAACTGACCCGACAGATCCTCGACCAGATTGCCGCCTTCGAGTCGGGACGGCCGCTCCGCAACGTCGTCGATCGTGACGCATCTTACTGACGCCGTCCGTTGGCTCAGTCTGGTCGCGACGCTTCTCGTCGCGACCGCCGGCGCGGCGCTCGCCGCCTTTGCCGGGGCGCCGGCAGCGTGGCTCTCCGGGGCGATGGTGGCGGTGACGGCCGCCTCCTTCAGCCGGCTCGACACGCGGCTTCCTGTGCCTCTCGTCGAATTCAGCTTCCTCCTCATCGGAATCGCGCTCGGGGCAGGCCTCACGCCGGAACTGCTCCGGAACCTCGGCGCCTGGCCCGTTAGTCTCGCGGCGCTGGCGTTGACGGTGATTGCGGTAACCCTGGGCGTCCGATGGTTCCTCTTTCGCATCTCGGGCTGGGATCGCGGGACGGCGTTCTTCTCCGCCGTGCCGGGCGCGCTTTCCTATGTGATCGCCGTCGCCGCGGCGACCGAAGCCGACATCCGGAAGGTTGCGGTGAGCCAGAGTATCCGCATCTTCCTTTTGGTCGCGGTCCTGCCGGGGACCATCGTTGTCCTCGAGGGCGGGGCCCCGGCGGGTGTGCCGTCGCCGGTGGCGACGTGGCGGGATCTGGCGGTCCTTGTCGTAGCGTCCACGGCCGCAGGGCTTGCGTTCCGATCCCTGCGCGTGCCCGCCGGGCTCCTCACCGGCAGCTTCGCCGCAAGCGCCTTCCTTCAGGGTGCGGGACTGGTCGAGGGTACCCTGCCTCAACCCGCGGTCATAGCCGGCTTTGTTCTGCTCGGCGCGCTCATCGGCAGCCGCTTCGTGGGGACGAGCCTCGCTTTCCTTGCCGGAATCATTCTCCCGTCGGTCGGCGCATTTCTGGTGGCGACCGCCATCGCCAGCGCCGCGGCGATCGGTGTCGCGTGGGCCATCGCTGTCCCGATCGACCAGGCGATCGTCGCCTTCGCTCCCGGCGGTATCGACGCGATGATGTCGCTCGCGCTGGCTCTCCACATGGATACCGCGTTCGTAGCCGCCCATCAGTTCGCCCGATTTGCCGGCATAGCCTTTGGGTTGCCGTTCTTCCTCCGCTGGGCGCGGGGGCGTGGCCAGGATGGGTGACGCAGGATCACGGTGCCTGGAACCGCCGGTCCCCCTTGACGATTATTGCGGGCACGCATGTAGCCGGTCGGTCGTCACGGAGGCACGAGTGAGAGGGATATTGCTTTGGCTGCTCGGAATCCCGATCCCGATCATCATCCTGCTCTACCTGTTCAATGTGATCTGAGTAGCGCCCGGAAATCCGGCGACGCTTGCGGCCTTCGGCCGAAGAAGCCAGGCGATGTCTGAATCAGCCGCCGGCCGGCGGAAATATCGCGAGCCGTGCATTGCCTCCGGCCGCTGCCGCCGGACGGGCGATTTCGGTTTCGCCCGACAACGGGAGGCCTAGTTTCGCCCAAACTGTGCTCAACGCCGTGACGAGCTGCGTGACCAACGCGGCGTCATGGAACGGCGTCGGCGTGATTCTGAGCCGCTCGGTACCGCGCGGCACGGTCGGGTAGTTGATCGGCTGAATGTAAATGCCGTGCTCCTCGAGGAGGAGGCCGCTTGCCTTCTTGCAAACGTCGGCGTTGCCGACAAAGATCGGAATGATGTGCGTTTCCGATGGCATCACCGGCAGGCCCGCCCGCGCGAGCGCCGCCTTGGTGGCTGCCACAGCACGCTGCTGGGCCTCGCGTTCGGCGGAGGATTGCTTGAGATGCCGGATTGACGCCGTCGCGGCCGCCGCAATCGCCGGCGGCAGCGCAGTGGTGAAGATGAAGCCGGGCGCATAGGAGCGGATCGTGTCGATCACCACGCGGCTCGCTGCGACATAGCCGCCGAGGGCCCCGAAGGCCTTGGCCAGCGTGCCCTCGATGACGTCGATCCTGTCCATGACGCCTTCGCGCTCGGCGATGCCGCCGCCGCGCGGCCCGTACATGCCGACGGCGTGAACTTCGTCGAGATAGGTCATTGCCCCGTATTTCTCGGCAAGGTCGGCGATCCTCTCGATCGGCGCCACGTCGCCATCCATCGAATAGACCGACTCGAAGGCGATCAGCTTCGGCCGCACCCGGCTCTGCGCCCGAAGCAGGTCCTCGAGGTGATCGAGATCGTTGTGGCGGAAGATCTGCTTCTGCGCGCCCGAGCGTCGCACGCCCTCGATCATCGAGGCGTGGTTCAGTTCGTCGGAGAGGATGATGCAGTCGGGCAGCATCTTGGCGATGGTCGAGATCGCTGCCTCGTTGGAGACAAAACCCGAGGTGAATACCAGCGCCGCCTCCTTGGCGTGGAGGTCGGCCAGCTCTGCCTCGAGTTCGACCAGTGGATGGTTGGTGCCGGAGATATTTCGCGTGCCGCCGGCGCCCACGCCCATCCGCCGCGCAGCAGTGGTCATCGCATCGAGGACCGCTTCGTTCTGCCCCATGCCAAGATAGTCGTTGGAGCACCAGACGACGATCTCGCGGGCCTCGTCCCCGTTTCGCCAGATGGCATACGGGTAGCGGCCGGCAATCCGCTCGAGATCGGCGAAGACCCGATAGCGTTTCTCGGCGTGGAGCGCGGCAATCGCCTCCGCGAAGATCGCCTGATAGTCCATTGAGCTGCCCTGCATTTTAGAACCCTGCGAAATTACGGCGTGCGGGTTGCCAAGTCCACCGCCACTTTGCCGCGGCGCGCATCACAGGCGCTTGATGATGGTCAATGCCGGGCACTTCGGACGCAGGAACGTCGCCTCGGGCGCCGGAGTTTCAAGGGTGCTTCCGCTAGCCGGTATAGGAAACCCCCCGGTAACGCATTCCGACCTGGACCGCGCTGACAATGATCCGCGACAGGATTTCCATGTCGACCGGCATATTGGGGCGCCAGACGTCGAGGAGGAGTGCGATTCGTGGTTCGTCTGCGTTGTTCATCACCTCATGGGGGAACGTATCGTCCCAGAGCAGGCACTCGCCATCGGAGATTCGGTACTCATTGTCGTCGATCATCATGATCGTGGCCGGACGGCCGCTCGGTTCCCGGGGGATCTTGAGGCCCAGATGGAAGCGCATGACGCCGCGGAACGGCCCGCGATGGCGCGGGATGTGCTTCCGGGGCGCGAGAAAAGAGATGGTGGCCGATTTCACTTCCTGGCACTCGTCAAGGAGGCGCTTGAGTGTCGGCATCCGAGCGCAGTTCTCCGGGACCTCGACGCCATAAGCCTTGAGGATCAGCATCCGCCAGTCCTTGCCGTCATTGGCCGAGATATCGGCCTGTTCGGGCATTATGTCGTGGAAACGCGGCATCGATTCCAGCTTGGCCGCAATTGCCTCGTCCCGAATCTGCTCCCACTTGGCGACAAATTTCCGCGAATTGGGGAAGTCGAGCTGCGCGTCGAGCACGGCCGGCGCGTCGATGCGCCTCTCGTAGATTCGGCGGACGACGTCGGAAGCACGGTCGTAGAACTTGGTCATCGCGTCTCGTCTCCCCATCGCCCGGTCGGAAACGACTCGGCCCGGCTATTAGAGAATAATAGCCAATCACGATTTGACTGCCGATGGCCATGGTGACGCAAGCGGGGCTGGAATCCCTCCTGACTCAAGCAGTTGTGCGTTCCAATTGGGAGTTGCCTGAAAGTCGCGTCCAAGGCACCATTTGGCGCGACGGGCGGCAACAGGAGGCAACGATGGTCCGACCGAAAGGCCTGATCATAGCGGCGGCGTGCATCCTCGCCCTCAGCGGACAAGAGGCCTTCGCGGCGAAATGCGGCAACAACGCTGCCGGTTTTTCCCGCTGGCTCGATCAGTTCAAGAAGGAGGCGGTGGCTGCGGGCATCTCATCCAAGGTAGTCAATTCGGCCTTGAACGGGGTGACCTACGACGCTCGGGTCATCAAGCTCGACCGCAACCAGAAGCACTTCAATCTCTCTTTCGAGAAATTCTACGCGAGCCGCGGGCGGCCGCTGGAAGGATTGGGCCGCAGTCGTTACCAATCGAACGCGGCCCTTCTCAACAAGATCGAGGCGCGCTTTGGGGTTCCGGGCGAGGTAATCGTTGCGATCTGGGGTCTGGAGACCGGTTTCGGCGGCAACACCGGCAACATGTCCTCGATCCGGTCGCTTGCGACGCTCGCCTATGACTGTCGGCGCTCGGCGTTCTTCACCAATGAACTCATGGCTGCGCTGACCATCGTGCAGCGCGGTGACATGAGCCCGTCGCAGATGATCGGCGCCTGGGCCGGCGAGCTTGGTCAAACCCAGTTCCTTGCCTCGTCCTACGTCAAATTCGCTGTCGATTTCGATGGCAATGGTCGCCGCGACCTCATCCGGAGCAAGGCGGATGCGCTTGCCTCGACTGCCAACTACCTCAAGGCCTATGGCTGGAAGAAAGGGCAGTCCTACAAGCCGGGGTCGGCGAACTATGCTGTGCTCGCCCAATGGAACAAGGCGAAGGTCTATCAGCAGACCATCGCGGAGCTGGCCGGCAAGATCGGCGGCTGACGGCTCGTCACCTAGCCGGGGTGAGGCGCGACGTGGAAAGCAGGAAGGTCACGATCGCGATCGATCGGGAGCAGACGGTTTCCGGGTTGCTCGATCGCCCACGCAATGCCCGCGCCTGCCTTGTGCTCGCCCACGGGGCCGGCGCGCCGATGACTCACCCATTCCTTGCGGCGGTGGCGGCTGGGCTGGCGGAACGGTCGGTCGCCACGCTTCGGTACAATTTTCCCTACATGGAGCGAAAAGTCCCGCGGCCGGATTCGCCCAAGGTTGCAACGGCCGCGGTCCGGGCGGCGGTAACGGAAGCGTCGCGCCTCATGCCAAAGCTGGCGCTTTTCGCGGGCGGCAAATCCTTCGGTGGCCGCATGACATCCCAGGCCGAAGCCGACGCGCCGCTTGGCGTGCGCGGGCTGGTGTTCCTTGGCTTCCCGCTCCATCCGCCCGGCAAGCGCTCCGACGAGCGCGCGGCGCATCTCGCCAGCGTGCGCGTGCCGATGCTGTTTCTTCAAGGCACGAACGACGCCTTCGCCGAGCTCGAACTTCTCAAGCCGGTTACCGAGCGGCTGGGCAAGCTGGCGACGCTCGACCTGTTCGATGAGGCGGACCACTCGTTCCATGTCGCGGCAAAGACAGGTAAGCGGGACGCGGACATTCGACGCGAGCTCATCGACGCCACCGCCACGTGGATCCTGGCGCTCACCTGAGGCCTCACGAAGATTTGCACGGAAATGACCACGGAGAGCCGCTCTCCTGTCGCTATCGTCGCGTTTTCGATTCCGTCGAGCTTTAGGGACCAAGAGGAACCGCGATGATCGATCGGCGGACGTTTCTGTTAGGTGCGGGTGCTGTGTTGCTCGCCGGCCCGCCGGCATGGGCGAAGCCGTTCCAGCTTGATCCGAAGTATGCGCCAACGCAGGTGTACTATCCCGGCTACCCCGCGGGGACGATCATCGTCGACACCGGGAACCACTTCCTTTTTCACGTTTATGCCGACGGCTTCGCCACGCGCTACGGCGTCGGCGTCGGCCGGCAGGGCTTGAGCCTCAAGGGCACCGCGGTCGTGGGGCGCAAGGCCGAGTGGCCGTTCTGGCGGCCGACCGACGCCATGATCAGGCGCTCGCCCAAGCGCTACGCACGGTATGCCAAAGGCATGCCGGGCGGGCCGCGTAACCCGCTCGGCGCGCGCGCCCTCTACCTATACCGCGACGGCAAGGACACCATGTACCGCATTCACGGCACCACGGAGCCGTGGTCGATCGGCCAGTCGGTATCGAACGGATGCATTCGCATGATCAACGACCACGTCATCGCGCTCTATGAGGTCGTGCCGATCGGCACTCCGGTGGTCGTCCTCTGACATCCAGGAAGGGTTGCGCCCCGGCTCAATTGAAATCATTCTCCACTCTGGTTCTGCGGCCGGGCGGAGGGAAGCGTGGGTTCGCGCGCCGATAGACCTGAGGCGAAGGGTGGCGGCCGGTTCGACATGAACCGGCGTGAACTGCTCGCGGTCGCCGGGGCGATCCTCGCCGCGTTCGGAACGCGCGGAACTGCGTTGGCGCAAGCGCCGCCGGCATCGGTCGTGCCCATCTCGACGCAGGCCTTCCACGATCTCACGCTCGCACTCACCGGCTACGCGCCGCGCGACCCCTCGATGGTCGAGGCGTTCCGCGAGGCGTTCGCCGGCGAGCTGACCCAGTTGGAGCAGCTCTACCAGCTCCTTGAGGGCGAATCCGACCGCGACGAGTGGCCGAAGGCGGTCGCCGATGCCGGGCTCGCGCCGCTTGCCGAACAGCTCATCGCCGCATGGTACACCGGCATTGCCGGCGAGGGTGAGGCGGCGCGGGTGATCACCTATATCGACGCTTTCGTCTGGTATGCCGTCGGCTACACCAAGCCGCCGTCCACTTGCGACACGGATTTCGGTGCCTGGGCTACTCGCCCGTCCGGGATCTTCTGACCTAATGGGCGCGAGCTTCACCGCCGACGTGGTCTTCGTCGGCTCGGGCGTCGCCGCCGCCGTGGCAGGCGCCAAACTCGCCGCTATGGGGGTGAAGGTCTTGTTCCTTGAGGCCGGTCCAACGGTCGACCGCGGGGCGGCGGTAAACATCTTCCAGCACTCGCTGTCGAAGTCGCAGAACTCGCCTTATCCGGACAAGCCCTGGGCGCCGCAGCC
>DASSPO010000351.1:0-4402 GCA_035699585.1 Bauldia sp.
CTGCGATGATGATCTTGGTCATCCTGTACATCGCCTGCCGGACCCGGTCGGCCTTCACGCGGTCGGGGTCGGCCATAAGGCGCAGCGTGATTTCCGGAACGACCTGCCAGTAGACGCCGAACTTGTCGGTGAGCCAGCCGCAAGGTCTTGCCGAACCACCGTGCGCCGTGAGCGCTGAATAATAATAGTCGGTTTCAACCTGGTCCTTGGTCTCGATATACAGCGAGAGCCTCTCATTGAAGGCCGGCTGTGGGCCGGCGTTGAGGGCGGTGAAGCGGAGCCCTTCGAGTTCGAAGTCGTAGGTCGCGATCCGAACCGTCTTGTTCGTTCCGGAAACCCAATCGGTGAGCTCGATCGCGTCGAGCGCTTTGCCGTTCTTGAACACCGAGAGGTAGAAATCCCGGGCTTCCTCGGCGTCGGTGTTGAACCAAAGGAATGGGTGGATGGTGGCCATGTCTGTTGTCCGGTCTGTCCGCTGCCTCAGGTCTCGCGATCTGTTGCAGAGCCCTGTCTGTTGTCTGCCCTGGGTCACGCTCAGCGGTAGTCCGACGGTCGATAGACCGAGCCGTCCCAGTCGCGTTCGAAGCCGATGTCTTTGAGCCTGCGGGTCGAGAAGTGTGCGACCAACTGCTCGGTCCGACGCCGGTTGCCGGCGGCGAGGATGCGGCCACCCATGCCGGACAGGACGTTGATGACGGGTCCGAATGCTCGCTTGGCGTTCATGGTGCCCTCCTTGGCGTGTTGGCAATTGTCACGTGACGACGGTCAGCGCGAACAGAAGTCACATCCAGTTGCCTTCGCAGAGACCGTTAGTGACTGTCTGTCCCGCAGAACATGTCGCTTTCCGATCTGGACGACAAACGACTTATCGGCGACAATATGTGAGCTCTACTCACAAATCGTGGGTTCGTATGTCCCGGAAGCTGCCACCGCTCACCACGTTGCCGAGCTTCGAGGCGGCGTCGCGCCTCTTGAGTTTCTCAAGAGCGGCCGAAGAGCTTCATGTCACCCACGGCGCCATCAGCCGGGCGATCAGGAACCTTGAGGATCAGCTCGGTGTGCAACTGTTCGAGCGCGGAACGCGCTCGGTGAGCCTGACGGCCGTCGGCGAGCCTTATGCAAGGGCGGTCCGCGAGGCGCTCGACCGGTTGGCAGCCGCCACCGTCGCGGCGACGTCCCGCTATTCGGGGTCGACACTGAACGTCAGCACCTCCGATGGCTTCGCCGGACGCTGGCTGGTGCCGCGCCTCTACCGTTTCCACCGCGCGCATAGCGACATCGACGTGCGGGTTTCGACGACTGGGAAGCTGACCAACTTCCTGGCCGATGGCATCGACGTTGCCATCCGCTATGGCGGCGGCAGCTATGCAGGGCTCACGTCAGAGTTCCTCACCGGCGAAGAGGTTTTTCCCGTGTGCAGTCCGAAGCTCCTGGAGGGTGCACATCCCCTCCGGACACCTCAGGACCTCAAATACCACACGCTGATCCACGACAGTTTTCCAATCGACTGGGCGACCTGGCTCGCGAGTGCGGGGGTGGAGGGTATCGAGCCGCGGGGTGGGATTACCTTTGACTCGGCCACCTTTGCCATGGAAGCGGCCGCACAGGGCGAGGGGGTGGTGTTGGGTCGGACCATGCTCGTCGCGGCCGATCTCGCCGCTGGGCGGCTTGTCCGCCCCTTCGGCCATGCCCTGAAATCGCCTTCCAGCTTCTACCTCGTCTATCCTCCGCAGGCGATCCGTCAGGGCAAGATCAGGGCCTTTCGGGATTGGCTGCTTTCGGAAGTCACGCCGGACATAGAGTGACGTGAGCACCGCGCTGAAGCGAAGTGCGTGGTCTGCCGTTTGATGTCCCCATCGGGGCATGAGTGCCTCACCGCCGCTCCGGGCGGCAACATCCCAGCGCAAGAGGCCTCATTTCTGGCTGGATGCCTCGGTCCCGCGACTCAGATAGACTTCGTCCCGCCATGTTCTCTTTGAGACCAGCGGAGGGCGACCAATGGACTTCGCGTACATTCTCACGTCGACGCAAGGACGGATCCCGCGCAGCCAGTGGTGGGCGGGCCTCGTCATCCTCGTCGTCATCGGCTTGGTGCTTGGATTCATCATCAACTGGGTATTCGGCCTGACGACGATTGGGCTGATCGCCATACTGATTCTGCAGATCATTCTGCTCTACCCGTCGTACTGCATCTCGGCGAAGCGCTTCCAGGACCGCAACAAGCCGGGCACGCTGGCGCTGATCGGCATCGGACTTGCAATCCTCCAGACGCTGGCTCGGCTCGTCGGTCTCAGCAATCCGTTCAACCCGACCGCCGTCGACTGGATCCTCAATATCGCGTTGCTCATCGTCGGCATCTGGTACCTGATCGAGCTTGGCATCCTTCGCGGCACCATAGGGCCCAACACCTACGGGCCGGACCCGCTCGAAGGCCGCCCCTGAACCCTTCGAATGTGGCGTGGGCCGCTCAGCATGCCGGATTGGCGTCGTGCTAGGATTTGCCGCGAGTCGGGTCGTTTAGCCAGAACTGGGGAACGCGATGGAAGGGTTTCGTGGATTCATCGTTCGCACAGCCGAGGTGTTCATTCTCGTTCTTGTCGTGGTCTTCACCCTCATGGGTGCGGTCTCGGGCTGGACGTCGGGGGCGATGGGAGGCGGCGCGTTCGGAGGGATCATCGGCCTCCTGATTGGCGGCGGCATGGGGTTTGTCACGGGATGCGTCGCCGCGGCCTCTTTCTTCCTCCTCCTTGAGATCGCGCAGAACACCCGCGTCATGCGGCGCTACTACGAACAGCCGCCGCAGTGAGCATCGAACCGGCACCGTCAGGCGGTTCCAGCCCGGCGCCCGGTTGACACGCAGGTCGCGGTCCTTAGGGTCCGCGTCGGTCAGCCGGGTCGTCTCTATGCACGCCGTCGGATTCAATACGCTTGCGCGGTTCTTCTTGCGGCCCGAAGGGCGGATTGCCCGGTGGGAACACGCGCTCGGAGGCGGGCTGGTTGTGGCCGTGAAACTCGCCGTCTTCGCCTTTCTCGTCGCCCGCGACCTTCGCGGACGGACGCAAAGGCAAGGCCTGAATCGGCCATGAGCGCCGGCGCGGCCGACCCGGTCGGCATCCTCGGCCGGCTGATAGCCTGCCCCTCGGTGACGCCGGATGACGCCGGCGCTTTCGACTATGTCGTCAGCCTTCTCGGCGGCGCCGGGTGGCGCACTGAGCGCATCACTTTCTCCGATCCGGGCACGCCGGACGTTGCCAACTTGATCGCGACGCGGGGGGAGGGCGCCCCCCACCTCGCCTTCTCCGGGCATGTCGATGTCGTGCCGCCGGGCGATCCGGCGCGGTGGAGTCGCCCGCCCTTCTCGGGTGCGGTGGCCGACGGCTATGTCCATGGCCGCGGCGCGGTCGACATGAAGGGCGGCATCGCCGCCTTCATTGCGGCCGCGGTGCCATTCGCCGAGGGGCGCGGCGGCCGGCCCGGGACGGTGACGCTCCTTCTTACCGCCGACGAGGAGGGACCGTCGGTCAACGGCACCGCCAAGCTACTCGACCACGCATTGAAGAAGGGCATGCGCTTCGACGCCGCACTCGTCGGCGAGCCGACCTCGCGGGCCAGCCTCGGCGATACGGTCAAGATCGGCCGTCGCGGGAGCCTTTCCCTGGTCCTCAGCGTCAGCGGCCGGCAGGGCCACGCGGCCTATCCGCACCTAGCCGACAACCCGGTGCCGAAGATCGTCCGGCTTCTCCATCGGCTGATCTCGATCCGGCTTGACGACGGCAGCGCCGACTTTCCGCCTTCGAACCTCGAGGTGACCAGTGTCGACGTCGGCAATCCCGCGTCGAATGTGATTCCCGCCGAGGCAACGGCGCGCTTCAACATCCGCTTCAACGACCGCTGGTCCGCGAGCCGTCTCAAGGAGTTCATCCGCGCCGAGCTGGACGGTGTTGCGGGCGGCGGCCCCTACAAGCTCAAGGTGGCGCATGAAAGCGAGTCGTTCCTGACCCGCTCGGACAGGCTGATCGTGCCACTCGCCGCCGCAATCCGCGAGGTGACCGGCCTCGAGCCGGAACTGTCGACGAGCGGCGGCACGTCGGACGCGCGCTTTTTCAAGGGCATCTGCCCCGCCATCGAGTTCGGCCTGGTCGGCGACACCATGCACAAGATCGACGAGCGGGTAGCGATTGCGGACCTGCTCGCGCTGACACGCATCTACCGCGGCTTCCTCGATCGGTTTTTCGACGGCTCGGCATAGTCCTGATGCTGACCCGGCACGAGATCGCGCGATCGCTCACCGGTGCGTGGGAACTGTTCCTCGACCGGCCCGGCGCCATGCGCCATTTCGATGTGAGCGTGGAAGGCTTCTGGCGTTCGTTCGCCGCCGTGTTTCTCGTTGCGCCATTCTATG
>DASSPO010000352.1:0-4953 GCA_035699585.1 Bauldia sp.
TCCCACAATGGGAGGAGGGGGAACCTCGTTCTGTGCCGGATCAGACGGAACCGCGCCCGAGGGGGCGTCGCCTCGTCACCGCCGGCGCCCTTGAGCCCCGGGCGCTCCTCGCCTACACCAAACCCGCGGAAAATCGTCCGGCGGCGGAATGGACCTCTTCGGAATCGAATCGAATCCCGTGCCGGACGGCGCCGTGGTCGGGTACATCCTGACCAGCGACGGCGTGCGGCTCCGCACCGCCCACTGGCGCCCGACGGCGCGACGGACGCTCGGGACGGTCTGCATCCTCCAGGGCCGGGCCGAATCGATCGAACGCTACTTCGAGACGGTCGGCGACCTCCGCCGCCGCGGCTTCGCGGTCGCCACCCTCGACTGGCGCGGCCAGGGGGGCTCGGAACGGCGGCTCAGGAACCCGCGCAAGGGGCACATCGACAGCTTCAACGAATACGACCGCGACCTCGACGCCTTCATGCAGCAGGTCGCCCTCCCCGACTGCCCGCCGCCGCATTTCGCGCTCGCCCATTCGACCGGCGGCCTGGTCTGCCTGCGCGCGGTCCGCGACGGGAGGGCACGATTCACCCGGATCGTAACCGACGGGCCGCTGATTCAGCTCGGCAACCGGCGGCCCTCGCAGGGCGTGGTCACGGCGGCGACCGCGATGATGACGGCGCTCGGCTTCGGCGAACTCGAGGTGCCCGGGCGCTATTCGGTGACCATCGAGCGGATGAAATTCGAGAACAACCCGCTCACCAGCGATCCCGTCCGCTTCGAACGCAACCGGGAGATCGCGCTGAAGGCGCCGCAGGTGACGGTGGGCCTGCCGACCTACGGCTGGGTCTACGCCGCCTGCCGGGCGATGGCGGAGGCGGCGGAGGAATCCTTTCCGGCGGCGATCAACACGCCGGTCCTGCTCGTTGCCGGCTCGCTCGACCGCATCGTGTCGGTCACGGCGATCGAATCACTCGCGGGCGAACTCAGGGCCGGGTCCTTCCTCCTCCTCCCCGGCGCACGCCACGAAGTCCTCAATGAGCGGGACAAGCTCCGCGAACAATTCTGGGCCGCCTTCGACGCCTTCATCCCGGGGTCGTGAGGCTCACGCCTCGCCGAGCACGGCAAGCACCGCCGCGTGGAGATTGGGGTCGCCGGTGGCGCAGACCCGGCCCCCGCCGGCGGCCGAGCCGCCGTCCCACGCCGTCAGCCTTCCGCCAGCCCCTTCGACGATCGGGATCAGGGCGACGATGTCGTAGCTCTGGAGGCCGGCCTCGATGACGATATCGGCCTGGCCGGCGGCGACCATGCAGTAGGCATAGCAGTCGCAGCCATAGCGGGCGAGGCGGACGGAGCGCTCGATCCGCCGGTAGGCCTCGCCCTCGGCGGCGGAGAAGAGATACGGGCTGGTGGTGAACAGCGCCGCGTCGGACAGGGCGGCCGCAGGCCGGGTACGGATCGGCCGGTAGCCTCCAGGCCCGGTGTACCAGGCACGGCGGCCGTCGCCGGCGAACCGCTCGCCGGTGAAGGGCTGGGCCATCATGCCGAGCCGGGGCCGGCCTTCCTCAACCAGACCGATCAACGTGCCCCACACCGGAAGACCGGTGATGAACGAGCGGGTGCCGTCGATCGGGTCGAGCACCCAGACGAAACGGGCGTCGGCACGCTCCGGCCCATACTCCTCCCCGACGATGCCGTGGTCGGGATAGACCTCGGCAATCAGTCGCCGCATCGCCGCCTCGGCGTCGCGATCGGCGGCGGTGACGGGATCGAAATGCGAGGCCGCCTTGTTGGTCACCTCCGGGCTTGCCCGGAAATGCGGCATGATCGCTTTGGCGGCAGCCTCGGCCAGAAGGTCGAGGAATTTCGCCAGCGATTCGTCGTCGGGAGGGGTCATGGGCGGGTTGCCGGTGATGGCCTGAAGCGGTTTGGATCATGGCGTGTCCGGATGGACACACTTCACGTATCCTATTAGAATCACTACGCTATTCTCATGAGGCCAGCAGCCATTCGCCCCTCGTTAATGGCTGCGACATCCTGTGCGGCGGAAAAATTGATCAACACTCTTGATTTGTGTGGCCGTCGGGCCCATTTTGTTGCGGTGCGGTAGAGATATCGCACTGCCCTCCTTGGGCGTTTCCTCCCTAGACTTGGGCCGCCTCGGCAACGAGCGGCCCCTTTTCTTTTCCGGTCCTATTCCGCCGCATCACGTTCGCCGAGGAAGCCGGAATCGAACGCCGCCGACAGCGCATCGACAAATCCGGCGAGATCCTCGCGCACCCGCTCGAAGCCCTCATTGCGCTCCAATCGCTGCTCGTCGAGATAGAGCGCGCGATTGACCTCAATCTGCAATGCGTGAAAGCCGTGGGCGGGCTTGCCGTAGTGCTCGGTGATGAACCCGCCGGCATAAGGCTTGTTGCGGCAAACCGAGTAGCCGTAGCGGGTGAGGATCTCGGTCGAAAGATCGGCGAGTTCCGGCGCGCAGCTCGTGCCGTAGCGGTCGCCGATAACCATGTCCGGCCTGAGGCGGGCGGCGGTGCCGCGCAGGGTCGACGGCATCGAGTGGCAGTCGATCAGCACCGCGATGCCGAATCCCGCCCGCGTGGTCGACAGAAGCTGGCCGAGCGCGGCGTGGTAGGGCTTGTAGACCCGGTCGATCCGCCCGAGCCCCTCCTCCACATTGAGCGGGCCGGCGTAGATCTCCTCGCTCTCGGAGACGATGCGGGCGATCGTGCCGAGACCGCCAGCCACCCGGAGCGAGCGTATGTTGGCGTAGGTCGGCAACCGGCCGGCGAACATCTTGGGGTCGAGCTCGTAAGGCTCGCGGTTCACGTCGAGCCAGGCGCGGGGGAAGTTCGCCTTGAGCAGCGGCGCGCCGCGCGCCACAACCGGTTCGAACAGTTCGTCCACAAAGCTGTCCTCGGAACGGCGGATCGCCCATTCGGACAGGCGCGAGGCGGCGAGGAAATCGGGCGGATAGAAGCGGCCGCTATGCGGGGAGTTGAATACAAACGGCAAGCGCTGCCGGTCGGGTGCAAGAATCTCGAAAAGCGGGAAATGAGCAGAATCGGGCAGGGTCGGCATCTGGCGGCTGTTCGGACCGTCTCGCAATCTCGGATGTTGCCAATATAGGGCCCGGCTGGCAATCGCGGAGAATCCGCTTGCCGAGGGCCATGTTCATGCGATCTTTACCATGATTGCGGCTTAGTCGCGCCGGGGCGTCCGGCGCGGGGAAGGCGCGATCCGGGGCGGAGACCGACACGAGACTTCGGGGCTTTCTTTGATGTCGCGAATCATACTCGCCGAAGACGACAACGACATGCGCCGCTTCCTGTCGAAGGCGCTCCAGAACGCCGGCCACGACGTCGTCGCCTTCGACAACGGGCTGTCGGCCTACGAGCGCATCCGCGAGGAACCGTTCACGCTTCTGCTCACCGACATCGTGATGCCGGAAATGGACGGGATCGAGCTCGCCCGGCGCGCGACGGAACTCGACCCGGACCTCAAGGTGATGTTCATCACCGGGTTCGCGGCGGTCGCGCTCAACCCCAACTCCAACGCCCCGCCGCAGGCGAAGATCCTGTCCAAGCCGTTCCACCTCAAGGACCTGGTCGACCAGGTCGAGAAGCTGCTCGCGGCGTGACGCCCGACAAGGCTTGAACAGCCGGCGGCGCGGCTGCTATATGCCAGCTCATCCCGCGAGGGCCTTGGACGGCGCCTCGCCTCACGGGCGGTTAGCTCAGCGGGAGAGCACTACGTTGACATCGTAGGGGTCACTGGTTCAATCCCAGTACCGCCCACCATTTCTCACCGGCATCACCCGGCCTCCGGGCTCACCGCGTGCCCTTGAACCACGGCACCAGAAGCGCACGCGGGTAATCCGCCCGCCGCGCCACCAGGACCAGGGCGCCGATCGCAAGCAGGTAGGGAAGCATCAGGAAGACCTGGCTCGGCAGGAAGGCGCCGACCTGGGTCTGCAGCCGCACCTGGAAGGCGTCGAAGGCACCGAAGAGCAGCGCGCCGAGGAGCGCCTTGCCCGGTTGCCACGAGGCAAAGACGGTGAGCGCGATGCAGATCCAGCCGCGGCCGTTGACCATGCCGAAGAAGAAGGCGTCGAAGGCGGACATGGTCAGGAACGCGCCGCCGAGCGCCATCAGCGCCGAACCCGCCACCACCGCGCCGGTCCGCAGCGCATAGACCGACAGGCCCTGGGCATCGACCGAGTCGGGATTGTCGCCGACGGCGCGGAGGGCAAGGCCGAGCGGGGTGCGATAGAGCACCCAGGCAACCACCGCGACGAGGACGAGCGCGAGATAGGTGAGCGCGGTCTGGCTGAACAGCGCCGGACCGAGGAACGGCAGGTCGGAGAGGCCCGGTATCGCGAGCGGGCGGAACGGCTCGATGCGCGGCGGCGTGGTCACGTCGGGAAGCGCGGTCCGGTAGATGAAGTAGGAGAGGCTGGTGGCGAGCAGCGTGATGCCGATGCCGGAGACGTGCTGCGACAGGCCGAGCGGCACGGTGAGCGTCGCGTGGAGGAGGCCAAAGACGGCGCCGACGAGGATCACGACGAGCAGCGCCGGCCAGAGGTCGAGCCCCAGCCACACCGCCATCCACCCGGCCATGGCGCCGGCGGTGAAGATGCCCTCGATGCCGAGATTGAGGACGCCGGAGCGCTCGCAGATGAGCGCGCCGAGAACGCCGAAGATCAGCGGGGTGGCGATGCGGATCGAGGCCGCCCAGAAATTCGCCGTGAGCAGGATCTCGAGGAGGTCCATGGCTTATGGTCCGGACAGCTTGGCCGGCGGGAAACGATAGGCGACGCTTCCCCGGCCCAGCGGCGACGTCCTCATGGCGGCACCGCATGGGCAGCGCGGCCGGCAAAGCGGAGCCGGAAGCGGGTGAAGAAACCGCCGACGAGGACGCAAAGCAGCGACAGGGCAACCACGAGATCGGCGATGTAGCTCG
>DASSPO010000353.1:0-2058 GCA_035699585.1 Bauldia sp.
TGCGCCGACAAGCGCCGGCCCGCCGCCGCGATAGACTTCACCCCCGGTTACCACCGTCCCGAGCTCGCGGCCGTATTCGAACACCGGCAGGACAGAGCCGGGAGGTGGGCTGCCGAGCGTGCCTTCAGCCAAGTCCCAGCCGTAGTTCTCGCCGCCCTTGCTTCCCGCCGGCTGGAAGTCGATTTCCTCACGCGCGCTCTGGCCGACGTCCGCAATGTACAGGTCGCCGTTCTTGTCAAAGGCTATTCGCCAGGGATTGCGGAGGCCGTAGGCCCAGACCTCGTCGGCGCCGGGTTTGCCGACAAAGGGATTGTCGGCAGGAACAGCGTAGTTCCGACCGGCGTCGAGCGGAAACGAGTCGGCGTTTACATCGAGCCTGAGTATCTTGCCGAGAAGGACATCGATGTTTTGGGCGTTGTTGCTCGGGTCGTTGCCGCCACCTCCATCGCCGACAGCCACGTAGAGGTAGCCGTCGTTCGGACCGAAGACGATGGCGCCACCATTGTGATTGGCGAAGCTCGGATGGGGGATCGTGATGACCGTCCCGATCGGGCCGGCGCCGGGATCGGCGGAGCCGGCATACTCGCGAACCTCGATGTCCCCAGCCGCATTGACCATGTGGATGAAGAAGCGACCGTTCGCGGCGTAGTCGGGATGAAAGGCGAGGCCGAGAACACCCTGCTCACCGCCAGGCGTGAAGTCGCCATCGGGTATGTCGAGGAATAGCGTCGACGTGCCCGTAGCCGGGTCGAGAACGTGAACCTCGCCAACATCCTTTTTCAGGACAAAGAGGCGGTCCGGATCGCCGGGTGCCGAGCTTGCGAAGACCGCGCCGTCGAACCCTGTTCCCACGCGCTCGACATTGATCTTGCCCACCTCGCCGGAGGTGTTCTTCGCGGCGAACCCGAACAGCGCGTCGTCACCGCGACCGCCCTTGAGGACGTCCGCTTTGTTGCTTCCTTTGCGTACCATGCCTATGCAGCCCCGGCCGCGACGCTGCGCGCCCGTTCATCCGGGTTTGTACGAGCGCAAAGGCCGGCTTGACCGACGCGCATAGGATGGCCTCCTGATGAAATGCATCCAAGGCGTGAACTAGCGGAGGAGCGGACGGCGGCAAGGTGGTCCGGTTCGGCCTGCTTTTTGGCTTCGCTGTTCGGCGTTATGCTGCTGCAGCGAGCATGTCGCCGACCGCTCGGTAGCTCAGCGCCTCGGCGAGGTGAATGCGGCCCACGCGGTCGGCACCGTCGAGGTCGGCAAGGGTCCGGGCGACCTTTAGGATGCGGTGATAGCCCCGTGCGGAAAGACGCATCGCCTCGGCCGCCTGGCGAAGCAGCGCCATGGCGGGAGCATCGGGCTCGGCGACCTTCTCAATCACCGCGGGCGCGATCTGGGCGTTGCAAGATACCGGTAGGCCAAGCCCAGTGTAGCGCTCACGCTGGATGGCGCGGGCGGTCGCGACGCGTTGTGCGACGGCGGCCGACGGTTCTGCGGGCGAGGGGAGGATGAGGTCGGCCGCCGTCACCGCCGGCACCTCGATTCTGATGTCGATGCGGTCGAGAAGGGGACCTGAGAGGCGCGACTGGTAGTCGTCGGCGCAGCGGGCCCCGCGCCGGCAGGTATATCCCGGCTCGCCGGCCATGCCGCAGCGGCAGGGGTTCATGGCGCCAACGAGTTGGAACCGCGAGGGAAAGCTCACCCGGTAGTTGGCACGGGCGATCATCGTCTCGCCGGTCTCCAACGGCTGGCGAAGCGAATCGAGCACCTGGGGCGCGAACTCGGGCATCTCATCGAGAAAGAGAACTCCATGGTGAGCGAGCGACGCTTCCCCCGGACGGACGCGAGCGCCGCCCCCGACCATGGCCGCCATCGATGCGGAATGGTGCGGCGCGCGGAAGGGACGCCGCGAAGTAAGCCGGCCATTGTCGATTGCTCCGGCGATCGAGGCGATCATTGAAACTTCGAGCAGTTCGCCGGGTGACAGCGGCGGTAGGATAGAGGGCAGCCGGCTGGCGAGCATCGACTTGCCGGCACCGGGCGGCCCGACCATCAGCATGTGAT
>DASSPO010000354.1:0-20209 GCA_035699585.1 Bauldia sp.
AACAACGAGCGGACCATCGCCGCCATCGACTACTATGTGAGTCTGAAGGAGTTCATGCCCGGCGACTCGGCCAACTGGGGCATCGGCGAGGCGACCGCTGCCTACCAGGCGGGCAACGCCTTCGGCACCTGGAACTATACCGACTTCATCTACGGCTTCTTCGAAGATCCCCAGCTTCAGGTCTCCGGCAAGAACGTCCACCTGCACACCCCACGCGGGCCGCACGGCGTGCTCGATCCCTGGTTCGGCGCCTGGGGGCTCAGCATCTCGGTCGCCTCCGACCAGAAGGAAGCCGCCTGGACCTTCATCCAGTGGATCACCCACAAGAAGCAGCAAGAGGCGGCCCTCAAGTACGGCGCCGGCCCGACGCGCCACTCGACCTACAAGAGCGAAGAGCTTGCCAAGGTCGCGCCGTGGTGGGTGAACCAGTATGAGTTCATGCTCACCCAAACCAATCCGGACGAGCGGGTCCGCATCCCCGAGTGGGCCGAGATCTCCGACATCATGGGACTCCATGGCAATCGCGTGTGGATCGGCGAGATCGACTCGGCGACCGCCGCCGCCAACATGGAGACGGAAATGACCGACGCCATGCGGCGCGGCGGCTACTACACGCCGGGGTTCGAAGCGCCAGACCAGAAGTGGCGCGATCTCACCTACTACGACCGCCTGCCGTCGGAGTGGAACTGAACGTCATCGGGTCATGACCGGCGGCCGGGCGGAACAACGCCCGGCCGCACGCAAACGATACCGCCGATCCGACGCGGACGCGTACCGGCTGGCGGCGGCAGGAACGACCCCGGAGCACGGAATGGGCGAGATGGCTCTCACCGAAGCAGCGGCGGCGCCCCGCCAAAGGCGGCGCCTGCTTGCGCGCATCGGGCCACGGAACAGGAAGCTGTTCCCCTGGCTGCTGGTCGCGCCGACCATCCTCGTGCTCGCCGGCATCGGCATCTATCCGTTCATCTACGCGCTCTACATCGCCGGCCATAACATCGTGCTCTCGAAGCCGTACCTGCCGCGCATTTTCGTCGGGCTCTACCAATACCAGTCGCTGATCCAGGACCCGGCCTTCTGGCAGTCGGTCAAGCTGACCGTCATCTTCACCGTTGAGGCGGTGTTCATCGAGTTCTGGCTCGGCCTCGGCCTGGCCCTCCTCTTCCGGCGCCAGCTCGTCGGTGCCTCGATCCTCCGCCTGCTCATCCTTTTGCCGATGATCATTCCTCCGCTCGTCGTCGGGTTCATCTGGCGCTACATGTTCTTCCCCGGCGTCGGGCTGGTCACCTACTATGTCGGCGGCATCGCGAACGCGCTGTTCGGCGTCGAGTCGCTGCCCTTCCTCGCCGATCCCGACTGGGCCCTCCAGACCATCATCTTCGTCGATGTCTGGGAGTGGACTCCGTTCATGTTCCTCATTCTCTCCGCCGGCCTCGCGTCCATCCCCAAGCAGCCCTACGAGGCGGCCGAGATCGACGGCGCCTCGAGCTGGCGCGTCTTCTGGACGATCACGCTGCCCCTACTCAAGCCGGCAATCCTGATTGCGGTGGTGATCAGGACCATGGATGCCTTCCGGGTGTTCGAGCTGATCCGGGTGATGACCCAGGGCGGGCCCGGCAACGCCACGACCACCCTCAACATCATGCTGACCAAGACGGGACTCGAGTTCTTCGACGCCTCGCGAGCGGCGGCGCTGTCCCTGCTCATGATGATGGCAATCATCGTGTTCAGCTTCATCTTCATCCGGGTGTTCCGCTCGAACACCAGCCTGGCGAGCTGAGGCCAGCCATGAAGCTCCTCGACATGCACAAGGTCGAATCGCCCGGGACACCCGAGCGCCAGCGAAACTGGTGGGTCTATGCCGTCCTGCTCGCCGTCTGCTTCATCAACTTCGTCCCCTATCTCTACATCATCCTCACCGCGTTCATGGACCGCGCCACGGCGACCTCCGGCGTGCCGCAATGGTTCTTCACGCCAACGCTCGACGCCTTCGAGCACCTGATCACCGAGAAGCGCATCCTGTCCAATCTGTGGAACAGCACGGTGGTCTCCGTCTGCTCCACCTTCTTCTCCATGCTGATCGGGGTGTTCGCCGCCTACGCGCTGGCCCGCTACGACTTTACCGGCCGCGACGACATCGCCTTCTGGGTGCTGACCAATCGGATGATGCCGCCGGTGGCGGTACTGATCCCGATCTTCATCACCTTCCAGACCCTCGACCTCCTCGACACCAAGGTCGGTCTCATCATCCTCTACACCGCGATGCAGCTCCCCTTCGTGGTGTGGATGCTCACCGGCTACTTCCGCGAGGTCCCCAGGCGTTACGAGGAGTCGGCGATGGTCGACGGCGACACCTGGTTCGGCGCCTTCCGCAAGGTGACGCTGCCGCTGATGGCGCCCTCGATCACCGCAACGGCGATCTTCGTCATGATCCTCTCCTGGAACGAGTTCGCCTTCGCGCTCTACCTCACCAGCGTCGACGCCAAGACGCTGCCGCCCTCCCTCATCGCCTATGCGGTCGGCGTCAATGTGCAGTGGGACCTGCTCGGCGCCGCCTGCGTGTTTGCCACCGCACCGATCATCCTCTTCGTGCTCCTCGTCCAGCGGCAGTTCATCAGTGGCCTCTCGCAGGGGGTGGTGAAATGAGTCCGCACTGCACCGGCAAGGCGACGCTTCCTCCCGCAGCAATGGTGTGATTGTGGCCGAAGTCGTCGCCCATCAGTTGCTCAAACGGTTCGGCGCGGTCACCGCCGTCAACGCGATCGACCTGTCGATCGGCGACGGGGAGTTCGTGTTCCTGCTCGGGCCCTCCGGCTGCGGCAAGACCACCACGCTGCGCATGATCGCCGGGCTCGAAATGCCGACCTCCGGGAAGATCACGATAGGCGGCCGTAACGTCACCTTCCTCCGCGCCCGATATCGCAATGTCGGCATGGTCTTCCAGGACTACGGCCTCTACCGTCACATGACGGTATTCGGCAACATCGCCTACCCGCTCAAGGTGAGGCGGATGAGCCGGGCGGAGATCAGGCGACGGGTTGGTGAAGTGGCGGCGACGCTGCGTATCGCCGACATCCTCGACCAGCGGCCCGACGACCTCGCCGGCGGCCAGCTCCAGCGGGTGGCCATCGCGCGAATGCTGGTACGCGACGCCGACGTTTTTCTCATGGACGAACCGATGTCGCATCTCGACGCTCAGCTTCGCGGCCACATGCGGGCCGAGCTCAGGCATCTCCAGAAGCAGCTCGGTGTCACCACCGTCTTCGTGACACACGACCAGCTCGAGGCCATGACGATGGCTGACCGCATCATCGTCATGAGGAGCGGGAACCTCCATCAATACGGCACACCACAGGAGGTCTTCGAACGTCCCGACGATCAGTTCGTGGCAACCTTCGTCGGCGAACCGCAGATGAACATCCTCTCATGCACGATCGAGGAAGACGGCGGCGAGCCGGCCGCCTGCGGGCCCGGCTTCCGGGCGCCGCTCGACCGCGCCTGGCTCGGCCAGTGTCAACGCGCGGCCCGTAATCACCCGCTTCGTTTGGGAATAAGACCGGAGCACGTTTCGCTGCGCGAGACACCCGACGACGAGCACACCATCCCTGCGGAGCTCATCGCCTTCGAGGCGACGGGGACTGAGAACCTGTTCATCGTGAAATGTGGCGAGGCCGAGATTACCGCCTGCATGCCGAGACACGCATCAGCGCGCTTTGCGAGGTCGGAGGGGAGCCGCTATTTCCTGCGTTTCGATCCGGCCTGGCTCTATCTGTTTGACGGCGAGAGCGGCTGGACGCTTGCGCATGCGGTTGGGTCGCGAAGCGCATCGGTTCGGGAGCCCCGCGCATGACGCCGTCGAACATTGTCCTGGTCGTCATCCTCGGCCTGCTCCTCGGCGGCTGCACCGTGCTCACCGGCGGTTTCTCTCATTGGCCCGCATCACTCGCTGCCGTCGCGGTGCTTATCCCTCTCAAGTTCGTCAACGACCGCTATCGCGTCTTTGCCTGGCCGATGGAGTTCCTCCTCGTTTCGGGCGTCCTGATGATCGTGTTCAACCTTGTGCAACTCTACTTCACCCCGCTCCCATACTGAGACCATGCTCGCGACATCTACACCGTCAGTTCTCAGGGTGGAGAGCCTGCGCAAGGCCCACGGGCGTAGGGTTGCCGTGGACGGCGTCGATTTCGAGGTCGGTCGCGGCGAGATCGTCGGTCTGCTCGGGCCGAACGGCGCCGGCAAGACGACAGTGCTTGGCATGGTCGCCGGATTGTCCGTGCCGGACGGCGGCTCGATCGAGCTGTTCGGCTTCCGGGACGGTCCGCGCCATCCTGCGGTTCGCTCCCGGGCCGGCTTCCTCCAGGAGAAGCCGCGCATCTATCCCGAGATGAGCGCCCGCGCCTATCTCATGCTGTTCGCGGAAATCTTCCGCACACCACGACCGCGGGAGCGGGTGGACCGGCTTCTCGCCGAGGTCGGCCTGACCGAGGCGGCGGACAAGCCGCTCGGCTTCTATTCGCGCGGCATGCAGCAACGTGCCTGCCTGGCGCGGGCGATGCTGCACGAGCCGGAGTTTTTGGTGCTCGACGAGCCAACTCTGGGTCTCGATCCCAACGGCGTCAGCGAGATGCGTGACATCTTCCTCGCGCTGAACCGTCGCGGCGTCACGCTCCTGTTCTCCTCGCACCAGCTCGCCGAGATGGAGCGCATCTGTTCGCATGTGATTCTCATGGATCGCGGCCGGATCGTCGCGGCCGGGCGAAAGGACGAGCTTCTCCCGAGCTACGGCGACGGCCGCGACCTCGAGGTCGAGATCGATGCGGACGCGGCCCGCGGCGCGCGGGTGCTTGCCGGCCTGGCGGGCGTCCAGAGCGTCGCCGTCACCGGGACAGCCAGTCTCCGGCTTCGCCTTGCCGAGGGAGCGGAGGGAAGATCGCGGATCGAGCGCATCCGGATCTCGCGGGCTCTCGCCGAGGCGGGGGCGGCAGTCCTCTCGGTGCGGAGCAAAGACATCACGCTTGAGGACCTGTTCCTCGAGCTGACCTCCGGCCAGCGTCGGAGGCGGGAGGAAGTGCATCGCAGCTCGGTCGGGATGGTCGCGTGAGGAAAGAGGGATAGCGGGAGAGATCAGCTTGGAACTCGGCTATCACGGCAAGACCTGCCTGGTGACCGCCTCGACCGGCGGGCTCGGCTTCGCCATCGCCGCCGCCATGGCGTGCGAGGGCGCGACCGTGGCCGTCAACGGGCGGAGCCGCGAGGGCGTTCTCGACGCCGTCGGCCGCCTCGAGGCAAGGGTTGCCGGGGGTCGGTTCGTCGCGGTGCCGGGAAACTCGGCCACACCGGAAGGATGCCGCGAGATCATTGCCGCTCTGCCCGAGGTCGACGTGCTCGTCCTCAATCTCGGCATCTACGAGGCGGTCGACATCTACGAGGCCGGCGACGACCGCTGGTACGAGCTGATCGAGATCAACGTGATGAGCGGCGTCCGCCTCAGCCGGCACTACCTGCCGATCATGTTGAAGCGGAACGCCGGGCGGGTCGTCTTCATGGCGAGCGAGTCCGGCATCAACCCTGCGCCGGAGCTTCCCGCTTACAGCGCCACCAAGACGATGCAGATTTCGCTCGCCCGCAATCTCGCCGAAACCACGAAAGGGACTGCCGTGACGGTGAACTCGGTACTGCCGGGGCCATGCCGGACGGACGGGGTGGCAAAGCTTATTGCTGGACTCTATCCGGGCCTGAACACCGACGAAGCCGAACGCCGCTTCATCGCCGAGAACCGGCCGACCTCGCTCATCCAGCGCCTTTCGCGCCCGGAGGAGGTCGCCGATTTCGTCACCTTTCTCGCCAGCGACCGCGCCTCGATCGTCAACGGGGCGGCACTGAAGATTGACGGCGGCCTGATCCGGACGGTGTTCTAGCCATGGTCCTCGCCGAAACCACCGTCGCCCTGCGGGTCGCCCGCCCGCCCGCACCGGAGCCTGCGCCCGAACGCGACGCCGAGGCCGAGGTTCCGGGCGGCGTCGATCGCCTGCCGCGAAACCGGTTCGGACAAGCCCGCATTCTGCGCGTTCTTGTGGCGCGAGAGCTGCGGCGGAAGCTCTCGTCCGTCTGGTTCTATCTGGTGGCGTCCGGGGCCTGCCTGATCGCCGCGATGGTCGGCAGCGGTTTCGTCCGCGGCTTTGCGACGGAAAGCGTTCTGGTGTCGCGCAATCCGCTCGCCGTGGTCGATGCTTTCGTGCTCGCCTTTCTCGGCGCGGTGCTTGGGCTGAGGCTCGCCGCCGCGATGAGCTGGGAACGCGAGCACGGGACACTCGAAGTGCTCCTCTCCGGTCCGGTCCGCTGGACGACCTTAGTCCTTTCGAAATTCGCGGTCGAACTGGTGGTGCTCGCGGTACTTCTCCTTCTGTACTCGGCCTATGTCGCCATCGGCCGGCCGCTCGGCACGGCGGTGGTCGATGCCGGGGGACTTGCCGGCCTGTGGCTGACGGCGCCATTGGTGCTGCCGCTCATGGGCCTCGGCCTGCTCGTCTCCGCTGGCCTCGGTGGCGTCCGCCTCGCGGTCACCGCCTACATCCTCGCGCTCGGGTTCCTCGGCGCAATCGAAGCGGCGACCGCGTGGCTCAACCTGCAGAGCCCCGAGACGATGGCGCTCTCGGCACTATACATCCGCTCGGCACTGAACGCCGCCGGCGAGTGGCTGTTCTGGCTGTCGCCGCTCGCCTATCTCGGCGACCTGTTCCGGGTGGCAGCCGCCGACATGGCGGTGGGCCCGGAGCGCTCCCTCGCGGCAGCGGGACTCGCTTCCGGGCTCATTGCGCTCTCGGTCCTCGTTGCAGCGAGGAGGGGGGTGTCATGAGGGGGTCGGCTTTACTGATGGTCGGGCTCGGCGCCCTGTTTTTTGCCGGCGCGAGCGACGCGGCAAGCGCGCTGGAACCTGAAACCCGTGAGGCGATCGTCCTCCACGATCGGGTCTGGGAAGGGTTCTCCTATGTCGAGAACTTCGTTCCCTCGGAGACGGAGGATGTGCTTCTCCTCGCCGACGCCGACAATGCGCTGCGCTATGTGAAGACGCTCGAGTATTTCTGGCCGCTGTCGCGCGAGGTCTATGTCGCCTTCGACACGCTCCGCGAGGAGCTGCCTGGCGAGCTGGTGATCTCGCAGAACGGCGTGGCCGTCGCCGAGATCGGTCTCGACGACTATACGATCGTCTATCCAGAGGGAATGCTCGGCGGCCATTCGAGGATGGTCTGGGGCGAGGAGGCGCGGAAGGCCTTTCGCGACTTCAAGCGAGCGATGGCCGACTATAATCGCGCGTTTGCCGAGGCCCAGCGGGACCGGAGCCGCTACCTGCGGGAACTTCGCGAAGCGGCCGAGGCGCGGGTCAAGAACGGCGAGACCCGGACGGTAGTGCCGCCGATCCCGGAGCCGGACCCGGTGCTTGGGTCGGCGACAGAGCCGAGGTCGGCCTTCCGCGTCTCGCTTCCCGCCGGCGTCTACGAAATCGTGCTCCGCAGCGACGGCCAGGCGGTTCCGGAAACCAGAAAGACCTTGCGTGTGATTCCGGTTTCCTCAACCTCGGAGGTTACCGCCGACGTGATCCCCGAGGAACGATGGACACGGGTACTCAGCTCGAACCAGCCTAGCGATCGCGTCTTCGTCGGCGAAGGCAAGACGTTCTACCTCACGCTCACCCGAAGCAACCGGTTCGACGAGGTCGCCTACGCCAGGCTCACTAGGCCGCAAGCGCTCGCGACCAGCGGGCGGGAGACCTGGATCCGCCGCGAGCCGCACGACGCCGATACGATAGAGATCAGCTGGGACGGCGGCGACTTCGTGCCGGTCGCCCGCAGCGACTTCAAAGCCGAACAGACCCAAGGCCGGAACCTCGGATACGTGATCAGACCGGCCGCTGAAGGCGAGCGCCCCGACCTCTCGGCCTTCCCGGTTGCCGTGCCCCTCGATCGTGCCGCGAGCCGGGCCGTGCTCAGGCTCCCCGCTGCCGACGGAGCCGACACTGACTGGACGCGCGAAATCATCGTCGTGCGCGAGAGCCCCCCAATCCTGGTCTGGGGGACAGCGCTCGTGCCGGCGGCGTTCGGGGTCGGCCTGGCGGCGCTTCGCCGGGTTCGGAGGCATGCCGGGCGGACAACAAAGCGATCACAGGCAAGGAGCTAACGGCAATGCGGCAGGATCAAGCGGGGTCCGGGGCAAGACTTTCCCTTGACGGGAAGATCGCGATCGTCACCGGGGCTGCCTCGGGCATCGGTGAGGAGGTTTCGCGCGTCTTCGCGGCCCACGGCGCCAAAGTGGCGATGATCGACATCAACGGAGAACGGCTCGGAACTGTCGCGGGTACGCTCGAAGCCGCCGGCGCGGAGGTCCTGCCGATCGTCGCCGACGTGACCGATGAAGAGGCGGTGATCGGCCTCTTTCGGCAGGTGGCGGACCGCTTCGGCAGGATCGATCTGCTAGTCAACTCGGCGGGCCGCGACAGCCTGTCACCGCCGGTGACCGAGGTGACGCTCGAGGAGTGGAACAAAACCATCGGGCCCAACCTCACCGCCGTATTCCTCTGCTGCCGCGAGGCGTTCCGTTACATGGAGAGGCAGCCGGGCGGCGGCCGCATCATCAACATGGGCTCTTCCTCCACCCGCCTCGCATCGGGGCCAGGCCACAGCCCCTACCGCGCCTCCAAACACGGCATGCTCGGCTTCTCGAAGAACATCCTGCTCGAGGGCCGCGACAAGGGAATCGGTGTCACCGTCCTCAATCCGAGCCATGTCAAGACGCCGATGACAGAGATCATCGACAAGGGGCTCTACGACGAGACCCTGCCGGCCTATCTGGAAGGATGGCTCGACGAAAAGGAGAAGAAGGACGGCATCTACGCCTCCTGCATCGACGTCGAGCATGTCGGCTGGCTGGCCCTGTTCGTGGCGACCCGACCGCCGGATGTCACCATCCCGACAATCTCGCTTTACCCGACCCACAAGGTCCACCGCTACGGCATGGAGGTCTAGCTTGAAGGCGGCGGTCTATCGCCGGCCCGGCGTCATCGCCGTCGAGGAGCGCGACGTGCCGCGAATCCGCGATGACGAGATCCTGGTCAAGATCAGGGCGGCATCGATCTGCGGCACCGACCTGCGCATCTACCGCGGCGGGCACTTCAAGATCGACGCCGGCGAGGCGCGGGTACTGGGCCACGAGCTGTCCGGCGAGATCGTCGAGGTGGGCAGCTACGTTACCGGCTGGTCGGTGGGGCAGCGCGTGTCGGTGGCTCCGAATGTCGGCTGCGGGCGCTGCGAGATGTGCCGGCAGGGCTACAACAACATGTGCGTCGACTACGAGGCCTTCGGCATCACTTTCGACGGCGGCTTCGAGCAGCACATGAGAATCCCCGCAGCCGCTATCTACGAGGGTAACCTCTTTGAGGTTCCTGATAGTTTGACCTGGGAGGAAGCGGCAGTCGTCGAGCCACTCTCCTGCTGCTACAACGCGTGGAAAGATCTCAAGGTAACGCCCGAGGACTCGGTGCTGATCATCGGGCCGGGCTCGATCGGGATCTGCTTCCTGCAACTCGCCAAGACCTGGGGTGCGCGGCAGGTGATCATGGTCGGCCGCCGCGACTCGCGTCTCGCCGAGATCGAGCGCTTCGGAGCCGACGTCCTCATCAACTCGACCAAGACGGACGTTGCCAAGGAGATCGGGCGGATCACCGGCGGCCGCGGCGTCGACGTCGTCATCACCGCCGCCTCGGCGCCCGAGTTGCAACCCCTTGCCATTCACCTCCTCGCCCGCCGGGGGCGGGTCAACTTCTTCGCCGGCCTCCACCGCGGCACCATGGTCGAACTCGATACCAACCGGCTCCACTATTGGGGTCTGCAGGTGTTTGGCACGACCGGCTCCAGCATCCAGGACTACCATAAGGCGTTGAAGCTCGTCGAAAACCGCCAGGTCAACGTCGCCGACATCATCAGCCACAGGTTCGGGATCGAGGAGACGGCCGAGGCCTTTCGCTTTGCCCTGTCGGGGCAGGGCATGAAGTCGGTCGTCCTACCCAACTGACGGGCGAGCCCGAATGCGCGCCGCAGTCCTCCACGCACCGGCCGCCCTCAAAGTCGAGGAGGTCGAGACGCGCGAGCCAGGGGAAACGAGGCATGACTGAAAGCTACGTTCTGGCGCTCGACGCAGGCACCACCAGCACCCGCGCCATCGTCTTCGACCGGAGCGGCAACATCCTCTCGCTCGGCCAGCAGGAGTTCACCCAGATCTACCCCCACCCCGGCTGGGTCGAGCACGATCCGCGCGAAATCTGGACCGCGCAGCTCAAGGTCATCCGCGAGGCGCTCGCCGCAGTGCCGGTCGAAAGGATCGCCGGGATCGGCATCACCAATCAGCGCGAGACGGCGGTGGTCTGGGACCGCCGGACAGGCGCGCCGATTCACAATGCGATCGTCTGGCAGGACCGGCGCACCGCCGGAGTCTGCGACTCGCTCCGGGCGCGCGGCCTCGAACCCTATGTCGCCGAGGCAACGGGACTGGTGATCGACGCCTATTTCTCGGCAACCAAGATCCAGTGGATCCTCGATCACGTGCCTGACGCACGGGCGCGTGCCGAGACGGGCGATCTGGCGTTCGGCACGATCGATTCGTGGCTCATTTGGAACCTGACCGGAGGCAAGGTCCACGTCACCGACTACAGCAACGCCTCACGCACGCTCCTCTTCAACATCGGCTCCCTGACCTGGGACAGCCGGCTGCTCGACGAGCTGGGCATCCCGCGCGCGATCCTCCCCGAGGTCCGCAACAGCTCGGAGATCTACGGGCGGACCAGCCCGGAGCTTTTCGGCGTCTCGCTGCCGGTTGCCGCGGCCGCCGGCGACCAGCAGGCCGCACTCTTCGGCCATGCCTGTTTCACCCGTGGCGCGGCAAAATGCACCTATGGCACCGCCGCCGACCTCATGATGAACACCGGCGCAGAACGCGTGAAGCCGGGGCTGGGCATGGTGTCGACCATCGCCGCTGGGCTCGACGGCAAGGTCGACTATGCGGTCGAGGGCGTCCTCTTCTTCTGCGGCGCGGCTGTCCAGTGGCTCCGCGATGAACTCAAGATCATCAGCAAGAGCGCCGAAGCGGTAGTCACCACCGAGGACACCCACGGTGTCTATTTCGTGCCCGCGCTCACCGGTCTGTCGGCGCCGACCTGGGATCCTTATGCGCGCGGTCTCATCATCGGGCTCACCCGCAGCGCCAACCGCGAGCATCTCATCCGGGCGACGCTCGAATCAATGGCCTATCAAGTTCGCGACGTGGTCGACGCCATGCGTACGCTGTCCGGCATCGCGATCGATGCGCTCAAGGTCGACGGAGGGGCCACCAACAACGACTTCGTGATGCAGTTCCAGGCCGACCTGCTCGGTATCCCGGTGCTAAGGCCGAGAGTGGTCGAGGTGGCGGCACGAGGGGCCGCCTTCCTCGCCGGGCTTGCCACCGGCGTATGGAACGACCGCGAGGAGCTTGCCGACACCTTCGAGCTCCAACGGAAGTTTCTGCCGCAGATGGATCGAGCCAAAGCCGACCGGCTGTATGTCGGCTGGACGAGGGCGGTTGAACGGTCGCGCGGCTGGATCGCGCCGGGCGAGGAGTGGTGAGCGCGCGGCGGACCTGGGAGGCGGCGATGTACGGTTTCGTGTCAAGGCCGAAGGTTGCGGGCGGAGGACAGGAATGGATTTCGGCGTGAACGGCAAGGTGGCGGTGATCACCGGCGGCAATGACGGAATCGGCAAGGCGATTGCCAAGGCTTTTGCCGACGAGGGTGCAGTGGTGGTGATCAGCGGGCGGAGCCGCGAGAAGAACGAACGCGCCGCTCGCGAGATCGGCGTCAGCGTGCATGGGGTCGAGGCCGACGTGACCACGCAGACTGGGGTGGACAATCTTGTCGCCTTCGCTAGCCGCCTCGGACCGATCGATTACCTCGTCAACAATATCGGCATCTTCGCCTCCGAGGACTTCTTCTCGATCGACGATCGTCGCTGGCAGGAGTTTTTCGACGTCAACATCATGACGGGCGTGCGCGTGAGCCGCGCCGTGCTCAAGGATATGCTCGCGCGCAACTCCGGCTCGATCGTTTTCATCTCTTCCGACGCCGGCATCAAGTCCATCCCCTGGATGGTCCACTACTCGATGACCAAGAGCGCTCAGCTTGGCCTGTCACGCGCGCTTGCCGAAATCACCAAGGGCACCAATGTCCGGGTGAACGCGTATCTCCCCGGTCCGACGGCGACTGAGAGCGTGGTCACCTACATGGCGGGGATCGCCGAACAGGAGGGCAAGACGCTTGACGAGGTGGTTTCGGGCTACTTCGACAAGAATGAGCCGAGTTCACTCTATCGCCGTCTCATCGACCCGGTCTGGCATGGCCGCGCCGTGGTCGCGCTTGCCAGCAATCCCGCGATGAACGGAACCGCGCAGCGTGGCGACGGGGGCGTCGTCCGCACGGCTTTTTGATCGGCGAGGAGCAACGATGGCCGGCAAGATTGGCATCCACAGCCTGGTCTTCACCGACGACTGGTCGGAAGCGACGGCACGACGAGCCTGCGAGACGGCGGCCAGAATCGGGTACGAGTTGATCGAAGTGTTGATCTTCGACCCCGCGACGCTCGACCGCGGGATGACGAAGCGTGTCGTCGGCGAAACCGGCCTTGAACTCAGGCTCGGCATGGCGCTCGCCCCGACCACCGATATATCAAGTCCCGATCCGGCGGTCGCAAAGGCGGGCGAGGAGACGGTGGGGCGTTGCCTCGAAATCGCGTCAGATCTCGGTGTTCCCGCGATCAGCGGCATCGTCTATGCCGCCTTCAATGCGTACCAGGCTCCTCCGAGCTCAGGACAGCGCCGGCAGGTCGCCGACGCGCTCGGCCGGCTCGACCGACGGGCGGCGGAGCTCGGTGTTAAGATCGGAATCGAGCCGGTCAACCGTTATGAATCGTACCTGATCAACACCGTCGATCAAGCAGGTGACCTGATCGCCGAGGCGGGAGGAGCCAACTGCTTCATCCACATGGATACCTTCCATATGGCGATGGAGGAAAGCGACTTGGCGGCGGCCCTGATGCGGCATCGCGACCGGCTCGGCTATGCTCATCTTGCCGAAAACAATCGCGGGCTGCCGGGTACCGGCATGTTTGATTTCCGCCGCTATTTCCGAACGCTCGCGGCGGTGGGTTATCGCGGCGACTTCACGGTGGAGACTTTCTCGCCGGCTTGCCTCGGCGCAGGCATTGTCGGGGCGATCAGCCTCTGGCGGTCGCCGTGGCGCGATCCCGAAGCGGCTGCAAAATCCGCATACGACTTCGTCAGGACCGAGATGGTGGCTGCGGCATCTTCTGTTGCGCCGTGGTAAGAGGACCGGGCGCCAGCTGCGCCCTTTGCGAAAACCGAGCCGGGGCATGAAACATGGCAGCTCACGTCGACTCGCATGATCAAATCCTGAGTCGGATACGATGGAAGCGACCCTATATGAATCCGGCGCTCCGCCGTATCGCCGACGCTGTGCTGAAGTCGCCGGTACGCATGAAGTCCATCTCGATCAAGGAGCTGGCGGCGCAGTGTGACGTGTCGGAATCGACGGTGACGCGATTCGTCCGCGAAATCGACGCGCCGAGCTTTCAGCAGCTCAAGGTGATGATCGCCGAGGATCTGTCGCATTCGGCCGGTTCCGGGGCCGCGACGGTGATCGACAAGCACGTCTACGAGGACATCACAAGCGCCGACAATACGGCCTCGATCATGCGGAAGGTGGCCTCGCGCTACATCGTCACGGTCGAAGACACGCTGGCCGGGCTCAGCGCCGCCGAGCTCGAACGCGCCGTCGAGGCAATCGAAAGCAGCACCATGCTCGCCTTCTTCGCGATGGGCTCCTCGGTGATCGCCGTGGAAAACGCGCTCCTGCGCTTCATGCGGGTCGGTAAGCCGTGCCAGTTCTTCAGGGATCTCGGCACGCGTCAGATTTCGACTGCGACCCTCGGCGAGACCAGCCTTGCCATCGGCGTCAGCAATTCCGGCCGGTCGATCTCCACGGTCGATGGCCTCAAGAGCGCGAAGGCGCAAGGGGCGAAGACGCTCTGCATCACGTCCTTTCCCGATTCGCCGATCGTGCGCTTCTCCGACATCCAGCTCTATACGAACGCGATCACCGGGGCGACCGGTTCGGCCGAGTACCACGAGTCGATGGTCTCGAAGATCGCTCAGCTCCAGGTAATCGACGTGCTCTACAGCCTCTACGCTGTGAGGAATTTCGGGCGCGCCATCGAGGGGCTTGCCAAGACGTTCGAACTCACATCGGTGACCCGCTACTGAGCGGGTCGCGGGCCCTCCGGCCCGGCCGATTCAAACCCCGTCTCCTTTCCGTTGAAGCCCCGCGCGGGGCGCGTTCTGCACGCCCGCTGCTCCGCCGGTTTCTGTCCTTTCCAGCTTGCAGATGATCCGGCTCCGCGTTATCACAAATGAGCATGATTTACACATTTGTGGGAGGGTTCATGCGCGCTGCCGTCCTCTACGCCCCCGGCGACATCCGGATCGAAGAGAAGCCGGATCCAGCGGCAAAACCTGGCCACGTCGTTGTCCGTGTCGACAGTGTCGGCGTCTGCGGCTCGGACCTGCCCCGCCTCCTGGTAAAGGGTGCGCATCGCATGCCGCTCATTTGCGGACACGAATTCTCCGGGCGCATCATCGAAGTCGGCGCGGAGGTGACCGGCTGGGACGTCGGCGAACTCGTTGCGGTGCCACCGCTGATACCGTGCTTCGCCTGCGACCAGTGCCGCAAAGGACACTTCTCCCGCTGTCGTGACTATGACTATTTCGGCAGTCGTCGCGACGGCGCCTATGCCGAATATGTGGCGGTGCCGGTGTCGAACCTGCTCAAGGCCCCGCAAGATCTCGACCCGAGGGCGGTCGCCATGGTCGATCCTGCTTCGATTGCCCTCCATGCGCTGTGGAAGGCGGGCGGGATCACTGTCGGCCAGATCGGCGCGGTAGTCGGCTGCGGTCCCATCGGTCTGTTTGCGATCGAGTGGATGCGCATGATGGGTGCATCACAGGTGATCGCGGTCGATGTCTCGCAGCAGAAGCTCGCGCTCGCGCGCGAGGCCGGCGCCTCGGTCGGCGTGCTATCCCAGGACCTCAACCCCGCGGACTACGCCGCCGACGTCGTGATCGAGGCTGTCGGCATCGACAAGACGATCAACCCGGCAATCCGCATGGCCAAAGCCGGCGGCCATGTCAGCTTCATCGGGATTCCCGTTCCCGACATCGCGCTTGAGAATGCCACGTTCCAGCATCTCCTCAGACAGGAGGTGTCGCTGCATGGCTCGTGGAATTCATTCGGCGCACCTTTTCCGGGACCGCAATGGACGACGACGCTCGATAAGATGCGTAGCGGCGATCTCAAGTGGCAGTTCATGATCTCCCACGAGCTCGATCTTTCGGAGCTGCCGCGGACCTTCGCGAGTTTCAAGACCTCCAACGCCTTCTTCTCCAAAGTGATGTTTCGCCCGTAGGCCTCGCGGATGACGGCCGTCGAAAAGCAACCGGTTCGCCTGCCTTCGGATACGCAGCGCGAGCAACTGATGGTCCAGGCGGCGAAGCTCTTCTTCGACCTCGACCGCACGCAGACGGAGATCGCTTCCGAGCTCGGCCTGACGCGCTGGCAGGTGAGCCGGCTCCTCCAGGAGGCGCGCGAACTCGGGATCGTGAGGATCGATATCGTACCGCGAGCGCGGCGACGGCCGGATCTCGAAAGCGCGCTGCAGAAGGCCTTCCGGCTCCGCGAAGCGATCGTCGTGCCTGCCGCCGGCAAAGAAGACCCGATGCTTTTCGAGAATGTCGCCCATGCCGCGGCCCAGCATCTCGCCGCCATCCATCCACGGCCCAACGTGGTCGGCGTCTCCTGGGGCCGCACCATGGCGGCGGTCGCCCGCGCCATCCCACCCCACTGGAACCCGGGTGCGCACATCGTACAGGTCAACGGCGCCGTGGCGCTCCGCGCCGGCATTCCAAGGACCAACGCCGTTGCGGAGGATCTCGCGGCCGCGGCACCGGGACAGGCGACGCTCCTGCCGGTGCCCGCAATCGTCGGCAGCCCCGAGACGCGGCTCGTCCTGGAGAAAGACCGCATCGTCGCCGACGTTCTTGCGCTGGCGCGCCGCGCCGAGGTTCTCTGCTTTTCCTTCGGAGCGCTGTCGGCCCAGTCGGTTCTGGTCGAGTCCGGCTACCTTACAAAGGCGGATGTCGTAGCGCTCCGGCGGAAGGGCGCGGTCGGCGACATTCTTGGCCGCTTCGTCGACGCCGATGGACGAATCGTCGACGACGACTTAGACCGCCGCACCATCGGGCTGCGGCTCGAAGACATCGGACGGCGCGCACAGGTGATTGGCGTGAGCGCCGGCCCGACCAAGCACGCCATAGCCATCGCCGCGCTCCGCAGGGCAATCGTCAACGTCATCATCACCGACGAGGCGACGGCGCGCTTCGTGCTCGAAGCCGAAGCGGCCGCCGGAAAGGCACGCACATGACGTGCGAAACGGCTGCCTCTTGACTCGCGAGGCCCGACTCCGCGGCCGCACCCTCGGTCTCATATGTCCGACAATATTGCCTGTAACCGCCATGAGAGCTAAGATGCCGCGAGCAGAAACCGGGGTTCATCCGGGGTGTCCGGGTAGTGCGAGGTCTATGGAAATCGCCACCTCGGCGATTTCCCAGATGGAGACAATGCCATGCTCGTCAAACGATTGGTCGTATCGGCGCTCATCGGGGCATCACTAACGATCGTTCCCCTGGCCGCCTCCGCCGAAAGCCCGTTCGGCAATGCCAAACGGGTGACGCTAAGCGCCGACCAGATGAAGGATGTCACGGGTACCTACGCCGGTCCGGGTGATTCCTGGGGCTATTACGGTCAGCTTTATGCGTACTATGCCTATATTTGGGCCTACGACGGCTACGTTTATGACTATCCTGCCATAGACGAATACGCATATTACAATCAAGCGCTCTACTGGGCCAAGCTAGCCAAAAAATACATAAAGTGGGCCAGGAACGCCTCCTGATCATCGAATCTTCAGCCCGACGCACCGGGTCTCGATGCGTCGGGGCCGTAACTTTCATGCCGTAACCGGGCAGCCCGTATTCCGCCTTCTTGGTTTATTTGGCCGGAGGCGTGACGGCGCCCCCGAGGAGGTTAGCTATGTCTTCGTTCGATCGCATGTTCGGGCGGGCTATAGTGGTGGCACTGCTTTCCGTCCTCATGATCGGTCTCACCTTATGGACCATCTCGCCCGCAAGTGCGGTCACGGACGAGGAGTACGAGGCGCGAATCGCGGAGCTCGAGACACGGATCGAGCGGCTCGAAGTTCTGGTCGTGCGTCTTGCGCCGCCCGCTCCTGATGCAACCGCGGGCCAGGCAAATGCATCCGCAACGGCGCCAGCCGGCGCACCGCCTGCGCCAAACTCCGCCCCGCCGCCAACAACCACGGTGCAAGATAGCGCCGAGGCTGTCAGCGTGGCTACTGCCGAAGACGACGCGGCGTTCCAGCAACTCTACGCCGCGCGCGACAAGGCGGTCACTCTGTCGAAGGGCAAGTGGGAAGCGGCCTTCGAATTGAACTACGTCCGCGACGACTCGATCCTGCAGCAGAGTTTCGCTGTCGGGGCGGTCGCCTCGCTACGCTATGGCGCCGGCAACGGTTATCAGTTCGGCGTCGATGTGCCTCTCGACTGGACCAGGCGTCGAACCGAGGCTGGCGCGAATAGCATCGTGGAGGATCTCACGGCGGTTGGCGACATCAGTCTCACCGCGAACAAATCCGTCCACAACGAAAGCGAGGATTGGCCCGGAGTCGTGATCATTACTGGCCTGGTCATTCCTACCGGTGTCGATCCATATGCCGGTTCGGGTCCCACGCCTGGGAGGAGTCCCAGCGATCCTTTCCACTTCTATCGGAACGCAGGGGGTCACTATGTCGTCTCGGCCGGGGCCGAACTCTTCAAGACCATCGACCCCTTCACCTTCTTCGGCGGCTTCAACCTCAACTACTCGATCCCGAGAGAAGTCGATGGCGTAATGATCGAACCCGGCATCGGCATCGGATTCAATCTTGGCACGACGTTCGCGGTCAGCGCAGAAACGACCCTCGGCTTCGCGCTAAACGGTGGGTTCAACCAGAGCCTTGTGACCGGTGGCGAAAGGGTGTCCGGCTCCGGCACAATGCCGCTCGTCAGCACCATCTCGGTGCTGCAGAGGATCGGCGAGAGTTACTACCTCGAGCCAGCACTCACGATTGGCCTGACCGACGATGCACCGGACGCAGTGTTCGCCGTTACCACCACCAAGACCTTCTGATGGACAAGCCGCGCTGGCAATCGACTTTCGCCGGGATCGCGCAGGGAGGCGTGCTCGACGGCCTTCGCGTACTCGCCGTCGCCGGCCTGACAGCGTTGGGCGGATTCTCCGCCTCCGCGGAGACGGTCAAACCCGTCATCAACTGGCAGGACGCGAAATACATTGACGTCGTGCGACAACGGACCGACTTCTCCTGCGGGGCTGCGTCGCTCGCGACCCTCATCAATGGCTATTTCGGCAAGAAGTTCACAGAGCAGCAGATCCTCAAGATTGCCCGCGCGCGCTATAGCGTTGACGAGTGGAGGGTGAAAGAGAAGGTAGGCCTCTCGGTCGAAGACCTCGCCTTTATCGCCCACAAGCTCGGCTTTGCGAGCGAGGCGGCGGCGATTGGCATATCCGGCCTTCTGCAAATCAAGGGCCCGGTCGTCATCCATGTCAACACCGGCAATTATCTGCACTTCACGGTCTTTCGGGGCGTCAAGGACGGCTCCATACTCTTGGCGGATCCGGTCCTCGGCAATGTCCGCTATACGCCGGGGCGCTTCAAGAAGGAGTACACCGGCATAGCCCTTGCGATCTGGAAGGAGGGGACCCCGCTCCCCAAGGAATACAGCCTCCTGGTGACCGCGAAAGACGAGCGCAGCGGCGTCAGGCAAGCGCGCGACCTCTGGACGATCAAGATTCAGCCGCGTACGTCACCGTTCTGAAATCCATCCTCGACACTTGCGCGTGGGAGGGTTCGTGCAACGCGCCTTCGGCGCGGGTTCTCCCATCTATGAAAGGAACGTTTCCTTCACGCTCGTAGCCGAATCGCCCGACGCTGGTATCAGTCAGGACGACTGTGTCGGCGCGCACACGCTCGGGACCCGTGAGCGGGCCGATGCCCGACGGCTGCTTCTTGCCTCATGGATCCGGTCGGACTATGGCGGAATCAGATCCGAAGTACGCCTCTGACGAGCTTGCCCTCGCGAAGAAGGTCGAAGCCCGTGTTGATCTCGGCAAACGACAGGACTTTCGACAACAAGCGGTCCACGGGCAACAGCCCCCGCTGAAAGAGCCGCACGAAGCGCGGGACATCCCGTGCCGGCACACATGATCCGAGGTAGCTGCCGCGTACCGTCTTTTCGTCGGCCACAAGGCCAACAGCTGGCACGGACAACATCGCGTTCGGAGCGGGAAGACCGCCGGTCGTCAACTGTCCGCCGCGTTTCACGACCTGGTAGCCCAGCTGGAGCGCCGGAACTGCTCCGACAAGTTCGATGGCATGGTCGACGCCGCCCCGCGTAGCATCACGCACAGCCTCGACTACGCCGGTTTCGCCGGCGTCGAAAACGTCGGTTGCGCCCATGGACCGCGCTGCTTCCAGCTTCTCCAGCGCGATGTCGATCGCGACGATCCTCTCGGCGCCCGCCGCCCGGGCACCTAGCAGTGCGGCCATTCCGACTCCTCCCAAGCCGATGATCGCAACCGAGCTGCCCGGAGCAACTCTTGCGGCGTTTACGACGGCACCGACCCCGGTGAGCACGGCGCAGCCAAACAGCGCGGCGTGCTCGAACGCAAGTTCACGATCTATCCTGACAACGGACCGATGGGATACCGTTGCGAATTCGGCAAAAGCGGATACGCCGAGATGATGGTGAAGGTCGACCGAACCCTCGCTCAGGCGCCGCTGACCCGACAGGAGCGCTCCCGCCCCGTTTGCCGCGGCGCCCGGAATGCACAACGCCGGCCGCCCTCCAATACAGGGTTCGCATGCGCCGCAGCTCGGAACGAAGACCAAGACCACGTGATCGCCGACGGACAGGTTATCCACGCCCG
>DASSPO010000355.1:0-8639 GCA_035699585.1 Bauldia sp.
ACGACGACGGTTACGGGACCATTCAGCTCGGCGGCGCTGATCCGCTTCGTTTTAAGTGGCACCAACAACAATAGCAGCGCCAACGACAGGGTCAGCATCGACAACCTTTCCATCAGCTTCTCGAGTCCCGACGTCCTCAACGGCGGTGACGGCAATGACATGATGTTCGGAGGGGCCGGGGATGACATCCTCAACGGCGGCCTCAACGACGACACCTATTCGATCGATCTCTTCACCGGGACCGACACGATCAACGAGACCGGCGGCACCGACCGCATCTCGGTGATCACCAACGCTGCCGCGCTCACGGTCCTGAACTCCTTCGAGGTACAAGGTGGGGAGCCCGGAAACAACAACCTCTCCATCACCGTCAACAACCAGACGATCACCGTCGTCGATCACTTCACCGGTGCCGGGAGTTCCGCGTCGGGCCAGACTGTCGAGTTCATCAACTTCAACGGCGCGACCTTCAACGGTTACCTGCTCGACGGCGAGTACACATTGAGCACCGACGATGATGGTGACCGCACCGCAACGGCCGGTCTCAACACGGTCCTTTCCGGAACCACCGGCGGCGACATCATCATCGGCAACACCGGCAATGACGTTCTGTTCGGGCACGATGGAGGCGACGACATCGTCGCCGGCGATGGCGACGATCTCATCGTTGCCGGCTCCGGAGACGATGATATCGCCGGCGGAGCGGGCGTGGACGTGCTCGTCGGCGGCACCGGCAATGACGACTACATCGCCGAGGACCTCGACGACATCATCGTCGAACTGGCCGGCGGCGGTACGGACGAGGTCCAGACCGACCTCGCGGCATTCTCCCTGGAGCTCATCGCCGAGGTGGAAGACCTCACCTATACCGGGATTGACGCGGATCCGTTCGTCGGCACCGGCAACGCGCTGAACAACGTCATCAGCGGTGGCGACCTGAACGACGTCCTCAACGGCCTGCTCGGCAACGATACGCTCAACGGCGGTCTGGGCAGCGACACGCTGAACGGCGGCGACGGGAACGATGACCTCAACGGCGGCGATGACAATGACACGCTGAACGGCGGCATCGGCGCGGATGAACTCGACGGCGGAGCCGGGGACGACGTCATGGCCGGCGGTGCCGACGATGACGTCTACTTCGTCGACAGCGCCGGCGACGTGGTCAACGAGACGGCGGCGGGATCGAGTGGCATCGACCGGGTGGAATCGACGATCACCTACGCCCTTGGAGCCAATGTCGAGAACCTCGATCTCAACGGCGGCGATCCGATCAATGGCTTCGGCAACAGCCTCGCCAACATCATCAATGGCAACGGCGACAACAACCAGCTCTTCGGCGCTGGTGACAACGATACGCTGAACGGCCTGGGCGGTAGTGACCTCGTCGATGGCGGTGATGGCAACGACACGCTCACCGGAGGCACCGGAGGCGAGGCCGATACGATCATCGGCGGCGCTGGCAACGACACAGTCAACATGGGCGGCGGCAACGACGTCATCGTCTACAACGCCGCGAATTTCGGCAGCGATATCGTCAACGGCTTCGACGCCAACCCCGCCGGCGGTCAGGATCTGATAAACGTCGTCGGGCTCGGGATCACGCTGGCGAACTTCAACGCAATGGTCACGATAACCGACCTGGGCGCCGACACTCTCGTCAGCTTTGGCGGAGGCAGCATTACGCTTGTCGGCGTCAATGGAACTTCTCCCAACCTCATCAGCTCGGACGACTTCGTGCTGTCCACGGTCCCCGTGCTGCTTCCAGGCGCGACGGCCGGCGGCGACACGCTCAACGGAACGATCGGCAATGATGAGATCCAGGCTCTCGGCGGCAATGACACGGTCAATGCCGGTGCCGGCAACGACATTGTCGTTGGTGGTCTCGGCAACGACACCCTCAACGGCGACGCCGGTGACGACAGGTTCCTCTGGAATGCCAACGCGGCTATGGCGACGACGAATGCCGGAACCGACACTCGCGACATCGTCAATGGCGGCACCGAAGGCGCGGCAGGCGATACGTTCATCATCAACGGAAGCGCCGCGGCGGAGACGTATGGCATCTATACGCGGGCCGCGTGGGACGCGCTGGCGAACACGAATGCCGGACTGCTCCATCCCGACACCGAAATCGTCGTCACGCGTGGCACCGGTCCGGGTTTTGCAACTTTCGGGACCTACGTGGTCGCCGAGCTTCGGGAGATCGAGGAGATCCGAATCAACGGCTTGGATCCGACCGCACCTGGCGGTTCGGCGGGTGGTGACACCTTCACCATAGTGGGCGACTTCTCGACGACCAGCCTACGTCCCAACACGATAACGATCCTCGGGGCGGGTGAAGGGGACAGCGTCGACGTGTCGAAGATGACCGGCGCAAACGTGGTCTTCCAGTCCGCCGGCAGCACCAGCAAGGTCATCGACAAGGACGGTGCCGGGACGGTGGCGGAGAACGTCTCCAACTCGAGCATCGTGTACGCTCCGGCGTTGTCCGGCGTCGCCAAGGCCACGGGACCGGTCACCTATTCGCTGTCCGGAGAGGACGCCCACCTGTTCTCGATCGACAGCGCCACCGGCGCCGTGCGCTTCCTCAACGCACCGGACTTCGAGAAGCCCGGCGATCACGAGGAGGACAACGTCTACGACATCGTGGTCCACGCCAAGGACGGTTCGGTCGAAACCCTGCAGACCGTGGCAATTGAGGTCAGCAACGTCGGCGGAGCAACCGTCAACGGGACCAAGAAGAGCGATACCATCAACGGGACGAGCAAGAAGGCATCGACCGGCGAAGAGGACGTGATCAACGGCAAGAAGGGCAACGACAAGCTCTCCGGTCTCGCCGGCGACGACCAGATCAGCGGCGCGGCCGGCAACGATAGGCTGGACGGCGGCGCCGACGATGACCTGCTCAACGGCGGGGGCGGCCGCGACACCTTCGTCTTCGCGGCTGGCTACGGGCACGACCTGGTAACGGGCTTCAAATCGGGTCAGGACAAGATCGACCTGTCGGGTACCGATATCGACAGTTTCAGCGAGCTCAAGACGCTTCTGTCGGAGGACGACGGCTCCGTCGTCATCGACTTCGGCAATGGCGACACGCTCACGATAGCGAACACGACGGTGAAGAAGCTCGGCAGCTCAGACTTCGATTTTGCCTAGGCGGACCGGGCACTGATGCGGGGACTTCGACACCTTCGAAGTCTCCGCGACCTGCGAACCGAGTCTCCGGCGATAGCGAGCGAAAGTGTCGATGTTCGTCGGAGCCCTGACCGCCGCAGCCATGGCCTTGGCTTCCGGCGGCCCTGTCCGCCCCCTCCCTCCGCTGTCAAGAAAGCGGCGACATGGACCGCGAACGGGAGGGGTGCGGGCGGTGGCACAACCGCGTGCCACCTGACCACGCCGATCGTGCATAGGTCGCACCACCGGGATCCCGTTGACCGGGATCCCGCCTGTTCTCATCAACGCCATCGGTAGCTCGACCCGGCCTCCACCGTGGAGCGGCTTCTGGTCGGCCTTGGTTTCGAGGCCGAATTTCGCGCCTTTAGCCGACCCCCGCTCACTTGGCGATAGCGCGTGCCGGTCCGCGCGCCAGGAGAACGAAAAAACTATTGCATCTTTCAGAATGCATCTGTTGCATTCCAAATTTTTCATTCGTATCATCCTCTTGGTGGGAGGATATGGTCGTGAGCCGAGCCCTTCACATTTACGGCCCTCGCGACGCGCGCGTGGCGCCGTTCAATCTTGTCGAGGGCCGGCCCAACGAGACCCTGCTTCGGGTCGCCGCGGTCGGCATCTGCGGCAGCGATCTCCACTACTTCAAGGATGGCGGTATCGGCCCGACGGTGATCGGCCAGCCTTTCGTGCCCGGCCACGAGTTTGGCGGCTGGCTTGAGGCCGATATCGAGGACCTGCAGCTTCCCCGCGGAACGCTGGTCGCTGTCGACCCCAACCATGCCTGCGGGACTTGCGAATATTGCCGGGTCGGCCATCCCAATCTTTGTCCGAACGTCAGGTTCATCGGCGCGCCGCCCCATGACGGCGCCATGACCGAGCGCATCTGGGTGCCGAAGGAGCTGGTAGTTCCGCTGCCGGAGACGATGTCGGCCGAGCACGCGGTCATGCTGGAGCCGCTCGGCGTCGCCATCCATGCTGTCGACCTCGCCAAGCCTCGGCTGCTTGAGCGGGTCGCGGTGGTCGGCTGCGGCCCGATCGGCCTGCTCATCATCCAGGTGCTCAAGGTGGCCGGCGCCGGCGAGATTTTCGCCGTCGACCCGCTCGCCGGACGTCGCGCCCTTGCCGGAAAGCTCGGCGCCGCGCGTGTCGGCCGCTCCGTTGCGGACATCCGCGACTGGACGGACGGCGAGGGCTGCCCGCTGGTCATCGAGGCGACCAACGCTCCCGCAGGCTTCGCCGACGCCGTGCTGGCGGCCCGAATCGGCGGCCGCATCGTGCTCGTCGGAATCCCCGACGGCGATACCTACACGTTGCCCGCCGCCGAGGCGCGACGCCGCGGGTTGTCGATCAAGTTCGCCCGGCGGATGGGCCAGGTCTATCCGCGGGCCATCGAGCTCGTCGCCACGGGAAAGGTCGATGTCCTGTCGCTGATCAGCGACAGGATTGGCCTCGACGAGGCTCCGGAAGCATTCCGCCGGCTCGCCGCGGGATCGCCGGAGATGATCAAGACGCTTGTCTATCCGAACCGTTCATGAAGGGAGGACGAACATGAATCGGCTGTTGTTGTCGACGCTTGCAGTCGGGGCGCTTGCCGCCGGCGTGGTGTCGTTTGCGAGTTTCGCATCGGCGGAGGAGTGGTCGCTGGCCAAGGCGGCGGAGCCCTTCAAGGGCACCGAGATCAGCGCGATCTTTCTCGACCGCCCCGGTTATCGGGCGATCATCAAGCTCCTGCCGGAGTTCGAAGAAACCACTGGCATCAAGGTCAACTATGAGATCGTTCCCTACGAGAACACGCGCGAGAAGGAGGTGCTCGACTTCTCCTCCGGCGGCAGCCTGACAATCGCGCTCGTCGATCTCGTCTGGATCGGCGAGTTTGCCGAAAACGGCTGGATCTTGCCGATCGACACCTTCACCTCGGACCCGGCGATCACCGATCCCAATCTGAACCTCGATGGTTTCTTCCCGCTCCTGCTCGATGCCTTCGGCAGTTGGGGAGGAAAGGTCTACGGCCTGCCCTTCGACAACTATTCGGGTCTCCTCTTCTACAACGAGTGCATGCTGAAGGACGCCGGCTTCGACAAGCCGCCGGCAACCTGGGAGGAATTGCTCACCGTTTATGGGCCGAAGCTCACCGACCCATCCAAGAACCAGTACGCTTTCGCTCTCCAGTCGCTGCGCGGCGAGACGCAGTCGGCCGACAGCTTCATGCGCGTGCTCTGGCCATTCGGCGGTTCGCTTCTCAACAAGGAATTCAGGTCGAACCTGCTCAGCCCCGAAAGCCAGGCCGGCCTCAAGTTCCGCCAGGAGCTGATGAAATATATGCCGCCGGGCATCGTCAGCTATGACCATGCCGAGGCGGTGAACGCGCTCGCCCAGGGACAGGTGGCGATGATTACCGAGTGGTCGGCCTTCTACTCGACGCTCGTCGACCCGGCCACGTCGAAGATCGTCGATTGCCTCGCCGTTGCGCCTGAGCCGGAAGGCCCGGCGGGCCGCCTGCCCGCCCTCGGCGGCTTCTCGCTCGCCGTCGCCGCACAGGGCAGCGAAGAACAGCAGAAGGCATCGTGGCTCTTCATCCAGTGGGCGACGTCCGAGGCGATCGCCCGCGCCTATGTCGAAGCCGGCGGGGTCTCGGGCCGGATGTCGATCTACGAGAAGCCCGACATCAAGGAAACCTACCAGTTCGTTGAGCCGATGGTTGCCTCCTGGCAGAAGGGAGTGCCGGAGTTCCGGCCGCGCTTCCCGGCTTGGCCGGCCATCTCCGAGATCATCGCCGAGTGGGGCACCAAGATGATGCTCGGCGAGGTCTCGACTGAGGACGGCGCCAAGGAGATCAGCTCGCGGATGGAGCAGATCCTTGAGAACGAAGGCTACTACGACGGCAGGAAGGAACTGCTGCAGTAGACCGCATGAAGCCGGGCGTCGCGACCGCCGGCGCCCGGCTTCACCTTGCGCGCGATCGCCGGCAATATGCGCAAAGGCCGGGGCCGGCCGGCACACAGGGGGAGGCTGAACGGCATGAGCCTTTATCAGGCCGCGCTGGACGAACTCGGCTCCGTCTTCGCGCGCATCGACGACGACGCCGTGGGCGCCGCCGTCGAGGAGATCGCTGTCGCCCGTCGCATCGCCCTTTACGGCGTGGGCCGCGAGGGGCTGCAGATGAAGGGCCTCGCCATGCGCCTCTTCCATCTCGGCCTCGACGCGAGCGTGGTTGGCGACATGACCACGCCGCCGATCGGGACCGGCGACCTGCTCGTCGCCTCGGCCGGGCCGGGCTATTTCGGCACCGTCACCGCGCTGATGGAAGTTGCGCGGAAAGCTGGCGCGCGCACGCTCCTTGTAACCGCGCAGCCGGGTGGGGCATCGGCTAAGGCTGCCGACCGTGTCCTGGTCATCCCGGCACAGACGATGGCCGACGACCGCGGCCCGTCCGCATCAGTCCTGCCCATGGGATCGCTTTTCGAGGGCGCGCAGTTCATTCTTTTCGAGGTGATGATTCTGAAGCTCCGCGACCGGCTCGGCGTCACGCCGGAGGCGATGCGGGCCAACCACACGAACCTCGAATGACTTCGGAACCGACCGCCAGCCTCTCGGAGGCCGTGGCCAGGCCGGGCCAGACCGTTCGCCGGCGAAGCCTTGCTCACGGCCGCTGGACGCCGGTTTGGTTCCTCGCCCCCGCCGTGCTCGCGCTGCTCGCGATCGGCCTGTATCCGATGATCTTCGCGGTCGTGACCTCCTTCCGCCGCTACAACATCACCCGTCCCCGCGACGGCTTTCCCTTCGTCGGGTTCGAGAACTACGAGAAGGTGCTCAACGATCAGACCTTCTGGGACACGCTCGCTCTGACAGCGAAGTTCTTCGTCATCGTGATGCCGGCCGAACTCTTCCTCGGCCTGCTCATCGCGCTCCTCCTCCACAAGCCCGGCTGGGGCATGCTTCGTTCGCTCGCCCGGGTATCGCTGGTCGTGCCCCTCGCAACGACCTACGCGGTGGTCGGCCTTATCGGTCGGCTCGTTTTCAACCGCGACTTCGGCGTCGCCAACCAGTTCCTCTCCTGGTTCGGCTTCCCGCCGCTCGACTGGCTGGGTAGCGAAGCCGGGGCATTCGCGGCAATCGTCATCATGGACATCTGGCAGTGGACGCCGTTCTGCGCGCTGGTCTTCCTCGCCGGGCTGTCGCTTGTCCCTCTCGACATCGAGGAGGCTGCGCGCCTCGAGACGTCGAGCCGTTACTCGCTTCTTCGCTGGGTCCAGCTCCCTTATCTTCTGCCGGGCCTCACAGCGCTCCTCATCCTCCGCTCGGCGGACGTGCTCAAGCTGTTCGACATGGTCTTCGTGATGACTCGCGGCGGACCCGGGGCGGCGACGGAACTTGTGTCGGTCTATATCCAGCGGGTCGGGTTCCGTGTCTTCGACATGGGCACTGCCTCGGCGCAGGCGATCCTCCTGCTCGTCATCACCATTATCCTGAGCCGCCTCTACATTCGCATCTTCTACAGGGAGATCGAGGCATGAGCGGAGCGAGGATCGGAAGGCGTGGACTCCACCTGATCGCGCTGCTCGCGGTCGTCGTCTTCACGCTCTTCCCGTTCTATTGGATGGTGTCGAGCAGCTTCAAGGACCAAACCGACCTCCTCGCCACGCCGCCGATGTGGCTGTTCGAGCCGACGATCAGCCACTATGCGGAGATCTGGGAAGACCAGAAGCTCACCTCAGCGATCATGCATTCTTTGATCGTGGCGACCTGCACCACGGTGCTTGCGCTCGGCCTGGGCACGCCCGCGGCCTACGCGCTCGCACGCTTCGAGTTCCGTGGAAAGGGCGACCTGTGGTTCTGGTTTATCACCAACCGCATGATCAGCCCGATCGTGCTGGCGCTCCCGGTCTATCTGCTCGCCCGCGCCGTCGGGATCCTCGACACGTATCTGGTCCTCGTCCTCATCTACCTTACCTTCAACCTGCCGATTGTTGTCTGGATCTGTACCGACCAGTTCCGCTCGATCCCGCCGGACCTGGAGCAGGCGGCGCGGCTCGAGGGCGCCAACCAGTTCGATGTGTTCTGGCGCGTTTACCTGCCGCTCGGTCTGCCCGGCGTCGCCGTCTCGGCCATCTTCAGCTTCATCTTCTCCTGGAACGAGCTGCTCTACGCACTGGTCCTGACGCGGAGCAAGGTGCAGACCGCGCCCGTGGTCGCGACCAGCTACATGTCCGGCTATGAGATCCCTTGGGGCAAGATCATGGCCACCGGCACGCTGATCGTTCTCCCCGTCACTATCTTCGCCCTCCTCGTCTCGCGCCACATGGTGCGGGGGCTGACGATGGGCGCCACCAAGTGAGGTGACGGCGTGCTTGGCATCAACCTGTCGTTCTGCGTCAAGCGCTGGGTGACCGCCGAACTCTGGGGCCCGATCGTCGGCGAGGAACTGGGACTTCGCCACGTTCAACTGAGCTTCGATCTGGTGGACC
>DASSPO010000356.1:0-9014 GCA_035699585.1 Bauldia sp.
TCCTCCTCCTACATGCACTTCGCGCCTGGCCTCTCCGACAACGCCGCCTTCAATCTCCCGGACCTCCCCGCAAACACCTATGTTGGGATGTACATCGACGGTGACGGGCCGGAAGGCATCATGCGCGCCCTCGGCGACGAGGAGCGCGGTTATTTCTTCTACCTGCCGATGTTCTACCCTTACGTCGTCAAGGAGCGGCCCGATACCTTCGTGGTTCAGTTCGGCGGCGGCATCTCGACCAATGTCGCGCTCGCTGCCGGCGCCCCGCATGTCACCGTCGCCCAGTCGAACCCCGCGGTCCTCACCGCCTTCGACGATCCGGTCCTTCGCGATTTCACCGGCGACGTGCTCCGCGACCCGCGCGTCACGGTCATCCCCTACGACGGTCGCCTGTTCCTCGCCCATACCGACAAGCGCTACGACGTGATCGACCTGAGCCTCGCCGACTCGGTGGGTTTGTCGAACCCTGGCGGCTTCGCCATCGTCGAGAAGTACCCCTACACGCGCGAAGCGATCATGAGCTATATGCGGGCTCTCGCGCCCGGCGGGGTACTTGCGGTCACCCTCTGGAACAAGGAGGAGCCCCCGAAATCGGTGCTCAAACTCTACGCGACCATCGCCGCGGCGGCGCGGGCCTTCGATGCCGCTACCGCCGCCAACGCGCTCTTCGTCGCATCGAGCTACCTGTCCACCACCACCGTCCTCTACAAGCGCGACGGATTCACTCCGGAAGAGGTCGAACGGCTCCGCGCCTACAGCGAGGAGATGTCCTTCGACGAAATCTATTCGCCCGGCTTCGTCTACGACCCTGCCGAAGCCCGCCCCGTCCTCGACGAGTACCGCGAGTCGATCTTCGGGACCGGGCAGGCATCGGCCGAGGATCCTTCGGACAGTGACGGAGGCGCTTTCGATCCCACTACCGACGGCGAGGCCGGCGAGCCGGAGGAAGATATCGTCCTGCCACCGACGAAGCTTGCCCGTCTCTATTGGCAGTCGCTGGTCGGCCAGATTCCGGACGACGTGCAGTCGTCCTATGTCTTCGACACGCGCCCGCTCACCAACGACAGCCCCTACTTCGCCGCCTACGTGAAGCCCGGCGACCTCCATCGCACGCTCGACCGCCTCGAACTGTTCCAGGACGAGTGGGGATACCTCCTGTTGTGGGCGACCTTCGCTATCGCCTGTGCGCTCGCCGCCATGCTTGTCGTGCTGCCGATGATCTTCGCTTGGCGCACCGCCTTTAGCCGCAATCCCGGCAAGGCCGGCACCATCGTGTATTTCGCCTGCCTTGGCCTCGGCTACATCATGGTCGAGGTCGGCCTTATCGGCCGCTTCACGCTGGCCCTCGCCAACCCCACGGTTTCCGCCACCGTGCTGATCGCCGGCATGCTTGTCTTTTCCGGCCTGGGCAGCCTCGCCTCGACCCGCATCATCGATCGGGCGAAGGTGCTCATGCCGCTGGTCTTCTTCCTGATCGCCCTCCTCCTTTTCGCCTATGGCCACCTCCTCGACCCCGTCCTCGATCGGATCGGCGCGCTTGCCTACGGCTGGCGTCTGGTGATTTCCTTCGCCCTCATCGCCCCGCCGGCGTTCCTGATGGGCTTCCCGATGGCGGTCGGAATGACGTGGCTGGCGCGGCTAGGCAAGGAGGGCTTGTTCATCTGGTCCTGGGGGATCAACGGCTGTTTCTCGGTGGTCGGGGCCGCGCTGGTCCCGATCGTTGCCACTTCCTTCGGTCTTGCTGCCGTGCTCGATGTGAGTGCCGCGGCCTACCTCATCGCGATCCCCGCGCTGATGGCGGTGCTCCATCCGCGCCGCCCGGCGACGGCACTGGCCACGGCATGAGCGCGCGCCTTGCCCGAACCGGTCTCCTTGCCGCGCTGGCCGGCGCCCTGATCCTCCCGATGAACGAAAGCCCATCCGCCGCCCCGCTCGCCGAAGGCAAGGGCGACCTGGTCACCTTCACCAACGCGCCCTTCCCCTATGATGGGATGATTCCGATCAAGGAAATCCCCTTCATCGACGTCATTGAGGGAAACCGCCGTGGTCACACCTCGCCCCGCGCCGGCAAGGTCTACTGGGAGGACGAGACCTACAGCGACCGCCGGTCGATCGTGTACTTCCCCGCCGGCTTCGACCTTGATCGTGCGGGCCTCATCGTCGTCTTCCTTCATGGCAACGGCGCCACGCTCGAACGCGACGTGGTCGCCCGCCAGCAAGTGCCGCGTCAGATTGCCGAGTCCGGGCTGAACGCCGTGCTGCTTGCACCGCAATTCGCCTACGACGCGATCGATTCCAGCTCAGGGAACTTCTGGACCCCTGGCTTCTTCGCCCGCTACCTCGACGAGGCCTCGACCAGGATGGCGGAGGTCTACGGCGACAGATCCGCCCGCGCTGCCTTTGCCAGAATGCCCGTCGTGCTCGTCGCCTACAGCGGCGGATACAACCCTGCCGCCTATGCCGCCGCCACGGGCGGCGCGGAGGACCGCATCGCCGGCGTCATCCTCATCGACGCGCTCTATGCCGAGGAGGACAAATTCGCCGACTGGATCGCGCGGAACCGGGGCCACGCCTTCCTGTTCAGCGCCTACACCAAGTCCGCCGCCCCGAACAATGCCACGCTCCGGAAGCTCCTCAACGATCGCGGGGTGAACGCCGGCCGCCGTGCTCCACGGAGACTCGCGCCGGGGACCGTGGCCATCTATGCCATGAACCCGAACCTCGACCACGACGACCTCGTGACAAGCGCCTGGGTCAAGGATCCGATCGCCTGGAGCCTCGCACGCATCGACGGCTATCGGCGCTGAACTTTCGGCGAGCGCCCGAACCGGGGACGGCGCTCGACGCCCGCCATGGTTGTGCCGCCCGCCGTCCAAGATCCGGCTGGCGGGCGGCTAAGATACCTAGCGGCAGCGCTTTCGCGATCAGCGCTTGCAGAAGAAGTCGATGTTGGCGAGGCTGTTCTCGGCCCTCGCCTGGCGGCAGTTCATCTCATCGAGCGTCAACTGGGCATTGCCGACATCCCGCCCCGAAGACCTGTTGAAGATGAAACCGCGCACGATGGTGCCGGGCTTCACCGCAGTGCTGGGCAGCTCTCCGCTCCCGCAGAACAGGGCGATGTCATTGAGGTCGCCGGAGCCGCGTGCATTCAAGCACTGCGCCTGGTCGGCGGTGACGGCGGCCGCCGGTTGTATCGAGACGCCGCCGAGCGCGATGGCGAGGGATGCTGCAGCCGCAGCCGTTAGGATCGTCTTCATCGTCGTCTCCATCGTTGTAAGCCCCTCGCAGGGTCAACGATGCGGGCAGGCCTCCGTTCCCGGCCCCATGGCCTGAACCACAACTTTTCACAGTATCGGAAACGGCGCTCGCGCTGCGATCGAACTGCGGGCCAGGGCTCCCCGTTTCGCGCTCGTCGGTGAGTCTGCACCGCGCCTTGCCTGGCGCGGAACCCGGTCCTGTTTCCGGCGTTGGCGCGGCGAGGGGAAATCAACAGGAGATCTGCCAATGCGTTGTACTGTTCTCACCGGCCTTGGCCTCGCCATGCTTCTGGGTGGCTCGGCGGCTGCCGACGTGGCCGCCACCGCCACGACCGACCTCAACGTCCGTGCCGGGCCGGGCACGCAATACCCGGTCGTTGGCGTGCTCGAAGCTGGCAGCGCGGTCGCTCTCGGCGGCTGCATCGAAGGTAGCAAGTGGTGCAGCGTCAACCTCAGCGGCGTGACCGGCTGGGCCTACTCCGATTACCTCGTTGCCGACCTCGCGGGCACCCAGGTCGTGCTCACCGAGCGGCCGGCGGAACTTTCGGTTCCGACCGTGGTCTACGAGGGCCCGACGGCTGCTGTTCCCGCGGCTGTTGGTGGCGCTATCGCCGGAGCAGCGATTGGCGGCCCGGTCGGCGCGGTCGTCGGTGGTGTGGCGGGCGCGGCCCTGGGCGCCGCAGTTGATCCGCCTGCGGAGGTTCGCACCTACGTCGCGGGCAATCCGGTCGATCCGGTCTATCTCGACGGCGAGGTGGTGGTCGGTGCCACCCTTCCCGAAGGCGTGACCCTCGCCCCGGTGCCGCAATATAAGTACAACTACGTCTACGTGAACGGCGTCCCGGTCCTGGTCGACCCTGATACCCGTCGCGTGGTCTACATCTTCCGGTCCTGACGGGTGTGTCTGATGCGGGCTGCCTGAGTCGGGGCAGCCCGCACCTCATCGTCACCCCGCGCCCGCCGGGCGAGCCGCCGCCAGCCATTCGGGCAGGTTCATCCCGTTACCTTCCGGTTGTTCTCTCTCGCGGAGTGATCCAAGATCGGCGCCTTCTCGACCTGACAGACGGATGGTGGCCCATGTGCGGCGCGTGCGGAATTCTTGGCGGCGGTCCGGATTGGCTCGATCGCGTCGACAACCCCGCCGGTGTTCCCCACGGGTCAGGGCTGACCCTCGTTGCCGAGCGTCAAAGGCGTGTGGCATTGGTCAACCTCCTGCTCGAAACCAAGGCCCTTCGCCTCCGCGAGTTCGGCCGCCGCATGGTGGTGGCGGCGCCGACCGGGGGTGCGGAGATCGTCGACGACCTCCGCCACGTCTGGATGCAGGCGGATCGCATGGCGGATGGCGGTGTCGATCCGCTCGATACGCGCGTGATCGACCGCCTCGCCGGCGGACGGGTCTGATGGCAACAGCGATGAGCGCCGACGACCGCCGCATCCCGGTGTTCCTGCTCACCGGCTTTCTCGGCAGCGGTAAGACGACGGTCCTGAAGTCGATCCTTTCCGCCCCCGACATGGCGGACACGGCCGTCGTCATCAACGAGTTCGGCGAGATCGGCCTCGATCATCTCATAGTCGGCGCACTCGAAGGGGAGACCGTACTTCTGCGCAACGGTTGCGTTTGCTGCGCCCTTCGCGACGACCTCAAACAGACGCTCCTCGACCTCCTCGGCCGTGCCGCTCGCGGCGAAGTGCCGCGTTTTGGCCGGATCGTGATTGAGACGACGGGCCTTGCCGACCCGGTGCCCATCCTCGAGACCCTGCTATCCGACCCGATGCTCCGCCATCAGTTCCGTCTCGAGCGCACGATCGTCACGCTCGATGCCGTGTTCGGCGCCTCGCAGCTCGGCCGGCACGACGAGTCCGTCCGACAGGTCGCCGTGGCCGACCGGCTCCTCCTCACCAAGGCCGACATCGCTGAGCCGGCCGATGCCGAAGCAGCCCTCGCCGCCGCCCGCCGCATCAACCGCGGCGCGCGTGTCGAGACCGCCGGCGCGCCCGGTTACGACCCGCACGCGCTCCTCGAAGTCTCCGGCCGGCCCGCCGAAGATCGGCTTCGCGATACCCGCGCATGGCTTGCCGCGTTCCATCACGACCACCCCGCCGGCCACCACGCGCACGACCACGATGACGGCCACGACCACGCCGCTCGGGTGCGGTCATTGTCCCTCGCCCTCGACGATCGCCTCGACTGGAACGCCTTCGGCGTCTGGCTCTCCGCTCTTCTCCACCGTCACGGCCGGCGCATCCTGCGCGTCAAGGGCATCCTCGACGTGAATGACGTCGACGGTCCGGTCGTGCTTCAGGCGGTGGAACACCTCATGCACCCGCCGGTACACCTGCCCGAGTGGCCGGAGGGTCCTCGCGGGTCGCGTCTGGTGTTCATAACCAGGGACCTCGACCCGGAGGACATCCGGCGCTCGCTGTCGGCCTATCTCGCCGCGGCCGCGCGCCTGTCGACCGAGGCGGACGGGCACGTCGCCGCGTAACCGGGCCCAGGGGAACGCGGGGGCCCTCCGCCGGCTAGGAAGCCTCCCGCAGCGCCGCGGTCGCGCCGGTGTCGACCGTCTTCGTCCTGGGGTCGATGACGACGCCGTAATCGCGCCGGGCGCCCTCGATCGAAACATAGCCGTCGATCACGTCGCCAAGCACCTCTTCCGGCGGGCGTGTGCGCGGATCGCCGTATCCTCCGCCCCCGCCGGTCCGGGTAACCACCAGCGTCCCTGCGGGGAAAGTGCGGGCCTTGAGCTTGAGCGGCGACGCGCGAAGCTGCGGCCCTTCGATGGTGTTCTCCGGCGGGCGCCCTGCCTTGCCGCCATGGATGCCCCAGGCGGGCGTCTTGGAACGCTCGAACCAGAGCGAGACGTTGCTGTCCTCGAACAGACGATAGGCTCGGACGACGCCGCAGCCGCCGCGCCAGCGCCCCGGACCGCCGCTGTCGGTGCGGATCGAGAACTCCTCGACCTTCATGGGATGCTTCACCTCGTAGACCTCGGCCGGGATGTTGCGGAAAGAGCCGTTGCTGAGGTTGATCATCGCGCTCTCCCCGTCCGACCCCTTCCATGCTCCCCACCCGCCGGCGGTCGGCTCGACCACGATCCAAAGCCGTCGCGGGTCCGTCCCCGTGAAGGCGGCGACCATCGAGTCCCCGTAGTTTGCGGCAACCGCCTTGTCCGGCATCGCCTGGCCGAGCGCGGTGATCATCAGGTCGGCGAGCAGACCGAGGCCGGTGAAGTACCATTCGCAGGCGGCGGGCTCCTTGGCGTTGAAGATGCACTCGTCCGGGATTTTCACGGTGAGCGTCGGGAACGAGCCGCCGGTGATCGCTCGATCCGGGCTGATCATTGCCTTGTACGCGAGGCGGATCATGGACACGGTTTGGGCAGCGCCGCAGTTGAGCGCGCCCTTCACCGGCCCCGACGAGCCCGCGAGGTCGACGGTGATCGTGTCGCCGGCGATGGTGACCGCGACCTTCACCGGGATCGGATCCTCTGTGACGCCATCGTTGTCGAGAAAGCCCTCGGCGGAGTATGTGCCGTCCGGAATTGCCGCGATCGCCTCGCGGTCGAGTTTTTCCGTTTGCCGGTAGATGTTCTCGACCGCGCTCTCGAAGACGTCGATCCCCACTCGGTCGATCATCTGCTTGAGCCGGCGCTCGCCGGTCCTGAGGGCCGTGATCTGGGCGTTGAGGTCGCCGATCATCGTATCCTTGAGCCGCACCATCGTACGGAGCAGGTCGTACCATTCGCGGATCGGCTCGTATTTCCGCACGATCCGGGTCGGACCGAAGCGCAGCCCCTCGTGAAAGATCGAGGTCGAGCCCATCGTGCTGCCGACGTCGATGCCGCCCATGTCCTGCCAGTGGGCACGCGAGGCGGCAAAGCCGACGATGCGGCCCGAATGCCAGATCGGGCCGATCACGGTAACGTCGTGGGTGTGTGTGCCCTGGAGGTAGGGGTCGTTCATGGCCACCACGTCGCCTTCGGCGAAGTCGTCGCCGTAGCGTTCGATCGCCGCCTTCACGCAGACGTCGATATTGCCGATGAAGATCGGCACGCCGGTGGACTGGCCGAGCATGTCGCCGTTCTTGTCGAGCAGCGCCACAGCCGAGTCGCGGCCCTCATAGATCACCGAGGAGAAGGCCGAGCGGTAGAGCGCGGCATTCATGTCCTCGGCGCAGGAGACGACGAAGTTGCGGATCACCTCGGTGGTGATCGGGTCGGCGGTGCGGGACATCACGTCATCCTCGTCAGCAGCATGTGGCCGCCGGCGGCGATGGTTGCGCGCCAGCCCGGAGGCAAGATCGTGGTGGCGGTTGGCTCCTCGACGATCGCCGGGCCGGCGATCGAGGCGCCCTCCGCGAGCGAGCCGCGCTGGACGATGGCGGCGTCAACGGCACTTCCGTCGAAGATCACGGGGCGAGTCGTGCGCGGCGCGGGTACGACTTCCGGCGCGACCACCGGGGGTCGCGCCAACCGCCCGACGCCCATGACCCGGATGGTCACCACCTCGATCCGCGCCTCGCGATTGGCGTGTCCGTACTGGCGGAGATACGCTTCGTCGAAGGCAGCTCGGACCGCGGCCTTGTCGACCCGCCCGCCCGGCATCGCACAGTTGATCTGGTACTCCTGCCCCTCGTAGCGGAAATCGGCGGAGCGGACGAACGAGACGTCCTTGTCGGGGATGCCCTCGCGCAGCAGGTGCTCGCGGCCGCGCTGTTCGAGTTGGCCGTAGGCCGCTTCCAGGTCGGCCTCGTCCACCGATCCCCAAGGCGAGAACCAGGTTTGCTTGAGCTCGTGCTTCACGTCGGTCTGGAGCATGCCCCACGCCGAAAAGGCCCCGGGGTGGACGGGCACGACTACCTCGCCGATGTCGAGCTCCTCGGCGAGCGCCACGGCGTGCATCGGTCCGGCGCCGCCATAGGCGAAGAGCGAGAAGTCACGCGGGTCGATGCCGCGGCGGATGGTTATCGTGCGGATCGCGTCCGCCATGCGGGCATTGACGATGTCGAGAATCCCCTGCGCCATCGCCTCCGTCGACAAGCCGAGTTGCGCGGCGATCTTCGCCACGGCTTTTTCCGCCAGCGACAGGTCGAGCGTCATGCGGCCGCCGGCGAAATTCGCGGGGTCGATGCGGCCGAGCACGGCGTTTGCGTCGGTCACCGTCGGCTCCGTGCCGCCCCGCTTGTAGCATGCCGGCCCGGGAACCGAGCCGGCGCTCTTCGGCCCGACCCGGATATGGCCGCTCTCGAGCCAGGCGAGCGAGCCGCCGCCCGCCCCGATGACATGGATGTCGACGATCGACATCTGGATCGGCAAGCATTCGAGCTCGGCCTCGCTCGACAGAGTCGGTCGGCCGTCGACGACAAGGCTCGCGTCGAATGAGGTTCCTCCCATGTCGATGCAGATCAGATTCGGCCGGCCGAGGGAGGCGGACACCGCCTCGGCGCCGATATTGCCGCCGACGGGCCCCGAGAGGAGTGTCTGGATCGGGTGCTCCCGTGCGGCCGCCGCGGTCATCGCGCCGCCGTTCGACTGCATGATGTGGAGGTCACGGCCGCCGAGCGCGGTATCGAGTTCGCTGATCAGCGTCGCGAGATAGCGGCGCATCACCGGGGCGATGTAGGCCTCCATGATGGTGGTCGAGGTGCGGGCGAACTCGCGCCACTCCTGCGAGACGTTGTGCGACAGGGTTATCGACGTCCCGGGCAGTTCCTTCTGGAGGTGGGCTCCGGCCGCGATCTCGTGGACCGGGTTGCGG
>DASSPO010000357.1:0-8796 GCA_035699585.1 Bauldia sp.
AACTCGTCCTCGGCCTTCTTCTCGGACGCGATCTCGCGCGTCGCGTGGAGGGCCTCGAGGTTCGTGGCATAAGCGATCCGCGCCTGCCGCGCCTCCTCGGCGAGCCGGGCGGCGCGATCCTGGTCTTCGCGGAGCTTGCGCTTCAGCCGATTGAAGAAGGCGTTCTCAAGCCGTGCCTGCTCCTCGAGCGCGAGGATCTCCTGAAGCCGGGCCTCCTGCCGAATGGCGAGGTAGGAGTTGAACTGGAGCACGTCGAGAATCCGCTCCGGGGTTGCGAGCGGCCCGCGGAAGACGATGCCGACCTGGGGCGGAATATCGCCGCCGAACCGGTCGTCGCCGGGATCGAGCGTGAGCGTCCAGTCGCTCTCGATCGTCATGGTGTTGAGGTCGATCGCGGCGCTGCCCGAGGCCCGCGTTTCCTCGGCCGCAACCGCGATGTTCTGGAAGCGGACGGTGCCGGCGGCGATGGCGAACGGCGCTTCGACCTCGGGGAAGGTCAGGCTGCCGTTGTCGATGTAGCTGCCGAGCAGATCGCGGAGCGCGTCCTCGGTGAATTCCTGGCCAAGGTCGGAATCACGGATGACGAGAACGCCGGCCTTGGGGTTGAGGTACCGCGCCTCGCCGTCGTGGATGCCGAGCGTGCCGCCGCCGGTCAGCGACGCGATCATGCCGGCGGGCGAGCGGCCGGTCGCCTCGAAATTGGCGGACAGATCGAGCGTGCCGACGGCGACCGCGCGGCCGGCGCGCTGCCAGACGACCGAATCGAGCGCCCCGCCGACAAGGCTGACATTGCCCGTCAGGCTCGCATTGCCGCCGACATTGCGCACGGAGAAGCCGCCGGCGACCGTGCCGCCGAGCGCGTCGCCGGATTTCACGTCGAAATCGACGCGGTCCGGGGCGAGGCCAAGGCGGGCCTTGCTGTTGAGCACCTGAAGCGCCTCGCCGACGAGAAGGCGCTCCGCGGAGATGTCGATGCCCGCGGTCAGCCCGTCGAGGGCAGCCTCCCCGTAAGGCGTGCGGGACCACGGCTCCTCCGGATCGCCGCTGGGCAACGGCGCAAAGCCGAGAGCAAGCGAGGCGACCCAGCCGAGATCGAGCTGATCGAGCTCGATCGCGCCGTTCTCGAGGCTGAGACCGCCTTCGAGGCCCTCGGCCAGCCGGAGCCTGCCGCTCACCTGCCGTCCGGCGATGGCCGCGTTCTGCCAGTCGAGGTCGGCGGTCCGGCCGGCGGTCGCGATCTTGCCCGAAACCGACACCGGGACGCCGGCGTCGGTGTCGGGGATGTCGAGCCCGACCAGACGAATGAGCGGCGAGAGATCGGGCGTATCGACATTGAAGGCGCCGGTGAACCTCGGCGGCTCGCCGACCGGCGCGACGAAATCACCGCCAGCCTTGAGGGTCAGCCCGCCGAAGGCTCCGTTTATCTCCGACGCGAGCCCCTGGTCGGGGACGCCCTTCGCGGTGAAGCGGAACTGGGCACCGCCGTCGATGGCAACCTCGCCCTCGTCGAGGCCGATCTGACGGGCGACGCCGACGGCGTCGTAGGACTTGAGCGAGGCGGAGACGTTGACGTCGGCCTGCCGCCACAGCGCCGGGACGCCGGCGAGCTCGACGGTGGCGTCGAAGTTGGTGGCCTTGGCGCTTCCTTTCACGTCGAGCCGCGAATTGGGCCTGCCCTCATCCATGAACGAATCGACGACCAGCGCGATCGAGGCGGGGGCGAGCGCCGGCGCGGTGTCGCGGAACCAGCGGGCGAAAGCCGTATCGGGCGCGAGCCGGTCGACGACGCCGGCAAGGCCGGTGAGGGTCTGGGCGGTAAGCTGAGCCTCCATGCGGCCGAGCGGCTCGCCGAAGATGTTGTCGATCTGGCCGCGGGTCACGACGAAGCGGGCGCCGCCGATGTCGCCGACCTCGATGCCGCTCACCATCAGTCCGCCGTTCTCGAAGCCGGCGTCGACGGAGACGTCGCGCATGACCAGCTCCTCGATCAGCAATTCGTCGGCGGTGAACTTGATCTGGAAACTGTCGGCGACGGTCGAGGTATCGCGGAGGTCGCGGCCGCCTAGGAGCTCGGCAAGCGCCCTGATCTGCACGAAATCCAGCCGGTCGGCATCGAGGTTGGTGCGAAGCGTGCGCAGCGGCGAATCCTTGCCGGCGCCGGCCCAGGAGAAGCTCCCGGTAATCGTGGCGTCGCCGATCTCGGTGGTCATGTCCTCGACGGCGACGCCGGTCATGGTCACGGTGGCGCGACCGGAAAGATCGAAGGGCGAAAGCAGACGGCCGGCACCGACCTCGCTCTTCCCGCGCCACCAGGCGGCAAAGGTCGCCGGCTGGCCGACGGCAAGACGAACCTGACCGCCGAAACCGACCGCCTCGCCGGTCGAAAGCCGCCCGTCGGCGGCAAAGCTCGCCTGGCCGGGAAGGCGGGCGGAAAGGCCCTCGATCAGCCAGCCGTGATCCTCGGGGCTCGCGGTGAAGCTGACGTCCTGGATGACGGCGCCGCCGACGACGATGGCGGGAACGTTGAAGCGCACCGTGCCGGCAATGGCCGGGACCGGGATGCCGCGGAGCCACTTGACGAATTCCTCGGCGGCGGTCGCCATCTCGATCGGCTCCTTCGGACCCTTGCCGAGGGAGCGGTCGAGGTCGAGCTGACGGGCCTGGACGGTGGCGAAGAAGCGCGAGGCCGGTCCGAGGGTCAACGTCATCGAGCCGGCGAGGCTCGACGGCCGGTCGGGAGGACCCTCGGAGAGCACCGCCTTGTCGACCACGAGCTGCTCGCGGGTGAGATTGAAACTCCCCTCGCTCCGCCACCCGGTGGCGTCGCCGCGGCCCTCCTCGCCTTCGACCGGCGGGAGGATCTGGGTGAGGCTGTAGGTGCCGGAATAGGTCGGCCCGGAGTCGCTCTGGGCGATGACGCCGTCGGCCCCGATGGCGATCGGCCAATGGCCGGGGGTGACGTCGAGCTTGACCCGCAGCGAGCCGTCCTCGTCCCGCACGCCGGTCGCGATCTGGAACTGGGCGGGGACGCCGTCGGTGGCGTAGCTCCCCTCGAACCGCCAGGGCCCGGCAAGCGAACGCGCTTCGACCGTCGCGGCAATGTCGGTGAGGGTGACCGAGGCGCCGCTCCGCGAGTCATTATAGATCAAAGTGCCGTCGGTGATCTCGACCCCGCTCAGCGCCACCTTGTCGGGATCGAGATCCCGCGAGGCCTCGCCGCGGATGGTCCAGTCCACCTGTCCGGCATCGTCGATCGAGACGCGCACCACCGGCTCCTCGAGCTTCATCGCGATGACGCGGATCTCGCCCTGGATGAGCGGCATCAGCTCGATGGTGACCGAGAAGCGCTTGACCTTCATCATCGGCTGGCCCTCGGTCTCGCCGACCTCGACGTCGGTGAAGGTGAGGGACGGGGAGGGGAGGATGCTCGCATCCGCCGAGCCGGCGACGCGCACCGGCTGGCCGAGGATCCGAGCGGCCTCGGCCTCGAAGTTCGCCTTGTAATCGTCCCAGTTGATGAACCACGGGGCGATCAGCGCCGCAAACAGCGCGATGACCACGAAGCCGCCGATGATCAGGTAGAGCCGGTTCAGCGTCGGTCTCCTTTCGTTCGGCCCCCGGACCTAGCCAAGCGCCACGATCTTGCCGGGGTTCATGATGTTCCCGGGATCGATCGCACGCTTGATCGCGCGCATCACCTCGAGCCCCTTCCCGTGCTCGGCGGCGAGGTATTTCATCTTGCCCTGGCCGACGCCATGCTCGCCCGTGCAGGTACCGTCCATGGCGATGGCGCGAAGGTTGAGCCGGCCGACGAAGGCTTCGGCGCGCTCGACCTCGTCGGCGTCCTCGATGTCGACCATCATCGTGACGTGAAAATTGCCGTCGCCGACATGGCCGACGATCGGCGCCACCAGGCGCTCGCGCTCGATGTCGGCGGCGGTTTCGGTGACGCATTCGGCGAGGCGGGAGATCGGCACGCAGACGTCGGTCGCCACCGCCCGCGCGCCGGGGCGAAGCCCGGCGCAGGCCCAGTAGACGTCGTGGCGGGCCTTCCACAGCCGGTTGCGGGCCTCAGGCGTCGTCTCCCAGATGAACTCGCCGGCGCCGAACTCGGCGGCGATGGCGCCGAACTGCTCCGACTGCTCCTTCACCGATGCGTGGGTTCCGTGGAACTCGAGGAAGAGGGTCGGCGTCTCGGGCAACGACAGCCTCGAATAGGCATTGCAGGCCTTCACCTGGAGGGCGTCGAGAAGCTCGATCCGGGCGACCGGAATGCCGCTCTGAATGGTGAGGATGACCGCGTTGCAGGCCGCCTCGACCGAAGGGAACGGGCAGACGCCGCCGGCGATCGCTTCGGGGATGCCGTAAAGCTTCAGGGTCAGCTCGGTGATCACGCCGAGGGTGCCCTCGGAGCCGATGAGGAGACGGGTCAGGTCGTAGCCGGCGGAGGACTTCTTGGCGCGGTGGCCGGTCTTGACCACGCTGCCGTCGGGAAGGACCGCGGTGAGGTTGAGCACGTTGTCGCGCATCGTGCCGTAGCGGACGGCGTTGGTGCCGGAGGCACGCGTGGCGGCCATGCCGCCGAGCGACGCCTCGGCGCCGGGATCGATCGGGAAGAACAGCCCGGTATCGCGCAGGTGCTCGTTGAGCGCCTGGCGCGTGATGCCCGGCTCGACCACGCAGTCGAGATCCTCCTGATGCACGGCGAGCACGCGATTCATGCGCGAAAGGTCGATGCTCACGCCCCCGCCGGGGGCGTTGACGTGGCCCTCGAGCGAGGAGCCGACGCCGAAGGGGATGACCGGCACGCCGTGGGCGGCGCAGACCTTCACGATGGCGACCACGTCGTCGGTCGATTCGGCGAAGACCACCGCATCCGGCGGCTGGTTGGCGAGCCAGGTCAGGGTGTGGCCATGCTGGCGCCGCACGGCGTCGGCGCGGGTGAAGCGCGGGCCGAAGCGTTCGGCCAGAATCGGCAGCGCCGCAGCAAGGCCGGCCTCGTTGCGGGACACGGGTTCGACCGCGACCTGATAGGTCATCCGAGTTTCGCCTGCCTCCTCCGGGAACTTCCGCAACGCACCGTAGCAAAATGGCGAATGTGAGCCAAAGGCAATCATATTTGTGGCCGGGCGCCGCCGGGCGGCCGGCATGCGCCGGGCCTCCCGGGAGGGCAGGTTGCCGCCCCTCAGGCACGGCGAATTTTCGGAATGCGCCGCGCGCGGAGGTCACCTATGAAGGCGGTTTCCGCGATCGAGGCAACGATGCCACCCGCCATCCACCGCAGCATGACGACCACCGAATGGGGGCTGCTTCTGCTCCTCTGCGTGGTCTGGGGCGGATCGTACTTCTATATCGGCGTCGCGGTGAAGGCGCTGCCGCCGTTCTCGATCGTGGCGTTCCGCGTCATCCTCGGCGCGGCGATCCTCTATCTCGTGGTCCGCGTCTCGGGAGAAGCGATGCCGCGCGAGCGGGGAACCTGGGCCGCGTTTTTTGTCATGGGGCTCACCAACAACGTCATCCCGTTCAGCCTGATCGCCTGGGCGCAGGGCCACGTGCCGAGCGGATTCGCAGCGATCCTCAATGCGACGACGCCGATCTTCGCGGTGATCCTCGCCAATATCCTTACCGTCGACGAGAAAATGTCGCCGGGGCGACTCGCAGGGGTGGTGATCGGCTTCCTCGGGGTCGCCGTGATGATCGGCCCCGACGCGCTCGCCGGGGCGAGCGACAATCTTCTCGCCGACCTCGCGCTGCTCACCGCCTCGGTCTTCTACGCCTTCTCGCCGATCTTTGCCCGGCGCTTCGCGCGGCAGGGGCTGAGGCCGATGGTGGCGGCGACCGGACAGTTCGCGGCGGCGAGCGTGATGATGGCGCCGCTTGCCGCGGCGGTGGACGCGCCGTGGACGCTGCCCATGCCGGGGCTTCCGGTATGGGGGGCGCTGCTCGGCCTCGCCGCAGTGTCGACCGCCTTCGCCTACATCATCTACTACCGCATCCTGGCGACCGCGGGCGCGGTGAACCTGATGCTGGTCACGTTCCTGGTGCCGGTTTCAGCGATCATCCTGGGCGCGCTGTTCCTCGGCGAGCGGCTGGCGCCAATCCACTTCCTCGGCATGGCGATCATCGGCCTCGGCCTTGCCGCCATCGACGGCCGGCCGGCGGCGTATCTCGCGCGGCGGCTGGCCGCGGTGCCCTCACGCAGAGCGTGATCCTCCGGCGCCGCCGTCGGCGGACCCGCCGATCCGTCGCGCCCGCCCGTGGCGATGCGGCTTTCGCGTGGGCGGCGTGCCGACACCACCATCAGCGAGGGTCGCTTAGCCCGACTCCTCTTCGATGCAGTCGGTGATCAGGCGTTCGCGGACCCGGAAGTCGCGGACGACCCCGGCGAGGAAGAGGAGGCCGAAGAGGAGCTGCGCCGACACCAGCCAGACGTGACGGTCGTGCTCGAGGATGAGGGCAGGAGCGGCGATGAGGACGGCGACGATCGCGCCGTGGAAGATGAGCGCGCCGGGGAGCATGTAGCGGAGCTCGACGTGCTGGCGCTCCCGGATGTGCCGGTAGAGGGCGGCGCGCTCCGGCGTGTCCTGGTACTCGCTCTCCTTCTCGCGGATCATCCTGAAATCCCAGAGATAGAGGAGCGCCGAGACGACGAAGAAGGCGAACATGGCGATGAACCAGCCCGTCGGGTTGGTGAGCTGGGTGAAGGCGGCGACCTCGACGAAGGTGGCGAGGAAATAGAGGATGGTGTGCACGAGATCGAAGGGCCAGCGGATGAAGCTGATCGAGTGGATGATGGCGAGCGACCAGAAGTTCATGATCAGCACGAAGCCGGCGGCGACATAGGGCCAGTAGAGGAACTCGCCCTCGCCGAGCACGCCCTCCGATTCGACGGCAAGCGTGGTGAGCGCCAGTCCCTGGATCACCGCGATCAGCAGAAACTCGATGTCGACGACCGTGCCGTCGAGCTTCTCCCGCGTCAGCAGCGAGCGCTTGAGCATGTGTCTTCCCCCGTCCCGGACACCGCGAAGCGGCATTCTAGAACGATCACGGCGGGGCGCGAGAGTCCCGGCGCCAGGGCCCGAGGCTATGTCCGGTCCGGCGCCGCGAGGTCGAGACCGAGCCGCGGCGCGACGAGCGCGAGATAGTCGAGCACGACGCCGATCGCGAGGATGAGTCCGACCATCTCGAGGGCCTCCTCGGCAATGACCTCGAGCAGGTAAAGGGTGGAGGCGCCCTGCGTGTTCCAGATGTAACCGCCGATCAGCTCGCAGCCGAATGCGCCCGCGACGAAGACCAGCCCGGCGACGAACAGGCGGCGGCCAATCGGGGCCGGCAGCCGGCGAAGGAAAGGAACGAGGGCCGCAAGCGCAACCAGGAGCAGCGGCGCCGCGACCACGACCCAGGCGAAGGTCAGGATGCCGCTGAACCGATGGAGGGAGGCGATGGTGACGCCGATCTTCTCGTGAATCGAGGTGGTTTCGTCGAGGGAAAAATAAACGAAGGCGGCCGCGAGGACGAACCAGGGAGCGGCGTTTGCGGGCTCCCTCAGGCGAGCGACCAGACCGGCGACGACCATGAGCAGGCCGCACCCGGCCATCATGGTGGCGGAGAACCAGGCCGGCAGGGTCTGTTCGCCGTCGAGGGAGAGGAGATCGAGATAGAGCCGCAGGCCGGGGCTTTCGATCGTCGCCGGGAGCATCAAATGGACGATGCCGAGGATGAGGATGGCCGCGGCGAGCCCCCAGAGCGTCCGCTCGATCGAGCGACGAGGAACGCGGATGGCGGGGATCGGCTCAATCGGGACAGGGGTGGCGGGTTCAGGTGCGCGCGGGCTTGCCAGGTTGCCGCCACCCGACATCAAGGCGGTGCCGAGGCCGATGGCAGCTGCCGCGGCGAGCCAGGCCAGCATCAGCGACGGCGTGCCGGCCCGGCCGCGGTCGGTCCCACCCGACCGGCGCCGTCGCCCAGTCCCCAGCCCCAACGATCGTCCCCCTCCAAAAGAAAAGGCCCGGCGCGAGCCGCCGGGCCTTTTCAAGGGTCTTATGCCGGCAGGGTCAATAGGGCCCGCGGCATTCGTGCTGGTAGCCGTCGTAACCGGTGAAGGTGTTGGTCGCCGGGTTGTAGGAGCGGTAGCGGTCGAGACACCACTCGATGTGGGCCTCGGTCCAGCCGCTGTCGTAGTAGACGGGCGGCGGCGGAGGCGGCGGGTAATAGGCCGGGGCCGGGTAGTAGACGACCGGCGGCGGGGGCGGCGGTGCGTAGTAGACCGGCGGGGGAGGCGGCCGGTTGATCAGGAGGCCGGCACCAAGGCCCAGGGCAGCGCCAGCGACGAGGCCGGCGCCGACGCCCTGGAGATTGTTGCCGCCGTTGTTGCTGTAACGGTGCGAATAGACCGGCTTGCCGTTCCGGTACTTCCGGGAATCGGCGGCGGCGTCGGTCACGGTCGCGAGGATTGGCGCAGCCCCGACAAGGGCGACAAGCGCGGCGGTCGCGAACTTCTTCATGTTTCTACTCCAAGCGGGTACGCGGCTTGAATTCTTTGGCGGCAGGTCGTCCCGTCCCCTGCCTTCGTGGCGGCAGAATGACGGCGGCATGATGAACAGAGACTGAATGGGATATTTTCCCCCCCTTCAGCGCTTGACCGAAGGGCGGCGCCCGGTCCACTCAGCGGGGCCGAATCCGCCGGAATCGCAGGCATGCTTCGCCGTTACGCCATCCTCGACGTGTTCACCGACCGGCCGCTCTCCGGCAATCCGCTCGCCGTGGTCCTCGATTCGGGCGGCCTCGACGACGCCG
>DASSPO010000358.1:0-2227 GCA_035699585.1 Bauldia sp.
CGTGGTCCTCTGTTTTCAGGGCGCCCCCGCCCCGGCGGGCAGGCGCCATCAACGTCGTTCAAACAGGAATTTGAGGTGGCCGGAACGGCTGCAACGAAGGTAGACGATGCCGACGATCAATCAGCTCATTCGCAAGCCGCGCCGCGCGCCGGTCAAGCGCAACAAAGTGCCGGCGATGCAGGAGAGCCCGCAGAAGCGCGGCGTCTGCACGCGCGTCTATACGACCACGCCGAAGAAGCCCAACTCGGCGCTGCGCAAGGTGGCCAAGGTCCGCCTCACCAACCAGTTCGAGGTCATCGGCTACATCCCCGGCGAGGGTCATAACCTCCAGGAGCATTCGGTAGTGATGATCCGTGGCGGCCGCGTGAAAGACCTTCCGGGTGTCCGCTATCACATCATTCGTGGCGTGCTCGACACCCAGGGTGTGAAAGACCGCAAGCAGCGTCGGTCAAAGTATGGAGCGAAACGACCCAAGTGATTCCGGGTCGTTTTTTCGTCTGAGCTAACGAGAGAAGCGAACAGGTCAGAGCGATGTCCCGCCGCCACCGTGCAGAGAAACGCGAGATTACGCCCGATCCGAAGTACAAGAACGAGGTCGTGACCAAGTTCATGAACTCGGTGATGTATGAGGGCAAGAAGTCCGTCGCCGAGAAGATCGTGTACGGCGCCTTCGACGTCATCCAGGCAAAGACGAAGCAGGATCCGCTTGGCGTATTCCGCAACGCGCTCGACAATGTCATGCCCTCGATCGAAGTCCGGTCACGGCGCGTCGGCGGAGCCACCTACCAGGTGCCCGTCGAGGTACGGGCCGATCGCCGCCAGGCGCTTGCCATTCGTTGGATCCTTTCTGCGGCGCGAGGCCGGAACGAAAAGACCATGATCGACAAGCTGTCCGGCGAGCTGCTCGACGCGGCCAACAACCGCGGCAACGCCGTGAAGAAGCGCGAGGACACGCATCGGATGGCCGAGGCCAACCGCGCATTCTCGCACTACCGCTGGTAATTCCGGAGAAGGCCCTGATGCCGCGCACCCATAAGATCGAGGACTACCGCAATTTCGGCATCATGGCCCACATCGATGCCGGAAAGACCACGACCACGGAGCGGATCCTCTACTACACCGGCAAGAGCCACAAGATCGGCGAGGTCCATGAGGGCGCGGCCACCATGGACTGGATGGAGCAGGAGCAGGAGCGCGGCATCACGATCACGTCGGCCGCGACCACCGCGTTCTGGCGGGAGAAGCGCCTCAACATCATCGATACGCCCGGCCATGTCGACTTCACTATCGAGGTCGAGCGTTCGCTCCGGGTTCTCGACGGGGCGGTATGCGTCCTTGATTCAAACCAGGGCGTCGAGCCGCAGACCGAGACGGTATGGCGACAGGGCGACAAATACCGCGTCCCGCGCATCGTGTTCTGCAACAAGATGGACAAGATCGGTGCGGATTTCTACCGCTGCCTCGACGACATCGTGACCCGCCTCGGTGCCAAGCCGGTGGCGATTCAGCTCCCGATCGGCGCCGAATCCGACTTCAAGGGCATCGTCGACCTTGTGCGCATGACTGGCGTCGTCTGGGAGGATGAGTCTCTTGGTGCCAAGTACCACGACGTGCCGATCCCGGACGACCTCAAGGATAGGGCCGCCGAGTACCGCGCGAAGCTCGTAGAAGCCGCCGTGGAACTCGATGATGACGCGATGAGCGCGTATTTCGAGGGCAAGGAACCGGACGAGGCGACGCTAAAGCGCCTGATCCGCAAGGCAGTGATTTCGGGTGCGTTCTTCCCGGTGCTCGCCGGCTCGGCCTTCAAAAACAAGGGCGTGCAAACCCTGCTTGACGCGGTGGTTGACTACCTGCCGTCGCCCCTCGATGTCCCGCCGATAAAGGGCATTGACATAAAGAGCGGCGAAGAGGTGGTGCGCAATCCGTCCGACGCCGAGCCGCTCGCCATGCTCGCCTTCAAGATCATGGACGACCCGTTCGTCGGCTCGCTCACCTTCTGCCGGGTCTACTCAGGCAAGATCGAGGCCGGGCAGCAGCTTCTCAATTCGCCACGCGACCGCAAGGAGCGCGTTGGCCGGATGCTCCTCATGCATGCGAACCACCGCGAGGACATCAAGGAGGCCTATACGGGCGACATCGTCGCGCTGGCCGGCCTCAAGGACGTGACCACCGGCGACACGCTTTGCGATCCGACCAAGCCCGTGATCCTCGAGCGTATGGAGTT
>DASSPO010000359.1:0-7550 GCA_035699585.1 Bauldia sp.
ATTGCCGGCCTGGTCGCCTGGCTCGCCGGACCGGAAGGCCGTTCCGTCACCGGAGCGACCCTCACCATCGATAGCGGAGCCAGCGCATGACCCGCAACGAGGCTGCGGCGACGGGGTACAGCACGAGCCAGGAGCTGACCGTCGCGGTCGCCATTGCCGCCTTCGCTGCTGCGGTGATCGTCACTACTGAGTTCATCGTCGTCGGCATACTGCCGGCGCTGGCCCGGGAGCTGGCGCTGGCGGTAGCCGAGGCAGGACACTTCGTTTCCTGGTACGCGATCGCGGCGGCACTCGGCGGCCCACCTCTCACCATCCTTTTCAGCCGCACGCCGCCGCACCGGGTGCTCGCCGCAGTCCTCCTCATATTCGCAGTCGGCAATCTCGCGATCGTGCTGGCGCCGGGCTACGCCTTGATCGCGGCAGTGCGAATTCTCCAGGGTGCGGTCCTTCCCCTGTTCGTGGCGACCGCTACCGCGGCGGTGGCCCGGATCGCACCACCGGGTCGAGCGGGGCGGGCGATCGCGGGCGTCAATGTCGGCGTGGTCGTCGGCACGGTCTTCGCGGTGCCGGCCGGCGTTCTGCTCGCCGACCTTGTCGGCTGGTCCGCAACTTTCATGGTGCTTGCCGTCCTGGCGGCCCTCGCCATGCTGATCGTTGCCGCTCTCTTCCCGCGCCTCGACAATGCCGGCCTGGCCGGAGTCGCGGACCAGGCAGCGATCCTGCTTCGGCCGACTTTCCAGGCACATCTCGCCCTGTCCGCCATCCTTTTTGTGGGCATGTTCGCCGCCTATACCTATCTCGCCGCCTATCTCGAATCCGTCGCGGGACTCCGGGGTGCCGAGATCGCGCCGGTCCTGATGGGCTTCGGCCTTGCCGGTCTAGTCGGGAACTGGGCGGCAGGCCGTGTGGTTGATCGCGCACCGGTCGCCGCGACGGGCTGCGTTGCCGCGATACTGTCCCTGGCCCTGGCCACCCTCTCGGTTGTCAGCGCCAACCTCGTGACCCTCCTCACGATTCTTGCGGTCTGGGGTGCGGCGCACACCGCTGCCTTCATCCTCTGTCACGTGCGGACCATGCTTGCCGCGCCGGAAGCCACAGCCTTTGCCGGCTCGCTCAACATCTCCGTGTCCAATCTCGGAGTTGCCGCGGGTGCGGTGGTGGGCGGCTGGACCATCGAGCGCTTTGGGCTGGAAGCGATCGGATGGGGCGGCGCGTTGTTCACGGGCGTTGCAGTCTTGATTGCCCTCGCCCTTGCCAGGGCACAGGCGGGAGGCCGCTGAAGTCAGTGGTTGATGGGACTTCAACCGCCGGCGAGGTGCCCGAGGGGGCAGGCGCGTCCGACAGATCCACGATCGTCCTGGACGCGAGGGTGCCCAGTGCGAGTTGACGAGGGCCCGCTCTCAGATCACCCGCAAAGTCCTGTCGGCCACCGTGAAGGGTGTGCAACCCGTCTCGGTGACCAGAACCGTGTCCTCCACCATCATTCCACCCCAGCCGGTCTCGTAGTACGGCGTCTCAACGCAGAGAACCATCCCCTGCTCGATCGCGACGCCGGCATGGGCGGCATTGAGCGAGGGATATTCGTGAGCGACGACGCCGATACCGTGACCGCAATGGTTCCGATTGAATGCCGGAAAGCCGTTCTCCCGTGTGACGTCGACGCCCAGGCGATAGAGATGGTCGGCCGTGACGCCGGGACGAACAGCATCGAGCTGCGCCTGCTCCCCGGCCTGTAGCGCCCGGTACCGCGTCGCCTGCAAGGCAGAGGGCTCCCCGATGACCGCCGTCCGTGCATTGTCGGCCCAGTAGCCTCCGAAGGTGCAGCCGACATCGATGCGCAACAGGTCGCCGGCCTTGAGCTTGCGGTGGGTGGCATAGGCGTCGACCAGCGCCGTCCGTTCTCCCGATGTCACGACCGTGAACCGGGGAATCCCGCCATGGGCGATGATCGTGCTCGTGATGATCGTTGCCAGTTCGAGTTCCGAAACACCGACTCCGGCCGCCGCGAACGCCTTCTGCATGCCGGATTCCGCCACTTGCGACGCGAAGCGCAGGAGCTCAATCTCCGCCGGCAGTTTCACCGAGCGCGATTCGACGAGGAGCGGCGTCGCCGATGTTGTGCTGCCGGAAACGGTCCCGACGAGGTCGCGAATTGCCGGATCCGGGCAGTCGACGCCGACCCGCATCGACGCCACAAGCACCGACCGCAGGGCTTTGCCGAGGGCTTCCTCGAAGCTCGGCGCGGCCGGCGGCATCGCCTCATAGCCGGTTCCGGGAGCGTGCGCCGCGACGTAGAACTCGCCGTAACGGTATATGCTCGCCGGGTCGCCGAGCACTTCGAGCGCCGCCGCGGCATCGCTGCCGCCGGTGACCAATATCACCTTGTCGCGGGTTACCACCGCAGCCATCCGGTAGTAGCGGTCGGCGTCGAGCAGGATACTCCGATAGCCGGTGAGATAGCCGACGTGAACCGTGTTGGTCGTCACGACGAGGTCGATTTCGGCGGCAATGCGAAAGAACCTTTCGCGCACCGCCGCGGCCCGCGCGGCGTGATCGCCCGGTGTCAACATGCCGGCTCAGGCCTTCACCGGAACCATATAGTTCAGGGCAAGTCGTCCGCCGTCGACATAGATGATTTCGCCTGTGATGTAGGAGGACTCGTCAGAGGCAAGAAACAGGGCGACGCGGGCCACTTCGTCGGCCTCCCCGATCCGACCGAGCGGAGTGCGCGAGAGCTGCATGCGCGTCGTTTCGGGGGTCGCTCGGCCCCGCACCATGTCGGTGTTGATGGTGCCCGGACCGATGGCATTGACGCGGATGCCCTTGAGCCCGAGCGCAACCGCCATGGCCTTGGTAAGCTGGTTGATGCCGCCCTTGCTCGCGCAATAGGGCGCGATGTTGTCGATCGCCACCTCGGCATTCACCGACGACATATTGATGATGGAACCCCTGCGGTCGCCTTCCACCATGGCGCGAGCGGCCGCCTGGCCGACCAGGAAGGTTCCGCCGAGATTTACCTTGAGCGTCGTTTCCCAGTCTTCGAACTCAAGGTCCAGAAATGGCTTTGGCCGGCTTATCCCAGCGTTGCAGACACAGATGTCGAGGCCGCCATAGGTGGCTACGGCCGTGGCCACGATGCGCGTCGCCACGGCCGGGTCGGAGACGTCGCCCGCTACCGCGGTGGCGGACCCGCCTCCGGCTGAAATCGACCTAGCGACCTCCTCTACCTGCTCGCCGCGCACATCAGCGAGAACCACCTTCGCGCCCTCGGTCGCGAAGATCCGTGCACAAGCTTCCCCGATGCCTTGTGCGGCCCCGGTTACCACCGCCACTTTACCTGCCAGTCTCATGATCCTCCTCCGCGGCACTGCAACGATAGTGTCGAAGTCCGTTGTCGAGATCAACATGGAATTTTCGATTACGATAAATTTCTCTTGTGCGGGAAGCCACGTTCGTGCGAGACAGGCAGGGGCACGGCACCGCGAGTGGAGAGGGGGTTTTGATCGACGTCGACAAGGCACGAGCCGACACCCCCGGATGCGCGCACGTTGTTCACCTCAATCATGCCGGCTCGTCGTTGCCGCCGCGAGCGGTAACCGATGCTGTTATCGACCATCTGCGTCTCGAAGAGCACATCGGCGGCTACGAGGCGCTTGAGGCGTCGCAGCCTCTGATCGACGACGTTTACGCCGCCGCGGCGCGACTGATTGGAGGGGCCCCCGACGAGATCGCCGTCGTGGACAGCGCCACGCGGGCCTGGAACCTTGCTTTCTTTTCGATGCGCTTCGAGCCCGGCGACCGAATTCTCACCTGCGAAGCCGAATACGCCAGCAATTACATCTCCTATCTGCAGGTCGCCGAGCGGCAGGGTGTCCGGATCACCGCCATACGAAGCGACGAGAGCGGCGAGCTGTCCCTTGACGATCTGCGCGACAAGATCGACGACCGGGTCAAGCTGATCGCGATCACGCATGTCCCGACCAATGGTGGACTGGTCAATCCGGCTGAGGAAGTCGGGGCGATCGCCAGGGCGGCAGGGATCCCATTCCTGCTCGACGCCTGCCAGTCCGCCGGGCAGATGCCGCTCGATGTGCGCGGGATCGGCTGCGACATGCTCTCCTTCACGGGCCGCAAATTCCTGCGCGGTCCGCGAGGGACCGGCGTCCTCTACGTCCGGCGCGATCGGATCGGCGCCATGGACCCGCCCTTCATCGACCTTTATGGCGCGCAGTGGTCGAGCCGTGACGGCTACACGCTGCGGGCGGACGCCAAGCGCTTCGAGAACTACGAACATGCCGTCGCCGCCAAGATCGGGCTTGGCGTGGCGATCCGCTACGCCCTCGACCTCGGACTCGAGGCGATTGAGGCAAGACTCGCTGCGCTCGCCGCCCATCTAAGAGACGGCTTGCGCGCGATTTCCGGACTTGAGCTGCTCGACATCGGTCGAAAGCAGTGCGCCATCGTCACCTTCCGCCACCCGAACATCGTTCCGCGCGATCTCATGCTGTCGCTGAGGGCAAGAGGCATCAACGTGTGGACCTCGAACCGACGCAGCACGCGCATCGACATGGAGAGGCGACAACTCGAAGACATCGTCCGACTGTCGGTCCACTACTACAACACCGAGGCGGAGCTCGACCGGGTAACCGAGGAGATCGCGAAGGCCGCCGCATGAGCTACGTGCACTATTCGGCGCTGTCTCTGATCCGCCATGGATTGAGCGGCCAAAGATACTGGCCGCGGCTGTGGCGTGATGCGCAGCCCAAGGCTTCCTACGATGTGCTGATCGTGGGAGGCGGAGGACACGGCCTGGCCACCGCCTATTACCTCGCGGCCGAACACGGTTTGCGCAACATCGCGGTGATCGAGAAAGGCTGGCTGGGCGGCGGCAATGTCGCCCGCAATACCGCGATCGTGCGGTCGAACTACCTGCTGCCGGAAAGCTCCTCTCTCTACGACCGGGCACTCCGGCTCTGGGAAAGCATGGCCCATGACCTCAACTACAATGTCATGTTCAGCCAGCGCGGGGTGGTCACGCTGGCACACACGGAACACGACCTGCTCAAGGTGCGTCAGCGCGTCGAGGCCAATCGCGCCAATGGCGTGGAAAGCGAGTTCCTCGACCTGCCGGCCCTGAAGCGGTTTGTCCCCATCCTCAATACCGACCGCAACGTCCGGTTTCCCATACTTGGCGCTTCCCTGCAGCGGACCGCCGGAATCGCGCGGCACGATGCGGTCACCTGGGGCTATGCGCGTGCTCTGCAGCGACTGGGCGTCGACATCATCCAGAATTGCGAAGTGAACGGGTTCGATGTCGAACGGGGCCGGATAAAGGGAGTTCGGACGACGCGCGGCGCGATCCTTGCCCAAAAGGTGTGCCTGTCGGTGTCGGGACATTCGTCGATCCTGGCGGCGATGGCGGGATTCCGCCTTCCGATCACAACACGCGTGCTTCAGGCATTCGTTTCCGAGCCGGTGAAGCCGCTTCTGGACACGGTGGTGATGTCGAGCACCTTGCACATCTATGTAAGTCAGTCTGACAAGGGCGAGATGGTGTTCGGCCTCGCTCCGGACCGCTATCCGGGCTACGGACCGACCGGCAGCTTCCACATTCTCGAACAGTCGATGCGCAATGTCTGCGCCTATTTCCCGATGCTGCGGCGGCTCCGCATGATGCGCCAGTGGAGCGGCATCATCGATGCCTCGGCGGACGGAAGTCCGATCCTCGGCAAGACGCCTGTGGACGGCCTCTACATCAATACCGGATGGGGCTCCGGCGGCTTCAAGGCGACGCCGGCAGCCGGGTGGGTGATGGCCCACACCATTGCCCGCGACGAGCCGCACGCGCTCAACGCTCCGTTTTCCCTCGACCGCTTCCGCACCGGCCACCTCATGGACGAACTGGGTGCCGGCGCCGTCGCCCATTGAATCCACATGCTGCTCATCCCGTGTGTTCATTGCGGCGAACGCGACGAAGTCGAATTCAGGTACGGCGGCGAGGTCGAACCTGCGGGGAACGTCCCGTCCGAGGGCGCGACGTCAGGTTCGTTGCTCAAAGCCAACACGGCCGGCGTGGTCGAGGAACGCTGGTTCCATCTCCATGGCTGCCAGGAGTGGATCACCCTGCGCCGCAACACGCTGACCGACTTGTTCGGGCCGTCGGGCGGACGGGATCCGCAGTCATGACCCAGCCGTCGTTTCGGCTGAAGCGGCCTGAGCCAAGCGCCGAAGTACGCTTTTCCTTCAATGGAAGGGAGCTCAGCGGGCTGGCCGGGGAGCCACTGTCGGCTGCGCTTCTTGCGAACGGCATCCATCTCGTCGGGCGAAGCTTCAAGTATCACCGGCCGCGCGGAATCGTGTCGAGCGGCGTCGAGGAACCGAGCGCACTCCTGCAGGTCGGGACGGGGGCGAGGATCACGCCGAACCTGCCGGCGACCGAAGTCCGGCTCTACGAAGGCCTGACCGCCCGGAGCCAGAACTGTTACCCGTCTGTCGCTTTCGACCTCGGCGCGATCAACCGGTTGGTGGCACCGTTCATCCCGGCCGGTTTCTATTACAAGACCTTCATGGGCCCGCGACCCGACAGCTGGATGTTCTACGAGCGGTTCATCCGCCGCGCCGCGGGACTGGGCATCGCGCCGATCGAGGACGATCCGGACGAATACGATCAGACGCATCATCACTGCGACGTGCTCGTCGTCGGAGCCGGACCGGCGGGAATGGCGGCCGCGCTCACCGCCGGACGATCGGGGCTCCGCGTCTTGCTCGTCGAGCGGCAGCCCGAACCTGGCGGATCGCTGCTCGCCGAGCCGCCGGACTCCTCGCTGCGGATCGACGGACAGGAAGCCGATCGCTGGCTCCGCGAAACCGACCGATCGCTGCGCAGCCTGGCCAACGTCACCGTGCTGACCGGCACCAATGTGTTCGGTCGCTATCGACACAATTGGTACGCCGCAGTTCAGACCCTGCGCCAGCCTGGCGCGCCGGGTCCCGGCGTTCGCGAGCGACTCTGGAAGATCCGGGCGAAACATGTGGTTTTCGCGACTGGAGCGATCGAGCGCATGCTCGTCTTCGCCAACAATGATCTTCCGGGGGTGATGCTTGCGGGTGCGGTGCGGGACTACGCAGTGCGACATGGCGTTGCGGCGGGAAGGCGGGTCGTCTTCGTCGGCAACAACGACACGATCTTCCGCGCCGCTTTGGACTGCCGCGAAGCAGGTCTGAACGTCGTCGCGGTCCTCGACATCCGCGCCGCGGGCGACAACAGGCTGTCCGGCGCCTGTCGCGCAGCGGGGATCCCGGTCGCGCATCGCGTCGAGCATCTTCAGGCATCGGGCGGCCGACGCGTCTCGCGACTTCGATTCACCTCGCCCCAAGGCCGGCAATCGATCGCCTGCGATGTCGTTGGCATGTCGGCCGGCTGGGCGCCGGCGATTCACCTGCACTCCCAACTGGAGGGGACACTGCGCTTCGACGAGAGCTCGGGCGCCTTTCTGCCGATCGTTGACGATGGCGGACCCTATTCCATCGGGGCCTGCGCCGGGACCATG
>DASSPO010000360.1:0-3165 GCA_035699585.1 Bauldia sp.
TCACGGACCGCCGACGTGAAGGCATTGGCCGACCGGCTGAAGTCCCCGTTCCTCGCGGGTTATGTCGATGTCCTTGCCGACGCCCAGCCGTTCCCGGTCGTCCTTGGCGGGCAGGAGTTCACCGAGGCCCTGCAACAGCAGCTCGAGGCCATTCAGTACGGCCGGGCGACTGCGGCGGAAGCGCAAAAGAATGCGCAAACTGACGCGACCGAAATCCTGGAGCGGGCCGGAAAGTAGTGGCAGAAGCGCGTCCGGCGGAGGCAAACCTCGCCTCCGCCGAACGCCAAGAGGACCGCAGATCAATAATGCAGCGCCAGCTCCGTCTCGTCGGGCTGCTCGGGCCGAGCACCGGGCTGATCACGCTCTTCGTGTTCGTGCCAATCGCGCTCACCGTCTGGCTCTCCTTCCACGCCTGGTCGACCCAGACGGGGTTCGGCAGCGCCCGCTTCGTCGGCCTCGATAACTTCGCTGACCTCTTCGGCCCGACGTCGGTCGGCCGCGACTTCCGCCGCGCCTTCCTGAACACTGCTGCTTATGCCGGACTGTCGATCGCGATCATCCTGCCGCTCTCGGTGGTCCTCGGCCTGCTCGTGTACCAGACGCGGGTATGGGGCGGGGAGGCCCTCCGCACCATCCTCTTCTCCTCCTACATGGTGCCGATGATCGCCGCCGCGCTGGTCTGGGCGAAGCTCTATTCGCCGACCGAGGGGCCGATCAATCAGGTGCTCGAATGGGTCGGCGTCGGACCGGGCACGTGGCTCTCCTCTCCCGACACCGCGCTGGTTTCGCTGGTCTATCTAAACGTCTGGCAGCAGAGCGGCTACTTCACTGTGCTGATCGTCGCCGGGCTGACCCAGATCCCTGGGACGCTCTACGAGGCGGCCCGGATTGACGGGGCAAGCCCTTGGCAGATCTTCTGGCGGGTGACGCTGCCGCTCCTGCGCCGCACGTTGCTCTTCAGCGCGGTGATCTGCCTGATCAACGCCGTCCAGGTGTTCGAGCCTGTCGCCCTCATCACCCAGGGCGGTCCGGTCGGTTCCACCAACGTCCTCACCTATCACATTCGCCGGGTCGGCATCGAGCGCGCCCAGGGCGGGCTCGGTTCGGCGATGGCGGTGATGCTGCTCCTCACCCTCATCGTCACGGTAGTGCTGCTCTTCGCGCTCGCCCGGAAGGCCGACGACAAATGAGCGATGCGGCCTCCTCCCTGCGCATGTCGCCCTATGCCGGCGTCGGGGGCGGCAACCGGCCCGATCTTGCGGCGGCAGCGCTCTGCCTCGCCATGATCGCGGTCGCGGTGGTTGCCGCGTTCCCTGTCCTGTGGATGGTGCTTTCGAGCCTGAAGACCCCGGCGGAAACCATGCAGACGCCGCCGGTCTGGCTCCCGGCGACGCCTTCATTCGACGCCTACGACAAGGTCGCCGGCGTCATCAATGCCGGGCGATCCTTCCTCAATTCGGCGATCATCGCCACCCTGACCACCCTCGGCATCATCGTCACCAGCCTGATGGCGGGGTTCGTCTTCGCCAAGTACCGGTTCCGCGGTCGCGATCTCCTTTTCGGCCTGACCATCGCCACCATGTTCCTGCCGCCGATCGTCACCCTCGTCCCGCTTTATCGGTTGGTGTCCAACCTCGAACTGAGCGGCACGCTGCTTGGCGTGATCCTGCCGAACCTTGCCAACGCCTTCGGCATCTTCCTGATGCGCCAGTTCATCCTCGGCGTCCCGGACGAGCTGATCGAGGCGGCGCGGCTCGACGGCGCCTCCGACCTCCGCATCATCTTCCAGATCGTCGCCCCGGCGATTGCGCCGGCGATCGCGGCGCTGGCACTGTTCGCCTTCGTTTACCACTGGAACAGCTACCTCTGGCCGCTCACCATCCTCCAGGGCAATTCCGACGCCTATCCGATCGTGCTCAGTTTGAGCCGGCTGCTCAGCTACAATCGAGGCGCCCTGAACACCAACCTGGTCATGGCGGGCGCGACGCTCGCGGTGCTACCGCCGCTCATCCTCTTCGCCTTCCTCCAGCGCTTCTTCGTGGCAAGCATTGTCGGCGCGGGGGTGAAGGGATGAGCGATGTGTTGGCCATCGACCTGGGCGGCACCCGGCTCCGGGCGGCGGTCGCCAGCGCCGGCGATCCGACCCGCCTGTCAGATCGGATCGACCGAAAGGTGCCTGGGGACCTCGCTTCGTTCGTCGCGGTAGTTCGTGCGCTCGTTGCGGCCGACGCGAACATCACGGCGCTCGGCATCGCCGTTCCAGGGCTCACCCGCGGCAGCCATTGCGTCTGGATTCCGAATCTCCCCTATCTCGACGGCGTCGACCTCGCCGAATGCTTTCCCGGCCATAGCATCGGCCTCGGGAACGACGCGCAGCTGGCGCTGCTTGCCGAGGCGACTCACGGTGCCGCAGTGGGGCTGTCCGACGTCGTGCTCCTTGCCATCGGCACCGGGATCGGCTCTGCGGTGATGACCGATGGACGGATCGTCCGCGGCGCCCATGGCGGCGCCTGTTCCTTCGGCTGGGCATCGGCCGACCTCGACGACCCGGGCGACGCACGGAGCGGCTGGCTCGAACGGAACGCGGCGGGCCGTGCCCTTGATCGCCTTGCCGTGGCGATCGGCCTTGCCGACGGTGCCGCCCTTGTGGCCGCCGCACGGGGTGGGAACCCGGCCGCCATTGACGTGATCGCCATGCCGGCGCGGGCGCTTGGCACGAGCCTGGCCGCGGCCGTCGCGCTCCTCGACCCTGAGGCGGTGCTCCTCGCCGGCGGCGTCGCCGGGGCGATCGACGTCCTCAAGGAGCCGATGCTCGAGGCGGCGCGCCGGCAGCTTCCTGCTCATCTCAAGGAAATAGACCTTCGCGCTGGCGCCTTCGGCCCGCGCGCCGGGCTGGTCGGAGCCGCAGTCGCGGGCGGTGCAGGCCAGAACTGGTGGAGGCTCAGATGACCGACGCGCCCGTCGTCCACCCCGACCGTCGCCGGCCCGAGCCGCTTTGGCATCAGGTTGAGCAATCGATCCGCTCGCGCATCGCGAGCGGCGAGTGGCCCACGGGCAGCCGGATTCCGGCCGAGGACCGCCTCTGCGAGATGCTCGGCGTGAGCCGCATCACCGTTCGCCATGCCATTCGCAATCTTCAGGGGTCGGGGCTCTTGCGCCGCGAGC
>DASSPO010000361.1:0-14653 GCA_035699585.1 Bauldia sp.
GCTCGCCCAGCGCTTCGAAGGGCTCGAGGAGGACATCGACACCCGCAAGCTCATCGCGGCGGCGGTCGCGGCCGAGCAGGTGCTCGACCTCGTCGATCGCGGCGTCACCGACTTCCACTTCTACACCATGAACCGCGCCGACCTCGTCTACGCCATCTGCCACCTCCTCGGCATGCGACCGACGAAGACGGCGGCTCCGGTGGAGGCGGCGGCGTGAGCGAGAAACGCCATCCGATCGGCGTGGTGACGTGCGTTCCAGGGCCTGGCGACAAAATCCTCGAGGCAGGAAGATGATGATGACCCCCGCCACCGACACCGAATCCCGCCTCCGCGCGACGGCAGCGCAACGCATCCTCATCCTCGACGGGGCGATGGGGACGATGATCCAGTCGTACCGGTTCAGCGAGGCCGATTTCCGCGGGCCGCGTTTCGCCGACTGGCCGCGCGACCTCAGGGGCAACAACGACCTCCTCAACCTCACCCAATCCGAGGCGATCCGGGCGATCCACGCCGCCTATCTCCGCGCCGGTGCCGACATCGTCGAATCGAACACGTTCTCGTCCACCTCCATTGCCCAGGCCGATTACGGCATGGAGGCGCTGGCCTACGAACTGAACCTCGCCGGAGCGCGGCTGGCGAAGGATGCGGCGCGCGAGGTCGCGGCCGAGGATGGGCGGCCGCGATTCGTGGCCGGCGCCATCGGGCCGACCAACCGCTCGGCCTCGATCTCGCCGGACGTGAACAATCCCGGTTTCCGCAACGTCAGCTTCGACGATCTCGTCGCCGCCTATTCGGACGCGGCGCGGGGGCTGATCGACGGCGGCGCCGATCTGATCCTGATCGAGACGATCTTCGACACGCTCAACGCCAAGGCGGCGGTGGTGGCGGTCGAGGAGGTTTTCGCCGAGAAGGGCAAGCGCCTGCCGTTGATGATCTCGGGCACCATCACCGACCGCTCCGGCCGGACGCTCTCGGGCCAGACGCCGACCGCCTTCTGGTACTCGCTCCGCCATGCGCGGCCGTTCTCGATCGGCCTCAACTGCGCGCTCGGCGCCAAGGAGATGCGGGCCCACATCGCGGAACTCGCCCGCGTCGCCGATACCCTCATCTGCGCCTACCCCAATGCCGGGCTGCCGAACGAGTTCGGCGAGTACGACGAGAGCCCCGAGGGCATGGCCAAGGCGCTCGGCGAATTCGCACGGACCGGTCTCGTCAACATCGTCGGCGGCTGCTGCGGGACGACGCCGGACCATATCCGGGCGATCGCCGGGGCGGTGGCGGGGGTACCTCCACGGGTGGTGCCGAAGGCAGAGACGAAGCTCAGGCTTTCAGGGCTGGAAGCATTCGAGGTGGTGGCGTGAAATGGAAGCTGGTACCGAGCGACCGCCACACTTGGCCTTGCATTTGGGTGATACATGTGTCCGCGCAAATTGATTGACGCGCCTGCAACCGGACGAGCCGGCGGCTCGTCATTCGGCCGGCTCCTTGAAACGCCGGCGCCACGAAGAACATCTCCTATCCAATCCCAGCTTGCCGCCAGCGACCGGAGGGCGCCGCGCATCCAGTCCAAGTCCGCCGACGAAGCGTCGCGATGACCAACGCCGCCTCCTCCTTCGTCAACATCGGCGAGCGGACCAACGTCACCGGATCGGCGAAATTCCGCAAGCTGATCCAGGCCGGCGACTATGCCGCCGCGCTCGACGTCGCGCGCGAGCAGGTGGCGAACGGCGCGCAGATCCTCGACGTCAACATGGACGAGGGCCTTCTCGATTCCGAGCAGGCGATGGTCACCTTCCTCAACCTCTTGGCGGCGGAGCCCGACATCGCCCGCGTGCCGGTGATGATCGACTCGTCGAAATGGTCGGTGATCGAGGCCGGCCTCAAGTGCGTCCAGGGCAAGGCGATCGTCAACTCGATCTCGATGAAGGAGGGCGAGCCCGCCTTTCGCGAGCATGCGGAGAAGGTGCGCCGCTACGGCGCCGCGGTGGTGGTCATGGCCTTCGACGAGAAGGGGCAGGCCGACACCTTCGAGCGCAAGACCGAGATCTGCGCCCGGGCCTACCGCATCCTGACCGAGGAGGTCGGCTTCCCGCCCGAGGACATCATCTTCGACCCCAATATCTTCGCCGTTGCCACCGGCATCGAAGAGCACAACAACTACGGCGTCGATTTCATCGAGGCGACGCGCTGGATCAGGGAAAACCTGCCGCATGCGCACGTCTCGGGCGGGGTCTCCAACCTCTCGTTCTCGTTCCGCGGCAACGAGACGGTCCGGGCCGCGATGCACTCGGTGTTCCTGTACCACGCGATCCGCGCCGGCATGGACATGGGCATCGTCAACGCCGGGGCGCTGCCGGTCTATGACGAGATCGATCCGGAGCTGCGGGAACTGGCGGAGGACGTGGTGCTCAACCGCCGCCCCGACGCGACGGAGCGGCTGCTCCAGGCGGCTGAGCGCTACAAGGGCGGCGCCTCCGCCAAGAAAGAGGCGGACCTCGCCTGGCGCGAGTGGCCGGTCAACAAGCGCCTGGAGCACGCCCTGGTCGCCGGCATCACCGAGTTCATCGAGGCCGACACGGAGGAGGCGCGCCGCGCCGCGAAGCGCCCGCTCGACGTGATCGAAGGCCCGCTCATGGCGGGGATGAACGTGGTCGGCGACCTGTTCGGCGCCGGCAAGATGTTCCTCCCCCAGGTGGTCAAGTCGGCCCGTGTCATGAAGCAGGCGGTCGCCTACCTCATGCCGTTCATGGAGGAGGAGAAGCGGCTCAGCGGCGCAGGCGGCTCGAACCTCGCCGGCCGCATCCTGCTTGCGACCGTCAAGGGCGACGTCCACGACATCGGCAAGAACATCGTCGGCGTCGTGCTCCAATGCAACAACTACGAGGTGATCGACCTCGGCGTCATGGTGCCGGCGGCGAAGATCCTGGAGACGGCGCGGGAGAGAAAGGTCGACATCATCGGGCTGTCCGGGTTGATCACCCCGTCGCTCGACGAAATGTGCCATGTCGCGGCAGAGATGGAGCGCGAGGGGTTCGACGTGCCGCTCCTCATCGGCGGCGCCACCACGAGCCGCGTCCATACGGCGGTGAAGATCAGTCCCAACTACGAGCGCGGGCAAGCGGTGCACGTCCTCGACGCGAGCCGCGCCGTGGGCGTCGCGCAGAACCTGATGGGCGCGGGCCGAGCCGGCTATGTCGAGTCCATCCGGGAGGAGTATCGAAAGGTTGCGGAGGTTCATGCCCGCGGTCTCGCCGACAAGCGCCGGGTGACGCTACGCGATGCCCGGGCGGACCGGTTCCGCATCGACTGGGCAGGGTACACGCCGCCGCGGCCGACTTTCGTGGGGACGCGCCGCTTCACGGATTATCCGGTCGCCGACCTCGTCCCCTACATCGACTGGACGCCGTTCTTCTCCGCCTGGGAGATCAAGGGCACCTATCCTCTGCTGTTCAACGATCCCAAGGTCGGCGAGGCGGCCCGCTCGCTGTTCGACGACGCTCAGGCGCTTCTCCGCAAGATGGTCGCGGAGAACTGGCTCCGCGCCAACGGCGTCATCGGTTTCTGGCCGGCCAATGCCGAGGGCGACGACATCGTCGTCTACGACGATGAGACCTCGCGCACCGAACGGGCGCGGCTTTACACTCTCCGCCAGCAGATCGCTCGCCAGAACAGCAAGCGCGGCCACGTCGCCCTTGCGGATTTCGTTCTGCCGGCCGGGGCCGGGCCGGTCGACTTCATCGGCGGCTTCGCCGTCACCGCGGGGATCGGGGAGGAGGCGGTGGCGGAGCGTTTCGCCCGCGCCAACGACGACTATTCCAAGATCATGAGCCAGGCGCTTGCCGACCGGCTGGCGGAAGCCTTTGCCGAGCACCTGCACGAGCGCGTGCGGCGCGAGTTCTGGGCCTATGCGCCGGACGAGAACCTCAGCAAGGAGGAACTGATCCGCGAGGCGTATCGGGGCATCCGTCCCGCCCCCGGCTATCCCGCCCAGCCGGACCACACCGAGAAGCGAACGCTGTTCGATCTCCTCGACGCGGAGGCCGCGACCGGAATCCGGTTGACGGAGAGCTACGCGATGTGGCCGGCATCGTCGGTGTCCGGCCTCTACCTCTCCCATCCCGACAGCCACTATTTCGGCGTCGGGCGAATCGAGCAGGACCAGGTCGAGGACTACGCGCGCCGCAAGGGATGGGCACTCGAGGAGGCCGAGCGCTGGCTCGCCCCGATCCTCAACTACGAGCCGGGGAAGCGGGAGGCGGCGGAGTAGCGACTGCTCCCGTCGAACCCGACGAGGGACGGCGGCGCATCGTCCGACGTCGTCAGCGCACGGCCTCAGGCCGCCTCGCCGCGTCCCAGCGCCGCCGCCTGCTCCAGGCCGATCCCGTTGGCGAGCGGATCCGCATGGCGATGTGCAAGCCGCCAGCCGTCCCTTTCGCGGCGATAGACGAGCGTGACGCGCAGCAGCCATTCCTGGGCCGGCAGCCCGCCGACCTCCACATTGCAGCGTTCGATCACGGCGAGCGCCACCATGTCGGCGGTGGCGTAGGATTCGACCACCTGGTGCGAGAACGTGCCGTTCCTGAAGAACCGCCCCACCGACTTCCATCGCGCCTCGGTCAGCTCCTCGCCGCGGGTCGGCGTGCCGCCGAACGGCGACATCAGCGTGTAGTCGTCGGCATGCGGGACGAGCGCGCGGTATTCGTCGATTTCGCCGCGCATCAACGCGGCGTTGGCTTTCGCCGACAGCCGGGCAAGTTCCGCCGCCGTGTCGTTGGCTGTCGCCTCTGCCGGAAGCTCCGGCGCGGCATGCGCCGCCTCGATGATGGGCGGGAGGGCAAAGCCGGCGCCGGCCGCCGCCAGGATCAAACGTCGGGTGGGTGACATCGTGGGTTCTCCTGTTCGATTCGACGCGACGCCGCTCGGCGTCGCCTGGACCGCGGAGATGGCACCTTGATGATACTGAATCCAATGATATGATTTCAGTAATATGATGAATTCAGTTGACCTGTCCCGTCTCGACCTCAACCTGCTCGTCCTCTTCGACGTCGTGCTCGCGGAAGGTCACGTCGGCCGCGCCGCCCAACGGCTCAACCTCACGCCTTCGGCCGTCAGCCATGGGCTCGGGCGGCTTCGCCGGCTCCTCAACGATCCGCTGTTCTTGAAGACGCCGAAGGGCGTCGTGCCGACCGCCCGAGCGACGGAGCTGGCCGCACCGGTCGCGGACGTGCTCGCCCGGGTGCGCAGCGTCGTGGCGACGGCCGAGCCGTTCGACCCGGCGATCTCCGTGCGCCACTTCAGCGTCGGCGCGCCGGACGGCGCCTCGGCGGTCTTCCTGCCGCCGCTTCTCGTCGCGCTCCGGAAGACCGCGCCCGGCATCGACCTCAGCGTGCGCCAACTCCTTCCGGTTCAGGGGGAGACGTCGCCCGAGCAGGCGTGGCGGAACGCCTTTGCCGAGCTCGATGCGCGCGATATGGACATCGCGGTCATCCCGTCCGACGTCGCTCCGGCGCGTTTCCATACCCGCCACCTCTACGAGGAGGACTTCGTCGTCGCCATGCGCGCCGGGCATCCGTTCGCGCGCGATCCGACTCTTGAACGATACTGCGCCGCCGAGCACCTGGTGGTTTCCTTCGCCGGCGACCGTCAGGGCTTCGTCGACCAGGCCCTGGCACGGTTTGGCCGTTCGCGGCGGATCGCACTGACGGTCCCGAACTTCATGTTCGCTCTCGCTGTCATCGCCGAGACCGACCTGATCTCGGCGTTGCCCAGGCGGTTCGTCGCGATGCACGGGGCGCGGTTCGCCATCGTGGCCCGGGAGGCGCCGGTCGAGCTCACGCGCTTCCGGCTCACAGCCGTCGCCCCCAAAGTCGCGATGATGGATGCGGGCCTCGCCTGGCTCTTCGACCAACTCGTCGCGGTCGCGCCGGCGGCGCCCGCGGCGAAACAGCGCGCGATCCGGAAAAGGCGGGCGTCTTGACCTGTTCCGCAGGGCCTCCGCTTCGGATGGCGAGGGGTTGCTTCGGAGGCGGACCTTGGATCGAGCTTGGTGAGGGCGAGACTTTTCCGATTGGCCGCGCTTCGACCGTCACCACGCCTCGCATCGATCGCAGGCTGTCCACCCTGTCGAACCGGTCCAGCCTCATCGCGCTTTCGTTCCGAGACTTCGCCGGTGGGGTCTGGAGTGGCAGGGCGGCGGCCCTGGTTTCACGGAAGCGTCCCGAGCCGTGCCTCGAGCGCAGGCTCGTCCTCGGCGAACCAGACATGGCTGCCGCGGTTCGACTCGACCACGAAGGCCGCCAGCGCGTCGCTCGCTTCGACCTCCCGGGTGAGGTCACCGACGAATGCGACCCTGAAGCCGTAGTTGACCAGTTTCTGCAGGAAGGCGCCCGCGATGCCGGTCCGCAGCCGGAAGAAGTCGGGCGAAAGGCGCTCGAGCGGGATCGCGACCCAGGTGACATCCTCCCCGACGATCTCGCCGATCAGATCGAGGGCATCGCTCTCGCGGGCAATGCGGGGGCCTGCGGGAGAACACCAGTAGACGGCCTGGCCGCCCAAGTTTCGAATTGCACCCGTCACCGAATGCTCCATGATCGCCGCTTGCTACGGTTTTTCAATTATCATCCGGGACATCTGGCGGGCATACCCTGTGAAAGCGCCGATGGTGGACGAAAGCGGCCGGCGCCAAGGTCTCTGGGACGGCGTGCGCGGCTATTTCCGCGCCCTGTGGTCGGGGACCGAGCCGCTCCACCGGGTCATCGTCAGCGACATGCTGATCGGTGGGACGCTGATCAACGTGGTGGCGATGGCGGCGGCGTTCGGCCTGTTCGCGATGGAGGCGCCGAGATGGCTCGCGACGGCGGTGTTCTTCACGCCGGTGCCGTACAATCTCTTCCTGGTGGTGGCGGTGTGGAAGACGAGCGCGCTATCGGATTCGTCCTGGACCTGGCCGGCGCGCATCCTTTCCTTCGTCTGGCTTGTGGCGATGTTCTTCATCTGAAATCAACCGGGCCTTGCCCTCCGCCGCGGCCCCGGCATATTGCCGATGCTCAAACCGTTCCGCGAGGTCGGGTATCCGCATGAGAAGCATTTTTCGCGTCGGTCTCGCCGCAGCGATCGTTGCGCCGATCTTGGCCGCGCCGGTGGCCGACGCAAACATCATCGACGGCACCGACGATCGCGGCTCGCTCCTCGAACTCGGGCCGTCGCTTGGCCTGTCTGCGGACGAGATCGACCGTATCCGCAAGGTTTCGGGCTATGTCGGCTGCTTCCTGCCGACACCGTCGCTCGGCTCGGGTGCGCTGTTCATCACCAACCGCCAGATTCTCACTGCCGGCCACATCTTCTTCGAGGATTCCGGCGTTCGGCGCAGCAACTGCTTCTTCAAGACCCAGGGCGTGCCTTCGATCAAGGTCGATCTCCTGGTCGATGAGGCGCGGTTCGGGGCAACCCCGCCGAAAGCCGGGTCGAACTACGACTTCGCGATCGTGCCGCTTGCCGAGCCGATCGAGGGCGTCGAGCCGTTCCCGGTTGCCCCGGACGCCAAGGTGAAGAACGGCGACGACCTGATCGTCATCACCGCTCACCCGGCGGGGATGGAGAAGGCCGTGCCGAACGAGGTGCCGGTGGTCCAGGGATGCAAGGTGCGGCGGGTGCCGATCTCCAGCAGCATCACGTCTTTCTTCCGCACCGATTGCGATGCGACCGGGTCGTCATCCGGCGGCATGAACCTGTCGCGGGTCGACGGGGAGCTGGTCTATCGCGGGGTGACGATCACCACCGGCCTGTGGCGCGATCCGAAGCTCAAGGGCGCTCCCTATGACGAGCGGCGGGGCAGCGTCACAACGGCGCTCGGCACGGATGCGGCAATCCTCGAAGCCGGGCGGACGCTTGCGATCTTCGACCGTTTCATGGATTGAGGCGGGCAGGACGGGGCCCAAAAACAACAAAGCCGGGCATCGCGCTCCTCAGCGCGCCCGGCCGGCCGGAACAACTCTTCAGCAACAAACTCTCGGAGCGCCTAAATCGCCCCGAATACAACTGCTGCTACAAACAGGAACGCGGCGCATACCATCGCCAGGTGGAGCGGTCGGGCAAGGGTCATGTCATGCCTCCGGTTCCCAGCAACGCCCAAAGATTAACGCCTGTTCATCATTTGGCGAAGCGAAAAGTGTGCTGCGGCGCGGAAGCTGCTCAGTCCGGCAGTGAGGTCGCCGGGCCAAGACGTTCTCACGGCTTGGGATTCCGCTTCACGAAATGTTTTTCTAATTTGCAGTCCGTGAGGCGGTCAGCGTGGCCCGAAGCGGACGGCAAGACCGACGATGAGGTGGTTGGTCCAGATGCCGGTCTTGAGCTCGCCGCCGCCGGTCAGGTCGGCATCGATGCCGGCATAGGTGAGCTTGTACTCGCCAAAGAGCGAGAAGTACCGGTTTACCAGGACATCCAGGCCGGCAAGCACCTGCGCTGCCGGGCCGGCGATCTGATACTCGAAGGTCTCGGGGAACCCCGGCCCCTCGACCTCGACATGGGGATCGGCAAGGCCGATGCCGGCCCCCACATAGGGCCGGATCCCGCCGCTCATCTCGAACTGCCGCACGGCATTGATCGTGATGAGATTGAGCCCGTCGGTGAATTCGAATCGGTCGAAGACGTCGTCGATTCGGGTCCGGCTCGGCGCCGGTTTCCCGCGATAGGTGCCGCTCATGTCCACCGTCGCGTCGGGGTCGGCGCGGACCTTGGCGTGGATGTAGTCGAGCATGACGCCCCAGGGCGAGGAGGGCAGCCAGTAGGTGCCGCGGAAGCCGTAATAGGGGGCGCCGCCGTCGAAATCGAAGGACAGGCCCTGCCAGGGCACGTCATGCAAGGTGAAGTCGCTGTTGCCGCGGGTGACGGTGACGTCGCTGTCGAAGCTGCCGTTCCAGCCGCCGTAGATGCCGAACTGGACCTCGCTCCGGGCGGCGCCCGAGGATACCAGCATCGCGGCCATCGCCGCCGCAGTCACAGACGCCTTTTGCCTGTAGCCAAGCATCGTCGCGTCGACGTCAAATCAGTCCAACCGGCCGAATTTTCCCACACGCCGTCGCCTCCACAAAGCCTGAATTTGCGCCGAGCCGGGATCAGTCCGGCCGTGTTGCATCGATGCAGCAGACAGGTCGACCCACCTTGCGAGGGCGGGCGAATGCAAACTTTCGCGATCGGCGAGGGGCTGCTAGCGTCCGCCCGCGTTTTTCGGAAGCGGATACCGGCATGGAGCGATTCGAGAATGCCCGGGACGCGGCCTACGCACTTCGGCCGGACCAGCCGGTCTATTGCTTCATGCCGCAGGTCCTGATCGAGGACGCCCTCGCCTTCAAGTCGGCGTTCCCGGGCAAGACCGCTTACGCGGTGAAGACCAACGGCGAGCCGATGGTGCTGAGGACGCTGGCGAGGGCCGGGATCGACTGTTTCGACGTGGCTTCTCCGGGGGAGTTCGCCGCGGTGCGGGCGGTCGCGCCTAAGGCCGAGCTCATCTACTCGCATCCGGTCAAGGCCCAGTCGGACATAAGGCTAGCGCTCGAGACCTACGGCATCCGGGTGATGGCGCTCGACCATGAGGACGAGGTGGCCAAGATCCTCCGCATCGTGCGCGGTCTCGATCTCGACCCGGAGGAGATCACCCTGCTGGTCCGGCTGGCGTCGCGGGGCCAGGCGGCGTACGAGCTGTCGAAGAAGTTCGGCGCGGCGCCCGCGCACGCGGTCGAGCTGGTGCAGCGTATCCATCGCATCGGCTTCAAGGTGGGGCTCTGTTTTCACGTCGGCAGCCAGGTCGAGGATACCGATACCTATGAACGCGCGCTGGCTTCCGCCGCCTGGGTGCGGTCGCGCGCAGGAGCGCCGATCGCCATGCTCGACATCGGCGGCGGGTTTCCGGCGCCCTACGGCCACGACCCGCGGCGAAAGGCGCCCGAAACCCCGGCGACCAAGGCCCTGATCGCCGAAGTTGTCGGCGAGATCAGCGAATGGGGTCTCGACGACCTGCCGCTCGTGGCCGAGCCCGGCCGCGTGATCGCGGCGCGGAGCTTCTCGTTGATCGTCCGGGTGCTTCTCAAGAAAGGCCGCCGCATCTACATCAACGACGGCATTTGGGCGTCGCTGTCGGATTCATGGACGGGGAAGATCACGCTGCCGGCGCGGCTCCTGCCGGACCCCGCGCGGCGCAAGCGCACCGGTCCGGCGGCACTTGCCGCATTCAAGGTCTGCGGGGCGACCTGCGATTCGGTGGATATTCTGTCGCGCCCCTTCTACCTGCCGCAATATGTCGATACCGGGGACTGGATCGAGATCGGGCATATCGGGGCGTACTCGCTCGCGCTTCGAACCCGCTTCAACGGATTCTACCCCGACACCTTCGTCGAGGTGCGGACGCCGTTCGCTGAGGCAGGGCCGGCCGAGAGCCTTGCCGCCCTCGAAACCATGGCGGATTGAACGTGATCGGACGCCAGGAGCACGCCGTCGCGAAGACCAGCACGCTCGCCGCGCTGAGCGTGGCGGTCGGCATCCTCGTCCTGGCGATCAAGCTCGGCGCATGGCGCATGACCGGAAGCGTTGCGTTGTTCTCCGACGCCATGGAGTCGATCGTCAACGTCGCCGCCTCGGCGGCGGCGCTCGTCGCCATCCGCTACGGCGCGCGACCGGCCGACAGCAATCATCCCTACGGCCACCACAAGGCCGAGTATTTCTCCGTGGTCCTCGAGGGCGTGCTCATCATCGTCGCGGCCGTCGCCATCCTCCGCGAGGCGTACGGCGCCTTTCTCGCGCCGCGCATGTTCGATGCCCCGGTCGAGGGGCTGGTCGCGAGTGCCATCGCATCGGCGATCAACGGCGCGTGGTGCTGGTTCCTGATCCGCGAGGGACGCAAGCGGCGTTCGCCGGCGCTGGTCGCCGACGGTAAGCACCTCCTCACCGACGTGGTGACCTCCGCCGGCGTCATCGTCGGCCTGGTGGCGGCCTATCTCAGCGGCATCCCCGAACTCGACCCGGCATTGGCGGCGATCGTCGCGGTCAATATCCTGTGGGCGGGGTGGCGGCTCATCCGCGAGTCCCTCGGCGGACTGATGGATGAAGCGGTGCCGGCCGACACGCTTGGCGAAATCCGGAAGATCATCTCGAGCAACGCCGAAGGCGCGATCGAGGCGCATGACCTGCGCACCCGGCTCGCGGGCCGGGCGACGTTTATCGACTTTCACCTCGTCGTCGCCGGCTCAATGCCCGTGAGCGAGGCGCACGAGATCTGCGACCGGATCGAAAAGGCGTTGAGGGCGGCCGTTCCGGACGCCATGATCACCATCCATGTCGAGCCCGAAGAGAAGGCCAAGCATCATGGCGTCCTGGTCCTGTGAGTCTCGCATGACGGCAACGGGCGAGGCGGCACGCTGACGATGCTCACGGGATGGATCAGCGCCCGCGGGGGCCGACGGAGCATTGCCGCCATCGCTCTCGGCGCCGCGGCGGCGGCATGCAGCTACCAGTTCACCGAGGTCGAAGGCCGCGGCGGCTGGCGGGCCGAGAAGGAGCAGGCCTGCATGGCGGCGCGCAAGCCGTCCTCGACGATCGCCGAGATCGGGCCGATCGTCGAGGAAGGGACCTGCGGCATGGACTTTCCGCTCGAGGTCACGGCACTCTCATCGGGGACGGTGGCGATGAGCCCGGTTGCCAAGATGGGCTGTCCGCTCGCCGATGCGCTGGAAGCCTGGCTCGCCGATGCCGTGCAGCCCGCGGCGATGGCCGAGTTCGGCTCGCAGGTCGTCGAGGTCCGGCAGATCTCGGCCTATGCGTGCCGCAACCGCAACAACTTCGGCAAGGAACTGTCCGAGCACGCGTTCGGGAACGCGCTCGACGTGTCCGGATTCAAGCTCGCCAACGGCAAGGTCATATCCGTCCAGCACGGCTGGAAGGGCGATGCGAAGGAGCAGGCGTTCCTGAAGACGGTGTTCGCCGGGGCGTGCGCGCAATTCACCACGTCGCTCGGCCCGGGCAGCAACATCATGCACTACAACCACTTCCACGTGGACCTCGCCAAGCTCGCCCCGGACGGCTCGCCGAAGATGTGCAAGGCCGGCGGCGTGGCGTCGCCCACGGCTCCCGCCGGCGAAGGAACCGCTGCCGCGGCCGAGGCGCCGGATGCCAGCGCGCCGGTGCCGGGCGGCGGGACGGCCGTCCCGGGTGCGGACTGAGGATGGCGTCAGGGAGTCTCGATCCACGTGTGCGCAGGCCTGGGCACCCTGGCGGGAGGGGCCAGCCGTGAGTGCCTATGACGACGCGGCAGCGGCGATCCGGATCCCGCTCTCGATGGATGCCTCCCGCCGCGACCTCGTACGCTACGCTACCCTCGCGGCGAACAGCCACAACACACAGCCGTGGAAGTTCCGTGTCGGTCCGAGCGCCATCGACGTGCTTCCCGACCTGGACCGCCGGACGCCGGTGGTCGATCCCGACGACCACCATCTCTACTGCACGCTCGGCTGCGCGACGGAGAATCTCGTCATTGCCGGGGCGGCGCGGGGGTTCGCGGGAACTCCCACATTCGTGGCCGGGATGGACGGCGGCGGCCAGATCAACGTCACGCTGACGCCGGCCCCGGCGCGCGAGACGCCGGCCTTCAAGGCGATTCCCGAGCGCGGCGTGTCGCGCGCCGTCTACGACGGCAAGCCGCTTCCGGTCGACACCGTCGCCGCGCTCGAGGCCGCGGCGCGGAGCGAGGCGGTCGAGGCCATCATGATCACCGAACCGGCGCGGATCGAGACCATCCTCGCGCTGGTGGTGGAGGGCAACAACCTTCAGTTCACCGATCCGGCATTCATGAACGAACTCAAGCGCTGGATCCGGTTTGATGCGCGTCAGGCGATCGAGACCGGGGACGGTCTCTTCGCCGGCTGTACCGGCAACCCGTCGGTCCCGCCGTGGCTCGGCCGGCTGATCTTCGGCTTCGTCGCCTCGCCGAAAGCCGAAGCGGAAAAGTACGCGGCGCAGATCCGGAGTTCCGCGGGAATCATGGTGCTCGTGGGCAGGGAGGCCGATCCGGAGCACTGGGCCGAATGCGGGAGGAGCTACCAGCGCTTCGCGCTCACTGCGACCACCCTCGGGCTCCGTCACGCTTTCATCAATCAGGCGGTCGAGGTGCCCGCGGTCAGGGAGAAGCTTGCGGCCGAGCTCGGCATTGCCGGCCGGAGGCCCGACCTGATCGTTCGCTTCGGCAACGGGCCGGCCATGCCGCGTTCGCTCCGCCGGCTGGTCAGCGAGGTCCTGGTCTGAGCCGCTTCGGTTCGATTCAAATTTGACTCTTCTTTAGGAAATCGCCGGCATCCTCCCGGCCCATGCTCCGTCGTGTCGCGTATCTGACGGTAGCCGCCGGGATGTCGATGCTCGTCGCCGGCTGCGCCTTCAATTTCCTCGGCTTCGAGCGCCGCGAATCGTGGCGCGATCAGGCCGAGCGCGCGTGCATGGCGCGAAAACCGCAGTCCTACTTCGTCCGCCAGGTGAACGAGATCAACGGCAAGGGAAGCTGCGGGGTCGAGTATCCGCTCAAGGTGGCGGCGCTGCAGGACGGCACCATCGGCATCGGTCCGGACGCAACGCTCGGCTGCCCGATCACCACCGCGCTCGAAATCTGGATGCGCTATTCGGTGCAGCCGGCGGCGGTCGCCTATTTCGGCATGCCGGTGATCGAGATCAAGCAGATCTCGGCCTATAGCTGCCGGACCCGCAACAGCAAGCGCGGGGCCGAGCTCTCCGAGCACGCCTTCGGCAACGCCATCGACATCGCGGGCTTCGTGCTTGCCAACGGCCGGGTGGTGACGGTGAAGTCCGGTTGGCGGGGGAGCGAGGACGAGCAGGGATTCCTTCGCGAGATCTTCTCGACCGCCTGCAATTCGTTCAGCACCACGCTCGGACCCGGCGCGGCCTACCACGCCGATCACTTCCACGTCGATCTTGCCAGGCACGGCAAATCGGGAACCTCAAAATACTGCAAGCCGACACCGTCGGTGGCGCCGCCGGCGCGGCCGCCATACGAGGGCGAGCGCTACGCCGCGATTCCCGGCCAGCCGCGCTACGAGCTGATGATGAGCGCCTATGCGCCGGTCGATCAGCCGGACACCATCCTGCTCACGCCGGTTCCGCCCTCGTTCGAGGATTCGCCATTCCTCGCGACCGGCGGCATTGCCCCTCAGGAAGCCGGCGACGACGTGATCGACGAATAGCGTTGTGCTTGCGCTGCTCGGCACCGCCGCAAGACTCTGGTTCTTCCAGAACTGGATGTATGCCGGCCTCATTGCCGGGCTCTTCCTCCTCGCCGTGCTGCCGCTCCTCGCCGACGGCTGGAGCCAAGCCCTGGTGGCGGTGTTCCTGATGCTGCCGGCCTACCTGCTGCATCAGGTCGAGGAGCATGCGGGCGACCGTTTCCGCCGCTTCATCAATACGCGTGTCGCCAAGGTCCCGAACGCGCTCACCACGCGCGCGGTGGTCGTGATCAACGTGCCGTTGGTCTGGGGCGTCGACCTCGTCGCCATCTACCTCGCCCGGTATGTCGCGATCGGTCTCGGGCTGATCGCGATCTACCTCACCCTCGTCAATGCCATCGTCCATGTTGTCGGCGCCGCGGCGCTCCGCTGCTACAATC
>DASSPO010000362.1:0-2682 GCA_035699585.1 Bauldia sp.
CAGAAGGGACCTGCGCGCTGGCAGCGGCGCCGCGGCAGGCAGGAAGAAGGAAGAAGCGTCCCGGAAAATCGCATCCTACGTCTGGGAGAGTTGGCAGCCACGAGGAGAGAGGCCATGGCCGCCGTCGATGATTCTTCAGACAGCAATACCCCGAAGCCGCCGCCCGAGGCGGCCCCCGAGGAAGGCGACAAGCCGCCCGCGGCCGAGAGCAATCCGCCGGCGATGCCGGAGCAGCTTCCGCGTTGGGCCGATCCGATTTTCCGCGCCGGACTTGCCGTCGGCTCCGGCCTGTTCGTGATCGGCATCATCTGCCAGACCTTCAACCTCATCGCCCCGACGCTCTCGATCCTGATCATCTGCAGCGGGCTCGGCATCATATTCGGCGCCTTCGGCTCGACCGCGGTCATCAACTACAAGGGCTTCGTGATTGCCGGCGTCGCCGCCGTTTCGATCGCGCTCCTGCTCGTCGTGGATTGGGTGATGCGAGAGAGCTTGCTCAGGCTTGAGATCGACGGCGACGTGCGCGGCGCGCGGCTGGACCTCTTCGGCGATACCGCCTTTCCTGGCGCCGATCACGGCCAGCGCTTCGAGTTCTACATCATCGGGCGCAGCGTCGCCGGCAACCGGGACCGCCTCACGCTTGTGGTGACACCGCCCCAGACCGAACAACGTTCGCAGCCCGGCCGGACGATCGAGTTCGAGTGCATACCGGCGACGGCGATCACCCGGTTCATCGGCTCCGGCAGGACCCTCCAGTGGCGCTTCGACGCCGACCGCGAGGTGCTCATCGGAGTCGAGGGCAAGACCATCCGGAGTGGCCCGTGTCTCGACGATGAGGACGACGGACCTGGTTTCGCTTCGCTCGACCTCGTCGGAACGGCACAAGCGCAGGACGGGGATATCGGTCAGCTCCTCGCGGATCTCGAGTCGGATTCCGCGGCCGTGCGTCGCGCCGCGCGTGAGAAGCTTGCTGCAATCGGTGAGGCGGCGGTCGTGCCGATGATGGACTACTGGGCGTCGCACGAGGACAGTTACCCCGTCAGGCTCGGCGTCTCGGTGGCGATGACCGAATTCCTCCGCGACCACAAAGGCGACCGCCGCGAGATCGCCTCGCTCCTCACCGACAGTCACCTTCGGCTGCTTGCCGCCGCCGCCGGCGACCCCGACCGGAACCTCCGCATCTACGCCTCGGAGTTTCTCTATGACCTCGGCGACAAGCGTGTGGTGCCGATTGCCGTCGATCTGTTCCCGGCAGCAAGCGACGATGGCCGCTACAACCTGCTCGTCGTGATCCGCGGCGCGGTGCCGGATCTCAACGCGCAGGAGCGCGAGGCGCTCGCGGTGACGCTGAAGTCCTGGCAAGGCATGGTTGGGCCGAATACGCAGAAGCTGATCGCGACCGTAATGGCCGACCTCGTGGCGTGATTGACCGATCGCGGTGGTCCGTTGAGCCGCTCTAGGAACGCATTTTCGTCGCTTCGGCGCGGACGCCGGAGGGGGTGTCGCCGAAGCGCCGGCGAAACGCGCGATTGAAGTAGGACAGGTCCGAGAAACCCGCATCGAGCGCGATGGCGCCGATCTTTTCGCCGGCACGGCGCGGATCAGTCAGCAGCCTGTGGGCCCGCGCCAGGCGTTGGTCGAGCACGTATTCCGTCAAGGTCGTTCCCTCGGCCTCAAACAGCCGCTGGACAAAGCGCGGCGTGCAGGCATGCCGTCGGGCGATTTCCGCCACCGAGAGACTCGCCTGATTTAGATTTTCCGCGATGTCTTTCTTGATGGCATGGAGCCGCGCGGCGCGCATGCCGCGGCCGATGGCCGCCGCTTCCGAGTCCGGCGCCGCACCGACCGCGAGCGCCAGCAGCTCGTGAAGATGCGTGGCGACCGACTGCCGGATCGCCTGGTCTTCGATCCCCGGTTCGCTCCATGCGAGAGCTACGTAGCTCCGGAGGAGCCGCAACGCCGAGGTTTCGGACGGTATCCGGTTGAGGATCCGATCCTCAGGTCTCGTCACCAGCGGCGCAAGCAGCGCCCGCGGCACGCGGAGGACCAGGAGGCCGCCGGGAGGATGGTGGGTGAGGAAGAAGGGATCGGCCTCCGAAACGAGGGTGGCTTCGCCGTCGTCGAGAACGAACTCCTTTCCGAGCTGAGAAGCGAGATAAGGCCCTGCGAGATTCACCACCAGCGCCAGCCCGTCCGTGCCGTCGCCGAGGAGGCTCGGCGGCCGTCCGCAGCGCGCGCCCTGGACCTTTCCGGTGAACAGCTGCAAGCCGGGCAGCGAATGCAGCATGACATCCACGTCGAACCGAATCCCGTCGAGGGGATCGATCTCGAAACGACAGACCGAACGGCCGAAGAAGTCGCGATAGACCGCAAGCCGGTCGCGGGCAGGCACCTCGTCAAGCGAGAAGCGGACCGGCCCCGCACCGGATCGCGGCACACCCGGGCGCAGTCTGGGGAGGTTGGATCGATCGATGGCCAGATTGTCCATGTCTGCCATTGCCGGACGATGCTTGATTACCGCCGCTACGCGTGACCGGAGGAGGCCCGCGCGCGCACGCCCGACGGCGTGTCGCCGTAGGCCTGGCGAAAGACGCGGTTGAAGTAGGAGACATCGCCGAACCCGGCGTCGAGCGCGATGGCGCTGATCTTCTCGCCCGACCGGCGCGGGTCGGTGAGCATCCG
>DASSPO010000363.1:0-16943 GCA_035699585.1 Bauldia sp.
TTCTCCGGCGGGCCGCGAAGCGGTGCCGACATCGACCTTGTGCTGAGCCGGCCGGCCGATAACCGACCATTAGCGATCTTTGGCGGAGTGGCAGGCCTCGGAGCGCAATGTGTGCTCCAATGACTCATGGTCACCAAACAGCCGAAACCTCCGGCATCTCGCACCAATACGGCCGGGAAGACTCGTCATCCTCTTCCGGCGAAGGATTCCCGATCGCGCCACGCCGGGAAAGATGCCGCGCGCAAGTCGAAACGCCGCCCTCGCACCGGCAACGATTCACCCGAGCCCGAGCTGCCGCCGCCGAGCTCCTGGTATGGTGGTTGACGGGCGCGCCTAGGCAGCCGACGTCGCCGCAACGGGGGTGTGCGCCGACCCTTCCTGCTGACGGATCACTTGGCTCACCGACAACCTTTGAAACAGGGCTCGTCGCTCGACATAGGTTGAGCGAAAGAAAGGGTATCGCGTGTAGACGCGCTCGTGGGCACGTGGAAAGTCGAGGACCATGAGACTGATCGGCTTTTCCAGCAGGGGATACTTCCTCGCCGGTGCCACCAGGCGATGGCCGAACACCCGGCGGTAGAAGGCCTGATGCTCGGCGCGAACGGCGGCAAGAATGATGTCCGAGCCGAAGTAGTCGCCGGCGATCCAGCCAAGCCGCATGGTCAGGTAGACAAGGTGCGGATATCGCTGCTGCATGCGTCGGTCGACGACGTGACGTGTAGGGTCGATGATGATCTGGCCGGCAGAGAGCAACGGCCGGAGGTAGTCCCCGAACACGTCGAGGCTCGGCATTTCGGGAAATTCGTCGGTCGCTACATGAAGGCGAATTGAGCTTGCCAGTTCGTCATTGATGTAGACGCCAAAAATCCAGGCATTGTCCGTTTCGTCGTAAGGATCCGTGAAGCGCTGCTCGGGATTCGGGCGGATCGCGTTCTCTTCAACGTAGGCGCGGTAGCGCAGTTGAAAGATCGCCTCCCTTTCATCGGCATCATCCGCCCTCCGGATGTCTGCCTGGTTGAGCAAATCCCAAATGCTTTGCCCAAACGTCGGCTTGCTCGCCGTCAACGCACTGGTACGCATACACTCCTCCCCGGGCGGCCGCCGCACCGCCTGGGCGTAAATTAGCATTTTATTAAGGTTAAGGGAAATATCTAAGGGTTAAGGTTAATGGAACCAACCCGGTCGGCCGGCCGGGCAATGCCATCACTGGTTGACCGCCTTCCCGAGGGGTCCCCAACCAATACGACCGGACGTCAGGCCGATCAGAGTCGCGATCTGGGCCGGCGGAAGCGGGGTGCTGATCAAGTAGCCCTGCGCTTCGTCTATGCTCGTCTCGCTGAGCACGGTCGCCATCTGTTCCTCGGTCTCGATGCCTTCGACCACTACCACTATGCCGAGTGCCGAGCAAAGCTCGGCGACACCGTGCAGAAGCACAAGGGAGCGGCTCGCAGGCTGGAGGTCGGTGATAAAGGACCGGTCGATCTTCACCTTGTGAATTGGAAACGACTGGAGATAGGTCAGCCCCGAGTACCCGGTGCCGAAGTCGTCCAGCGAGATCCGCACGCCGAGGGCAGTGAGTTTCTCAAGCGTGGCCTGAGACTCGACGAGATCCTGAAGCAGGACCGACTCGGTGATCTCGATCTCGAGCCGGTTCGCATCGAGCCCGGAGCGAGCGAGGGCTTGCGACACAACGCCATGGATGTCGTCCCGCCGGAATTGGACCGGCGAGAGATTGACCGCGACCGAAATCGGACTCGGCCAGCTCGCGCACGTTCTGCAGGCTTGCTCGACGACCCAGGTGCCGATCTCGACGATCAGGCCCATCTCCTCCGCAATCGGAATGAAATCCGAGGGAGAGACCAATCCACGCTCGGGGTGGCGCCACCGAATTAGCGCCTCGCAGGTGGTGACCCGCCTGTTCCGCAAGTTGATGATCGGCTGGAAGAAGAGCTCGAACTCCCCACCGTCCAGAGCCTTTCTGAGGTCCTGTTCCAGAGTGCGGCGCGATTGCGCCTCAGCATCCATTGCCGGCTCGAAAAAGCGCCACGAGGCGCGGCCCGACGTCTTGGCGTGGTAGAGCGCCATGTCGGCGTTCTTGAGCAGGCGATCGGCCGATGAGCCGTCCCTTGGGGCAAGAGTGATCCCGACACAGGCGCTGATGAAAACCTGATGGTTCCCAACCTGAAATGGCGCGGACAGAGTCTCTATGATTCGCTGCGCGAGGTGGCCAGCCTCCTCCGGCTGACTCATTGGGTTCTGGATCACCACGAACTCGTCGCCGCCAAACCGTGCCGCGACGTCGGAGCGGCGAATTACCGACTGGAGCCGTTCGGAGACCAGCCCGAGAAGTTGATCTCCGCTCGGGTGCCCAAGGGTATCGTTCACCTGCTTGAACTCATCGAGATCGACGAAGAGCAGTGCAAGAGGTCCGGAGCGCCGCATCGTCGCCAAGGCTCGGTCGAGTTCCTCGCGCAGCCGGTTGCGGTTGGGAAGACCGGTGAGAGGATCAAAGTGCGCAAGATGGTTGATCCGCGCCTCGGTGTTGCGGCGTTCGGTTATGTCCTCGAGGACCACGACCGATCCGCCGTCCGACATCGGTCGGGCCGTAAAAGCCAGCGCCCGACCGTCGGCTAGCTCGCAATAGGTGACCCCGCCGGTACGAAGAAGCTGCTCAAGGCGGGCGACGAATGCTTCAGCATCGGCGTCTGTCCGAAGACGCGGAACCAGGCTCTCGACGAGGATTTCCCCGAACGGTCGACCGGATGGCATTTGCTCCGGGTCGATGCCGATGAGGTCGGGCACGTGCTGGTTGGCGACCACCAGCCGGCGATCGGCGTCCACCATGCACAGACCCTGCGGCATGTTGTTGAGGGCGGTGTTGAATCGTCTCGCAAGCTCGGAGACTTCGCGCGAGGCGAGGACCGCGTCGAGCAGAACCTTCCGTAGGCGGTTTGAGATCAGCCTGAGCGCGGCGAAGAAGGGCAACAGGACCAGCCCGAAGATGACGAAATAGTAGTCCCCGGCCAGGAAAAGGGCGGCGCTCAGGGGGATGGCGGCACAGATGATCTGCGAAGTGACCAGCAGATCGCTCGCAAAGTTTCTGCCGGAGACGCCGATCAGATAAGCAAGCGTGACGGAGAAGCTGAACAGAATGATGAAGGCATCACCGGTCCCGAAGGAGGCGAACGTCCAACTGCTCAGCAGAGCGACGTAGACCGCCGCCCCGATCACATAGCGGTGTTCCCACCGGCGGTATTCGGACCGGGCCTTGAGAGACGACCGAACACGGGCATAGGCCAGCATGTCCCGGTTGCGGAACCAGGCGACGAGAGCGATCGCGACGGCAAAAGCGTAGAGCGCAGGCTCGTCGGCTTTCCACGCGGTGATGAGCGCAGCGATGGCCGACGCGATCGAGCCTATCAGCAGCGACGGCCGGACATCATAGAGCGCGTCGACCAGCGACGCGTAGACGTCGAGAGGGACTGGCTTCTGATCCCGCGCTCGTTTGAAGACTCTCGACCAATGCATAAGTGCCGCACCACGAACCAGAGAAGATCGATTGATAGCGCCGCATGGAAGGACGGCGTTCGATCATCCGCCCGATCTCGACGGACCGCGCCGAGAGCCCGGGGACGTGTGACCTCTATGCAGCTCCGCGTGCTATGATCCGTTCGCTGCCTGCGCTGCCGTGGCCCTCCAAATAGGCAAGGAAATCACCAAGGATTCGGTTGAACTCCTTCGGTGCCTCGAGGAATGGCGCGTGGCCAATGCCGCGCAGGATGTAGCAGTGCTCGCTCCAGAGGTTCCGGAACTTAACGCTGTCGAGATAGTCGATGTTGACGATCCCGTCCTTCTCGCCGTTGAGGACCGCAACCGGTGTCGTGGATGTCTGGACGATGTGGCGCTCGTCAGCCGCCTTGCCGGCGAGGAGCGCTTCGAAAGACAGGCGCCGCGCCAGCCCGTGCGTACGCCGCATGGACTTCTCGCTCTCCGCATCTGCGAAGGGTCCGAGCGTAAGTGCAGTGAAGGACTTGAAGTCGTCTTCGGAGAAGTCCTCCTTGCCGGCGAGATAGAGGGCCGGTGTCTCCTGAAAACCCTCCTTGATCGCTTCGAGCTGCGCACCGACCGGCGGCGCGCCCACGATCATGACCCCGATCAGGGCCTCGGTGCGCGGGATCATTTCGAGGGCGACGTGACCTCCGAGCGACCAGCCCACCGCGGCCGTGCGCTCAAGGCCGAGGACATCAATCAGCGCACCCAGGCACTCGGCGTACCCTGGCATGGAATACGTACGCACCGGATCGAAGGCATCGCTCGAATGCCCGTGGCCGGGTAGATCCACCGCAATGAGCCTATACCGCTCGGCCAGATCGCTTCGCATTTGATGACGGAAGACGTGGCGGTCATTCGAGTTCCCGTGAATGAACAAAACCGGGAGCCCGTTGCCTTCGCTTTCGAGTATTGAAAGGTTGGCGAAGGGTGTAGGTACTATATGTTCGCGAAGGGCCATTCGTTGTGGCGCTCCCTAGACCAAAACCCGGACTACTGTCCGACATTTGGATTGGACCATATTGGAGCCTGGCTTTATGACTTGTTAAGAATCGATCAAAGCCGACGGAATGGTTTAGGGATGATTAACAGCCAGCGAGCAATCCCCGAAATGGAACGCCAGGACGGCAACCTGTCTTCCTATATCCTGGGCCATTCGCCCACGGAGATGGCACGACTCGAAAGACAGGGACACCTTTTCGCCGACTTGACCGAAACCGTCCTCAGGCGAGCGGGTGTGGCCAGGGGGATGGAGGTTCTCGACGTCGGTTGCGGTGTAGGTGACGTATCACTTATCGCTGCGCGGCTCGTCGGAGATGCCGGCATGGTAACTGGCGTCGACCAGTCGGAGCACGCGCTCGGTCTGGCGACACGACGGGCAGCGGCCGCCGGCCACGACAGGATTCGCTTCGAAACCGGCGATATCACGCGACTCGACAACGCGACGAAGTTCGACGCGATCGTCGGGCGCTTCGTGCTCCTCCATGTGCCGGATGCGGCTGCGGTTCTCCGCCGTCTGCGCGCCCTGCTGAGGCCGAACGGGGTCATCGCCTTTCTCGAAATGGACATCGAGCGGGCCGAGGCCGTCCCTGAGATGCCGCTTCTCACGCAGTGCATCAGTTGGATTGCCCAGACCTACAGGAAGGACGGCATCGAACCGAACATGGGGTCGAAGCTATACGCCGCGTTTCGACATGCCGACCTGACGCCGACCATGATGGGCACCTGCCGCATAGAGCGGCCGCCGGCGCGCGAGATCTTCGAGTTTGCCGCTGAAACCCTTAGAAGCCTGCTTCCACGGACGCTGGCGCTCGGCGTGGCGACAGCGGAGGCGGTAGAGATCGATTCTCTCGGCGAGCGCCTTTCGAGCTCGGCGGTGACGGGCGATCACTGCATCTTCCTCCCGCGCCTGGTCGGCGCGTGGTGCCGCATCTGAGCGGTCCAATCTCAAGCGATCCAGGGACCGACAAGTTCGCCGCTCACGCCTTCAGCTCGAAATAGGCCTGGTGCTCGCGCGACAAGCGGCAGGCGCGCTCGACGTCTCCCTCGATGATGGCGGCCAGGATTGGAGCGTGGCTCTCGGCTACGGCATGCATGTCGATGTTGGGCTGGACGATCGTCTTACGCGAGTGAAGCTCGACGTGGAGCGATTCCCACATCCGTAAGAGCAGGTCGTTTTCAGCGGCGCGCATGATCACGCGGTGAAACCAGACGCTGTGATGGACCATGGCTTCCACATCGCCGCTCCGCGCCGCCTCGCGCATTCCCCCGAGATGCTCGGCGAGGATGCCTGGCGCCGCGTGGAGCGTGGGGAGGGCGAGGCGCATGGCCGCCTCTTCGAGGGCGCCGCGAACTGCGTAGATCTCGCGCTGGGCGCGGGCGTGGTAGTCGTTGACGAACGAGCCGCGCCGCGGGCGGATGGTGACGAGGCCAGCCTTCTCGAGGTCGCGGAGCGCCTCTCGGACCGGCGCCTGGCTCGATCCGAATTCGCGGGCGAGCTGGAGTTCGACCAGACGTTCGCCGGCCCGATAGTGGCCGCCGACGATCCGCTCGAGAAGCATGTTCCGGATGCGGACCCCTATCGGCTGATGATCGACGCTCGGCTGCTCGCGGGTATCGGAGGCGGTAAGGACGTCCACGTCGGAGGCTCCCGTCGCAACGAGGCAGCCGGCGGAATCGTCTCCCCCTCTGCCACGGCTTCGATGCGGCACCAGTCTACACGATCTGGCCCAATTGACAGGGGGTAATCGATAATCGATAGTCATCCCGGAAAAATCAGAAAACGGGTCCGAAAAGCGGCCCGGCGGTCAGGCAGAGGGTCCGACCGCGAGCCTGGCGGACGAAGCGTTCGCCGGCGAGGGGAGGAAGGAATGGCGCTCGAGATCCTGCGCGCCGAATCCGTGAGCCAGGCGGCCGGAACGCTCGCCGGAGACGATCGCGCCCATTTCCTCGCGGGAGGCACATTCCTTGTCCGTGCGGTTACCACGGGCGATGGCGCGATCCGGAAGTTGGTCCTTGCCGATGGCCTCGGCCTCGACCGCATCGCGCTCGGCGATACGGTGACCATCGGCAGCGCGGTGACCATGGCGGAGGTGGCGCGCGAGCCGCGGCTCGCCTACCTCGCCCCGGTCGCGGAGTCGATCGGCGGGCCCGCAGTGCGGAACATGGCGACCGTCGGCGGCAACCTGTTCGCCCGCAGCCCTTATGGCGACTTCACTGTCGCGCTGCTTGCGCTTGGCGCAGCCGTCGTGTCGGAGACCCTCGATGGCGAAGAGATCGCCGACCTCGAAGTCTTCCTCCGGGATGGTCCGAAGCGCGGCGGGATTGTGCGCTCGGTTCGGTTCACGGCGCCGCCCGCAGGTGCCTTCAGCTATCTGAAGGTCACCCGCAAGCATCCCCATGGCGCATCGGTACTGTCGATCGCGGCGCTTCTCCCGAAGACAGCCGACAAGGCCACGGGCGTGCGTGTCGCCTATGGCGCGATGGCGCCGAGGCCGATGCGGGCCCGGGCGGTGGAGGCGGCGCTCGAGGGCAAGGTCCTTGATGCGGCGGCGATCAATGCGGCGGCCGAGGTCGCCGCAGAGGGAACCGCTCCAGAGGACGATCCGCAGGCGAGCGCCTGGTACCGCCGGACCGTGCTCCCAGTCCATCTTCGCCGGCTCCTGTCCGGGGACGCGCACTGATGGCCAAGCTGCCGCTGGTCTTTACGGTGAACGGCGTCGAGCAGGCGGAGTTGGTCGAACCGGGCAGCCTTCTCGTCGACGTGATCCGCGACAAGCTCGGCCTGACGGGCACGCGAGTCGGCTGTGGCCAAGGCACCTGCGGTGCGTGCACCGTTCTCATCAACGGCGAGCCGACCCTTTCCTGCCTGACGCTTGCGGTGCGGACGAACGAGCAAGAAGTGACGACAATCGAGGGAATCGCGACCAACGGCGCGCTTCACCCGTTGCAGCGCGCCTTTGCCGAACGTTTCGCCACCCAGTGCGGCTTCTGCACGGCTGGGATGATCATCGCCGCAAAGGCGCTGCTCGATCGCAACGCCAATCCCGGCCGGGACGACGTGATCGATGCGATTTCGGGCAATATCTGCCGCTGCACCGGCTACGAGCCGATCGTCAACGCCATCCTCGCCGCGGCCAGCGACATGCGCGCTGCGAAGTCGGCCTGAAGGGAGATCTCGATGGAACAAGTCCGCGAGTTCTTCGCCGCCGAACGGAAAGACGACGGAAAGGCGGTGGGGACCAGCCTCGCCCGCTCCGACGCGCTCGGCCACGTCACCGGGCGGACCCAGTTCTACGCCGACCGCCAGTTCCCGGGGACCTTGCACCTGAAGATGGTGCGAAGCCCGCACGATCACGCGCGCATCCTCTCGGTCGACACCTCGGAAGCCGAGAAGACGCCGGGGGTGGTCCGCATCCTCACTCATGGCGATGTACCGGCCAACATCTACACGATCCTTCGTCTGATACAGGTCGAACCCAACGACGAGCCGGTGTTGGCTGTCGACAAGGTCCGATTCAAGGGCGAGCAGATCGTCGCAATCCTCGCCGAGAGCGAGGCAGTGGCCCGCGATGCGGCGGCGAAGGTCAGGGTCGAATACGAGGTCCTGCCGGCGGTCTTCGACGTCGAAGAGGCTTTGAAGCCCGGCGCACCTCTGGTCAACGAATATCACGGCAAGAACTGGTTCACCTATGAGGGCCACCATTGCCGGCGCGTCCGCCACGGCGACGTCGCGAAAGGCTTTGCCGAGGCCGACCACGTCATCGAGGAGCGCTATCAGTCATCGCCCATCGAGCACGCGCCGGTCGAGACGACCGGATGCATCGTCGTGCCGGAGGCGAACGGCCGGCTCACCTGCTACTCGAACACGCAAGCCCTGTTCTTCACCCTCGACAATGCTGGGCTGATCCTCAACGTGCCGTTTCAGAAACTGCGGCTGATCGGCGGTACCGTGGGCGGCGGGTTCGGCGGCAAGGTCGACGTAATCGTCGAACCGATCGCCATGCTCGGCGCAATGCTTACCGGGCGCCCCGTCAAGTATGCCTACAGCCGCGAGGAGGAGATGCAGGTTTCCTCACCCCGCGCCGCCGAGCGCATCTACATCAAGGACGGGGTGATGAACGACGGGCGGATAGTCGCCCGCCAGATCCGGCTCTATGTCGACGCCGGCGCCTATTCGCGACACAGCCCGTACGGTACGACCAAGGCGGCGGCGCATTTCCCCGGCCCCTACACCATCCCCAACGTCTCGGTCGACGCGCACTGCGTCTACACCAATCGCACCCCGTCGTCGGCAATGCGCGGCTTCGGCGTCACGATCGGCGACTTTGCACTCGAAGTGCAGATGGACAAGCTCGCGCGGCTTGTCGGCATGGATCCGATCGCCTTCCGCATCAGGAACGCGTACCGCGACGGCGACATGAAGGCCCACGGCGAGATCACCAAGGGAGCGGCGCTCATCGAGACGATGCAAGCCGCCGCGAACCTCGCCGGCTGGCGGCTCGGGCCAACGGAGCTGGCGGCATCTTCCCTCGAGCGGGGAGCGTAGCGATGGCCAAGGCCCGCGGACGCGGCGTCGCCGCAGTGAACTACCCGACCGGCATGAACCTCGGCGGCGATCCGAGTCAGGCGCTTGTCCATGCCACCACCACCGGCAACTTCGTCGTCACCCTTTCCTCGACCGACCTCGGCCAAGGGCTCCGGACGGTGATGACCCAGATCTGCGCCGAGGCGATCGGCGTCCCGCCGGAGATGGTGATCATCGACACCGCCGACACCGACACCGGCCCGCACTGCATGGGCACGTTCGCAAGCCGCGGGACGCATCGCATCGGCAACGCAATCATCATGGCGGCGAAGGAGGCGCGCCAGGTGCTGCTCGAGGTGGCGGCGGAGGAACTCGAGGTAAGCGCCGCCGATCTCGAGACCGACGGCAAGGGCGGCATTCACGTCAAGGGCGTGCCGTCGAGGTCGATTCCGGTCTTCGAGGCGGCGCTCGCGGCGCACTTCAAGCACGGCAAGACCATCTCCGGCCGCGGCATGTTCATGCAGACCCGCTCATTCCCCGACCCCGAGACGGGCAAGATGGTGCCGGCAACGACCTACGCTCACGCCTGCACCATCGCCGAGGTCGAGGTCGACACCGAGACCGGGGAGGTCGCGGTGCTGTCCTTGAAGAGCGCCTACGAGATCGGCAAGGCGATCAACCCGAAGATGGTCGAGCAGCAGATCGTGGGAGGCGCGTGGATGGGCATGAGCCACGCGCTGTATGAGACCACCGAGCCCTACTATCCCAACCGCGATCACGGACCTCTCGACTTCAACGAATATCTGATGCCGGGCCCGGGCGACCTTCCGGCCTTTGAGGGCGCGATCCTCGAACGGCCGTCGGCAGACGGACCCTACGGGGCCAAGGGCGTCGGCGAGATGACCGCCAATTCGCCGATCCCGGCGATTGCCAATGCGATCTTCGACGCCGTCGGCGTCCGGGTCGACTCGCTCCCGATCACCCCGGAAAAGGTGCTGCGCGGCATCCTTGCGAAGGAAGCCGCCTCCTAACCCACAGAGTGAAGGAAGGATCGATGCTGAAAGTGCTCTCGCTGATGAAACGCAAGGAAGGCATGAGCTACGACGCGTTCCGCGACTGGGCGCTCAACCGGCATCCCGAGCTTGCGCGGAAGATACCGGGCATGCGCGGCTACCGCATGAACGTGCCGGTCAAGGAGAACCCGGATTCGCCCTATGACGCGATCAGCGAGATGTGGTGGGACTCCGACGAGGCCCGGCTCGCCGGGTTCGGTACCGAGGAGGGCAAGGCCGCCGGCGCCGACGCGGCGGCCCATTGCGCAAGCCGGTTCCACTTCATGGCCGAGGAGCGGGTGGTGATCTCCTGACCGTGCCACCCCCGCCAATCATCGATGCGCATCACCACATCTGGCGGCAGGAGGACCTGCCGTGGCTCAAAGGCCCGATGCTGCCGCGCATTTTCGGGCCCTACGAGCCGATCCGCCGGGATTACCCCATCGAGGAATTCCTCGCCGACATAGCCGGCTGCGGCGTAGTGAAGTCAATCTACGTCCAGGCCAACTGGGCGCCGGAGCGAGCGGTGGACGAGGCGCAATGGGTGCAACAGGTCGCCGACCGCACCGGTTGGCCGCACGGCATCGTCGCCTATGCCGACCTGATGGCCAGAGACGCGCGGCCGACGCTTGACCGGCTCGCCCGAGTGCCGCTGGTCCGCGGCATCCGGATGCAGATTCACTGGCACGACAATCCGCAATACCGCTTCGCCGCGCGTCCCGACCTTGCCGACGACCCGGGCTTCCGCCGGAACGTCGCAGCGCTCGTCGAGCATGGTTTCAGCTTCGACCTCCAGGTCTTCGCGCCGCAGATGGAAGGCGCGGCGCGTCTGGCCGCCGACCATCCGGCGACGGTCTTCATCCTGCAGCACGCCGGCATGCTGGAGGACCTCTCCGACCAAGGCCGTGAACAATGGCGCGAGGGAATGGGTCTGTTGGCGGCGCAGCCGAACGTCATGTCGAAACTCTCCGGTCTAGGCACCTTCATTCACAGGAACGATCCGGCGCACATCGCCTGGATCGTGCACGAGACGGCGGCGATGTTCGGCCCAGACCGCTGCGTCTTCGGTTCGAACTTCCCGATCGAGAAGCTCTGGACGGATTATGCGTCGCTGGTCGCGGCCTATCGCCAAGCGCTCGCGCCGTTCACTGCGGCCGAGCAGGCGGCGATGCTCCACGACACCGCGGCGCGGGTGTACCGCCTGTAGCAAGACTCCGGGGTCACGCCGATTTCCCGCCATCCCGGCCAAACCCGGCATTCATCGGCCCGTCAAAGTCTACATGGTCGACGCGCCGTGACGCCGTTGAGGCTTCCGCTTTCGCCCGGTGATTGCGAGGGAGTGCGCGCCACGGCCCAAAGAAAGATTGCAGCCTCAAACGTGTCCCAGCACCGGATGCGGCCGGTAGGGTTCTTCAAGGGCCTTCACCTCCTCGGCGTCGAGCTTCAGCGAGAGCGCCGCAAATGCGTCGGGCAGGTGGTTGGGCTTGGTCGCGCCGATGATCGGCGCGGTAACGCCCGGCTTCTGCAGGAGCCAGGCGAGCGCGATCTGCGCATTGGGCACACCGCGCTTCCGCGCCACTTCGGTGAGACGGTCGACGACGCGGTAGTCGTCTTCCTGGTAGTACATGTTGTGGGCGAAGCTGTCGCTTCTGGCCCGTGTCGTATCCCCCTTGTCGCCGCGCTTTCGGCTGCCGGTAAGGAAGCCCCGCGCGAGCGGGCTCCACGGCATGAGACCGATTCCTTCGTCCAGGCAGAGCGGGATCATCTCGCGCTCCTCCTCGCGATAGATGAGATTGTAGTGGTTCTGCATGGTGACGAACCGGGATACTCCGAGCCGGTCCGAGGTGTTCAGCATCTTTGCGAACTGCCAAGCGAACATCGACGAGGCGCCGACATAGAGAGCCTTCCCCGCCTTCACCACGTCAGTGAGAGCCTCGAGCGTTTCCTCGATCGGCGTGTTCGGATCGAAGCGGTGGATCTGGTAGAGATCGACGTAGTCCATGCCGAGGCGGCGGAGCGAATCGTCAATCGCGTGCATGATGTGCTTCCGAGACAGGCCGCGTTCGTTGGGATCGTCGCCCATCACGCCATGGACCTTGGTGGCGACCACCACCTGATGGCGCTTCACGCCGAGTTCGCGGAGCGCCCGGCCGGTTACCTCTTCGCTGGCCCCGAGCGAGTAGACGTTGGCCGTGTCGAAGAAGTTGATCCCGCCGTCGAGCGCCTGCTTCACGAACGGAAGCGACTCTTCATAGTCAAATACCCAGTCGCGCCACTTCTTCGAGCCGTAGCTCATCATGCCGAGACAGAGGCGCGAGACCTTGAGGCCGGTCGAGCCGAGATTGACGTAGTCCATAACGATGTCCGGGTTTCTCAGGGAGGCGACGCCCCGAGCTTAGCGCCGTGGCAGCCGGGATGGAAATACCTCGCGTCGCACGCTCCGCGCTTTCGTTCGGGAGCGCCGGCGGGTATTTGAGGTCCAGTCAGAGGGGGGAAGAATTATGAATTATGTCGCTGCCGCCGATCGGTACCAGAAGATGACCTACCGCCGCTCCGGGCGGAGCGGCATCGACCTGCCGATGATCTCCCTCGGGCTCTGGCAGAATTTCGGCGGCGTCGACAACTACGAGGTGGCACGCGCCATGCTCCGCCGGGCCTTCGACCGCGGCGTCTGCCACTTCGACTTGGCCAACAATTACGGCCCGCCCTACGGCTCGGCAGAGGAGAACTACGGCCGCATCCATGCGGCCGATTTCAGACCCTACCGGGATGAACTGTTCATCTCCACCAAGGCCGGCTGGGACATGTGGCCGGGGCCCTACGGAAACTACGGCTCGCGCAAGTACCTGATCGCCAGCCTCGACCAGAGCCTCAGGCGGATGGGGCTCGACTATGTCGATCTCTTCTATCACCACCGCCCCGACCCCGACACCCCGCTTGAGGAGACGATGGGAGCGCTCGCTTCGATCGTGAAGTCGGGGAAGGCGCTATATGTCGGCGTCTCCCAGTACCAGCCGGAGGACACCCGCAAAGCGGCAACGATCTTGAAATCGATGGGCATTCCGCTCCTGATCCACCAGCCGGTCTATTCGATGCTCAACCGCTGGATCGAAGACGGCCTTCTCGCCACCCTTGCCGAGATCGGCGCGGGGTGCATCTGCTTCTCGCCGCTTGCACAAGGATTGCTCACCGACAAGTATCTCAAGGGGATACCGGAGGACTCGCGAGCCGCCCGCGACCGCTACCTGCCGCGTTCACGGATCACGCCGGAATTGGTCGAGAAGCTCGCGAAACTCGACGTTGTCGCCAGACGCCGCGGGCAGAGCCTGGCTCAGATGGCGCTCCTTTGGGTGCTGCGGCACAAGGGCGTCACGTCGGCGCTGATCGGGGCGCGCACGGTGGCCCAACTCGACAACTCGCTCGACGCACTGAAGGCGCCGGAACTTTCGGCCGAAGAGCTGTCCGAGATCGACCGTGCGCTTGCCTAGGCAAATCCGGAAAGCGTCCGCAACTCAAATATTTGAGGCTGACCGAATAACGGGCTTGTCGGGTCCGCGTGTCTTTGACTAAGGTCACAGGCAAGGATCGAAATAGGTCCGTCGAAAGATACTTCTTGGGTTGGGAACGACATGGCGGCAGCAGCGCTCCGGTTGAGCGACGCGACCAAGTCCTACGGGCAGACTGTGGCCCTCGACGGCCTCGATCTTCTGGTCGAGGAGGGTCGTTTCTTCGTCATTTTCGGCCCGAGCGCAGTGGGTAAGACAACGACGCTGCGGACGATCTCCGGGCTTGTACGTCTGGACAAGGGCAGCTTGGAGCTCTTCGGTCGCGACATGACGCAGGCGCCGATCGCCGGCCGCGGCGTATCGATGGTCTTCCAGACCTTCGCGCTCTATCCGCATCTCACCGTATACAATAATCTTGCGTACCCGCTCCGCGAAGCGAAGCTTCCCTCCGCCGAGATCGACCGGCGGGTCAACGAGATCGCGGAATTGCTCCGCATCGGACACGTCCTCAACCGCAAGCCGGCTACTGCCAGCGGCGGCGAGCAACAGCGTGTTGCCCTCGGGCGTTCCCTGATCCAGCGTCCGCGCATTCTTCTCCTCGATGAACCGCTTACCAATCTCGACGCGAAGCTCCGCCACGACATGCGCGCCGAGTTCAAGCGGCTCCACCGCGAGTTCGGCATCACCATCGTCTATGCGACGCCGGACGAGCTCGAGGCGCTGTCGATGGGCGACGAGATCGCGGTGATGCGGGAGGGACGCGTGGTCCAGGTCGGCTCGCCCGACGATCTCTACGACCGGCCGAAGGACATCTATGTCGCCACCAAGATCGGCGCCCCGGCGATGAACATCATTGCCGCGAAGCGCGGCCACGACGCCGCTGCAATCGAGCTGCCGTTCGGCGAGGTGAGGATCGACCCGGACAAGTCACCCTGGGCGGCGGCGGCCGCTGGCGCTCCGGCGGGGGAGCCGTTCCTGCTGGGCGTCCGGCCTTTCGATGTCAGGGTCAGCCAGACGGCCGGCTATCCCGGCGAAGTTCGTCTCGTTGAGCCTCTCGGCGACCTCACGGTCGTCGACATCCACGCCTCCGGCGCCGAGCTCAAGATGGTGTTGCCGGAGGCGCAGGCGGCTGGTGTTCGCCACGGCGATAAGCTTAATTTCGCGATCGACGCGGCGAGAGCCCACCTTTTCCGTCCCGACAACGGGGCGGCGTTGGGGTGACACACGAAGCGGCGACAAACGGCTAGCCAGGCCAACTAAGGGAGGAAATGCAATGAGCATCAGAACAAGACTGACCTTGATGACTGCAGGAGCGGCCATCGCGCTTGGCCTCGGCGGCGCGGTGCCCGCTCTTGCCGAGGACGTGACCCTCACCATGGCGGTGCCGGACTGGCCGCCCACCCGCATCATGAAGGATCTTTTCGACAAGCACTACAAGGCGCGGTCGGGCAACAACGTCATTCTCGACATCGATTTCATTCCGTGGCCGGACTACTACACCCGCCTCAATACCTCGCTGACCTCGGGCGAGAACAAGTACACCATGGCGGTGTCCGACTCGCAGTGGCTCGGCGCCTTCATCGAAGCCGGCTACTACCGGAAGCTCAATGACCTGATCGACGCCGATCCCGAGCTCAAGGCAGCCCTGGACGACATGCATCCGGCGCCGCTCCAGGCCTATGCCACCTACCCCTACAAGTCCGACAACATCTACGGCTTCCCGCAGATGCCGGACATCTACATCAACTACTATCGCACCGATGTCTTCTGCAATGAGGAAGAGCAGAAGAACTTCATGGCGAAGTACAATGAGAAACTGCCCTGCACGCCCGAGGAGATGGACAACGTCGATTGGGACCTGTGGGAGAAGTTCGGCGAGTTCTTCATGCGGAAGAAGGGCGACACGCTCGCCGGCAAGGTGCTCGACGACGACTTCTATGGCATCGCCTACCAGGCGGGCAAGGCCTACGACTTCAGCACCATGCAGATCAACGCCTTCATCTGGCAGTACGGCGGCAACATCTGGGATGAGACCCAGGCCCCGAAAGGCCGTGCCGAAGGCGTGGTGAACTCGCCTGAGGCGGTCAAGGCGCTCGAGCACTATCTCCGACTGACGCAGTACATGCCCCCCGTGGTCAAGACCGGCGGCATGGACATCTTCAAGACCGACGAATTGTTCCGCGAGGGCAAGGTCGCCTCGATCATTCAGTGGATCGGGTTCGCCGAGTCGACCATCAATCCCGAGACGTCGAAGGTGGCTGACAGCGTCGCCTTCGCACTGGCGCCGGGGCTCAAAGGGGCTGACGGAAAGATCGTGCGCTGGGCGAATATCGGCGGCCAGCCCTTCGTGATCATGACTTGGGCGACCGACACGCAGATCAAGGAGGCCGTGGACTTCGTCAAGTGGTGGCTGTCGCCCGAGGTGCAGCACATGTTCGCCGCGCAGGGCGGCCAAAGCGCCATGAAGTCGGTCTACACCGACCCCAAGTACGTCACCTACCGGCCGTGGAATCGGACCTGGGCGCCGGGTCTCGAATGGCAGAAGGACACCTGGCACATTCCGGAGTTCTTCGAGCTCCTCGTTCAGGGCCAGGAGCAGTTTGACCTCGCCATCACCGGCCAGCAGGATGCCAAGACGACCCTCGACAACATGGCCGCGTTTCAGGAAGAGCTCCTGACCGAGGCCGGCCACATCGAGGACTGATCGCTCGCTCAACCGACCGTGCGCCCCGTCACGGGCGCACGGTCACTCGTTGTCACGTACGGCTGAAACGGATCGATGACGACCGAAACCGCTGCCGCGGCCGGCCGGATGCCGCATTTCCTGGATTTGCGGCTGGACAACTGGCCCCTTGCCATCGTTCTCGCCGTCATCGTCACCGTGGCGTCGATGCTCCTTTTGCCGGCGGGCGCAGGATTCTGGGTGGCGCTCGCCGCCGCGGCGCTCGCGGCAGCCTCTGCGGTCTACAACGCCTGGGGGCGCTACAAGGGCGGGCTCCTGGTTGCTCCGGCGATCGCGCTCCTCTTCCTCATGAACATCTTTCCGCTCATGTGGTCGCTGGGGCTGTCGTTCTTTTCCTACCGCGCCAACCGCGCCCGGGCGCCGGAATTGGTCGGCCTCGACAACTACGCCGATGTGCTGACCGATCCTACGGTCTGGGAACGGCTCAAGACCACAGCCGTCCTCGTGGTGCTGACCGTTACCGTGCAGATGATAGTAGGCTTCCTGCTTGCCTTCCTGTTCTCCAAGCAGTTCCCGCTGCGGCGCTACCTCCTCATCCTCGTGCTCACGCCGATGATGCTCTCCTA
>DASSPO010000364.1:0-10824 GCA_035699585.1 Bauldia sp.
CCCTTCGAGCGAGGCGACCGGGTAGTAGGGAATGCAGGCCACCTTCACCAGCCCTACCAGTTCCACGCCCAGTTGGTCCGCCTTGTCGTTCAGCGTCCCATAGATCATCCGGGCATGCGAATTGCCGACAAGGATCCCAAAGGGTCGTTCCTCGCCGCCTCCGAAACAACGGGCCAGTTCCTGGTTCTGTGGCTTGATCGCGCAAGGATCCTTGAGGACGGTCCAATCGGAATCGACCCCGAGGCCCTTTGCGGCGAGTTGGCGTTCGACGGCCGGCGCGAGAAGATGCACGTACGCCGAACCGACCAGCGAGATGCACACTGCCGCTGCGACTCCCGTCGCTGTGACGTGCCAGCCAAGCCGCACCCTTTTGGTCGAGCGCCAGCGTTTGATTGGGACTTCGAGGAAGTGATGGGTCGCCGCGGCGAGGGCGAGGGAAAGAGCGACCGCGCCCCAGCGCCAATCGGCGATGCTCTCGCCGAAATTATGGATCCTTGCGAAGGAGATCAGCGGCCAGTGCCAGAGATACCATGCATAGGAGATGAGTCCGACCCACACGAAGGGGCCCGTCGCAAGGACACGGGCCACCGGGTTCTCCGGTCGCGCCAGACCGGTGAGGATCACGAGGCATGCACCGGCAACCGGAAGGAGCGCGTAGTAGGAGGGGTACGGGACCTCGCCCAGCCGGAGGGCGGCACCGACAATGAGCGCCGCTCCGACCACTGCCAGGAGATCGACGAAGAAGGCGGGGATGCGCCGTCGCACGGCCGGCACGAGCAGGGGTATCACACCACCGAGGACGAACTCCCATGCTCGGTAAGGCATCAGGAAGAAAGCCGAATTGCCGCCGGATGTCCTCGCCACACAGAAAGCGAACGATACGGTGGCCACACCGACGATCGCCAAAGCCCAGGTCGCTGATCGGAACCGGCCGAAGCGCCGCCCGAACCACCAAAGTCCAAACAGAATCAGCGGCGCGACCAGATAGAACTGCTCCTCGACCGCCAACGACCAGAGATGAAGCAGAGGCTTCAGTTCTGACGAAATATCGAAGTAACCCTTACTGGCCAGGAAGTAGTAATTGACCACCATCAGGGCGGAGTACTGGGCCTCGCGACCGAATTCTTCCAGCTCTGCCGGCGTCACCAGAACCAGCGGCGCGATCAGTACGCAGGCGCCGACCACCAGAAGGTACGGCGGCAGGATGCGGAGGACCCGGCGGGCCCAGAATCCGGCGAAACTAAATGTCCCGGCATAGAGACCGGCCACGATCTGACTGATGATCAGGTAGCCGGATATGACGAAAAAGACGTCGACCCCGATGAAGCCGCTTTCCACTCCCGGCACGCCGGCGTGGTAGGCGACCACCGCCACGATGGAGATCGCCCTCAGGCCGTCGACGAATGGCTTGTAGCCTAGGATGTCGTCGGTCGGCTCGCGGCCCGCCAGTTGCATTGAATGGTATCCCGCGTTGCCCTTCACGATCGAAGCTTGTCGCAAGATCCCCCGGCTAACGCGAACCCGGCGCCCGGCACCTCGATGCCGGCCGGAATTTGCCGTCTTCGGCTATTCCATGCAACTGCCTTTCAACCCCTCCCCCTTGCCATCCCCCGGGACACGCGCGCGGGATCGGCGGCGGCAGAGGTAGTGCGGTCTCGAATATTCTCCGGCGCAATGATCGCGGTGCCCCGAGACGCGGGGCGCCGCATCCCCTCGCAACCTGGTCGTCGAGACTCAGTCGACCTGGAAGCCGAGGATCTCTCCGACGCAGGAATAGACGCACTTGCGGGTGATCAACGTTCGCCGCCGGAAGGTGCAAGTCGTCTTGATCGTGATGTGGCCGCCGCCCACGAAATCGGTGCGCTCGGTCTGGGAGATTGTACCGGGACAGGCATGCACGGCCCGGACCGAGGATGCCTCGCCGGTGCTTCCGCCACCGTCATACTCGCGGGTTCGGAACTTCACGCCATGCTTTTTTGCCCAGGCGTCGAGCTCGGCCAGCATTGTGGCCCACGCGCCGATGGGATTTCCGTCGCGGTCGAGATCGGACTCGCCGAACGTGGCCGAAAGGGCTTTGGCCTTTTTCTGAATCGCCTCGAACTCCCGCTTGCGCGCGCCGTCAGCCGACCGCGATGCGGTGCGCATCGCAGGTTTCTTGACAGCCGGTTTCCGGGCAGGCGGTTTCTTCGCGACCGGTTTCCGGGTCGCGGGTTTGCTGGTCGTCGCCATGTTGCCTCCTCAGCGGCGTCCGCGCGCCGCAGTCGCGAGGTTCACGTATGGCGCGTGTATCCGTCAATTTGACGAGGCGATGACATTTCCGTGAAGGCGCCGGCGGTCCGTCAGTCGTATCGGCGGTGGCCCCCCATATGCCCAGTCGAGAAGCTCTACCGTGTGAACGATCGGGAGGGCCGTCCCCTGCCCGATCTGGGTCATGCAGCCAATGTTGCCGGTGGCGACGACGCCGGCACCCGTGGCCTCGATGTTTCTCACTTTGCGCTCGCGAAGCCGGGCGGAGAGTTCCGGCTGGAGCATGTTGTACGTGCCGGCCGAACCGCAACAGAGATGGGCCTCAGCCGGCTCGACCACGTCGAAGCCGGCTCTGCTGAGGAGCGCCTTCGGAGTATTCTTCACCTGCTGGCCGTGTTGAAGCGAACAGGCGGCATGGTAGGCGACGGTGAGGTCCGGCGGCGCGGACGGCTCGCCAAGATCAAGCGTCTCAAGGTATTCGCTCACGTCCTTCGCAAGCGCCGAGACTCGCGCCGCCTTTTCGGCGTAGTCCGGGTTGGTTCTGAACATGAAGCCGTAGTCCTTGATCATCGTCCCGCAACCGGAGGTCGTGACCAGAATCGCATCGAGCCCGCCGTCGTCGATCAACTTCGTCCAGGCGTCGATCGCCTTGATCGCCTGGGCATGCGACTCGTGTCGACGGCCCATGTGATGAACCAGCGCCCCGCAGCACCCATCGCCATCCGCAAAGGTTACCTCCACCCCGGTCCGCGTGAGGAGACGGATGGCAGCATCGTTGATGCCGGGATCAAGTACCGATTGCGCGCAACCCCGCAACAGCGCCACCCGCGCTTTGCGCCTGCCCTCCGGAGCAAACACGCGCTTGCCTTTGTTCGCCGACCGGCGCGGCAATCGCGACGGAGCCAGCGAGATCATCGGTGCCAGCCGCGACAGGCCGGGCAGGCGTCGGATCAATCCAAGAAACGGCCGCGCCACCAGGGCCGCTGCGACCGCCGCCCGAAACCGGGCGGGATACGGCAGTATGGCTGCGAGCATGTCGCGCACCCATCGGTCGGCCCAGGGCCGCCGGTAGGTCTCGTTGATGCGGACCCGCGCATGATCAACGAGATGCATGTAGTCGACGCCCGAAGGGCATGTGGTCATGCAGGCGAGGCAGGAGAGACAGCGGTCGATGTGAAGCGCGACCTTTTCGTTGGCCGGCTTGTCGTTCTCGAGCATGTCCTTGATCAGATAGATGCGTCCGCGCGGGCTGTCCAACTCGTCGCCGAGGAGCACGTAGGTCGGGCAGGTCGCGGTGCAGAAGCCGCAATGGACGCAGGAGCGGAGGATCTTCTCCGACACCGCGGTGTCGGGATCGGCAAGCTGGACGAGGGTGAAGTTCGTCTGCATCGCCTATACGCCTGCGTACATTCTGCCCGGATTGAGGATGCCAACCGGGTCGAAGGATGACTTGAGCTTCCGCGTGAGCTCCATCACGGGCGCCGGCGGTGGCTCGAAGACATCGACCATGAGGCGAACGTGGTCGGGAGCGCGTACCAGCGTCGCGTGTCCTCCGACCCCGACCACGGCTTCCCGGACAACCATCGCCCCTGCGGAGTCCCCCGTATCCGTGGCGGCGATCCAAACGAGCCCGCCCCCCCAGTCGTAGAGTACCCGGCAGGGCAGCGTGCGCCGGAGTTCGGCGACCACCCTTGGCCCATCGCTCGGCCTCACGGAGATCCGCCAGACGACCGCCCGTGGCGAAGCGCCCAAGGCGGTCAGGTCGCGTACGGCCTGCCACACGGCGGCTGAAGCCTCAGCCGGCAGCACCTCGGCACGGCCAAGGGATGAGAGCGACTTAATCAATTTCTCCGTCCGTTCGCGGACCGAAGCCGCGAAGCCTTCGATCCTTACCAAGGTCCGCGCCATCTCGCGCTCGAAAGGCGGCAGGTGCGCGGCGCCGGTAACCGACCACGGGGACGCCAGCGTCGTCGAAAGCGCCCTGATTGCGGTCTCGTCGTCGAGCCCGCCGACGACGATGGTCGCCTCGGTTTCCGGGACGGGCAGGACCTTGAAAGTCACTTCGGAGAAGACGCCGAGCGTGCCATACGAACCGGCCAGGAACTTCACGAGGTCGTAGCCGGTGACATTCTTCATCACTCGGCCGCCGGACTTGATCGCCTCGCCGCGGCCGGTAACGGCGCGGATTCCAATCAGCGAGTCGCGGGCCGCCCCGGCCTGGATGCGGCGGGGCCCCGACAGATTGGCGGCGGCCACGGCGCCAATGGTCGGGGTCCCTGACGATGCCAGGACCGGGCGATGATCGATCGGCTCGAAGGCGAGCCTTTGCCGGTTCTCCCCGAGAAGTGCCTCGACGGTTTGGAGCGGCGTACCGGCGCGCGCCGAAACCACGAGTTCGGCAGGCTCATAAAGTGTGACGCCGGTCATTCGCGCCGTCGACAGGGTTGCGGCGGTTTGCATCGGACGCCCGAGCCCGCGACGTGTGCCGCCGCCCTCGACCGAAAGCGGCGTGCGCGCCGCGGCCGCGGCCGCCACCGCTCCGGCAAGTTCTCGTTCGTCGCTCGGGGAAAGCAACGTCACGGCTTCCGTTGCCCCACTGCTGAGGCAGATCGACCGGACTGCCCTAGGCAGGGACAGGGACCGGAGCGAAATGCGTGCCGAGGAAGTATGGCCATACGATGAGCGCCAGCACGCCCTGCCAGAAGCCGAGGTCGAGGTAGCCGACGGTGAAGAGCCAGCCCGCGGCCCAAAGGAGGCCGATGGAGCTGTGCTGCTCGATCCTGATCTTTTCCATGAGGGTGGCTCTCATTTCGCATTGGAGGAGGGACAAGAGGCTCGGTGGAACGCCCTAGGCCGGCGCCGGCCGGCCGTCGAGCGGAAAGACTTTGGCCGGATTGAGCAACCAGCCCGGATCGAAGACGCTCTTGACCCGCATCTGCGCTTCGAGGTCGGATGCCGAGAATTGAATCCTCATCAGGTCGCGCTTCTCGATACCGACGCCGTGTTCGCCCGTAAGGCAGCCACCGGCTTCCACGCAAGCCCTGAGGATGTCCGCCCCGGCGGCTTCGGCCTTTTCCTGCTCTGCCGGGTCGTTCATGTTGTAGAGGACGAGAGGGTGAAGGTTTCCGTCGCCAGCGTGAAAGATGTTGGCGACCTGGAGCCCGTAGCCGGCGCAAATGTCCGCCACCCGGCGCAGGACCTCCGGCAGGCGGCCGGTGGGGATGACCCCGTCCATGCAGATGTAGTCGGCGACGCGCCCCATCGCGCCAAACGCGGACTTCCGCCCCTTCCAGATCGCGGCGCTCTCCGCCTCCGACCGTGAAACGCGCATTGTCGTCGGGTTGAACGCCTTGGCGATGGCCGAGATCCGCTCGATCAGATCGGCGATCTCGGCGTCCGATCCCTCCACCTCGACGATAAGCAGGGCCTCGACATCGAGCGGATAGCCGGCGTGGGCGAAGGCCTCGCAGACCTTGATCGCCGGGCGGTCCATGTATTCGAGGGCGACCGGGATGATGCCCGAGGCGATGATCGCCGCAACGCAGCCTCCGGCGGCTTCGGCCGTAGCGAATCCGAACAGCATCGGGCGTGCGCCCTCGGCGGCGCGGAGGATTCGGACGGTGGCCTCGGTGACGACCCCGAGCTGACCCTCCGAGCCGATCACCAAGCCGAGGAGATCGTACCCCGGCGCGTCGAGATGGGTGCCGCCAAGATCGACGATCGTTCCATCAGCCAGCACCATCCGGACGCCGAGCACGTTATTGGTCGTCACCCCATACTTGAGGCAGTGCGCCCCGCCGGAGTTCATGGCGATGTTCCCCCCGATCGTGCAGGCGAGCTGGCTCGAGGGATCCGGGGCATAGAAGAAGCCTCGGTGCGCAACGGCGTTGGTGATGTTGAGGTTGGTGACCCCGGTTTCCACCCGCGCCGTGCGGTTTTCATAGTCGATTTCGAGGATGCGGTTGAGGCGCGCGAGACCGATTACAACCGAATCGGGCGATGGCAGCGCGCCGCCGGACAGGGATGTCCCGGCCCCCCGAGCCACAACCTTGATCCGCTCCGCCGAAAGCACCTTCATGACCTCGGCGACCTCCTCGGTCGAGCCGGGCAGCACCACGCCAAGCGGCACGGCGCGATAGGCGGTCAACGCATCGGTTTCATAGGCCCTTCGCTCATCCTCGGACGTGATGACGTGCTCCTCGCCGACGATGGCCGCGAGGGTGGCGAGAATGGCCTCGCGGCGCGCAATCGCCGATTCGTCGACCGGCGGCATGACAATGGCGTTCATCGAACCTCCTGCCGCAATCATAGCCCAATCCGCCGCGTCTGGCGCGACCTCCGCCACTCGTTCGGCTTTTTCGTGCGCCTTCGGTGTTACCGGTTGTTGATCAGGCCTTGCCGCGCCTGCTATCGACATTCGCAAGCAACCCTGACCGAGAAACGCCAACCGAATGAACGATACCGCAAGGCGGCCAAAGGTCGGGCTGTTCGTCACCTGCCTCGTCGATCTCTTCCGTCCCACGATCGGGTTCGCCGCTGCGAAACTGATTGAGGATGCGGGCTGCGATGTGGAGGTGCCGCCGACGCAAACCTGTTGCGGGCAACCGGCTTACAACTCGGGTGACCGGAGCGACGCGCGAGCCGTTGCCAGACAGGTGATCGCGGCGTTCGAGCCCTACGACTATGTCGTCGCGCCTTCCGGCTCCTGCGGCGGCATGCTGAAACACCACTATGCCGAACTCTTCGAGGGGGAGCCGGATTGGCGGGAGCGCGCCGAGGCCTTTGGAGCGAAGGTCTACGAGCTCGTAAGCTTCCTTCACGACGTTCGCGGGATGCGCGAGGTGACCGCGAAGTTCGAGGGCACGGTGACCTATCATGACTCCTGTTCCGGTTTGCGTGAACTCGGCGTACGCGAGCAGCCGCGGCGGTTGCTCAAGTCGGTCTTGGGTCTGAGGCTCGCCGAACTGCGGGATGCCGATGTCTGCTGCGGATTCGGCGGCACCTTCTGCGTCAAGTATCCCGACATCTCAAACGCCATTGTCGGGAAGAAGACCGAGGCGATCGCCGCGACCGGCGCCGATACGCTGCTTGCCGGCGATCTCGGCTGTCTCATGAACATGGCCGGCAAGCTCCAGCGCGAGGGACGGCCGGTGCATTCCCGGCATGTCGCCGAGATCCTCGCCGGCATGACCGACACCCCGCCGATCGGCGAGACGGGCTGACCTTCATGGAAACTACCACCGCGACCTTCAAGGAAAACGCCCGGCAGGCGCTCCACGATTCGCAGCTCCAGAAGGCGCTCGGCTATGTGCGGGCCGGCTTCATCGAGAAGCGCGCCAAGGCGGCCGAGGCCCTGCCCGAGTTCGATGCGATCCGCGACGCCGCGCGCGACATCAAGAACCACACGCTCCAGCATCTCGACCTCTATCTCGAGGCCTACGAGGAGAAGGTCCGCGCCTCGGGCGGCGAGGTCCACTACGCCGAAACGGCAGAGGAAGCCCGGGACCTCATCCTGTCAATCTGCCAGAAGGCCGGTGCGCGAACCGTCACCAAAGGCAAGTCGATGATTGCCGAGGAGATCGGCCTGAACGAACACCTCGAGGCAAACGGCATAGAGCCGGTCGAGACCGACCTCGGCGAATACATCATCCAGCTTCGCCACGAGCCGCCGAGCCATATCATCGCTCCTGCGGTGCATCTCACCAAGGAGCAGGTCGAGGAAAGCTTCCGCCAAGCACACACCGCCCTCCCGCCCGAGCGGGACCTCAGCGAGCCGACCTCGCTCCTCGGCGAAGCGCGGGGCGTGTTGCGACGTCGGTTCCTTGCCGCCGATGTCGGGATAACCGGCGCCAATTTCCTGGTCGCCGAGACCGGAACCTCGGTGATCGTCACCAACGAGGGGAACGGCGACCTCACCCAGATCCTGCCGCGTGTTCACATAGTCATTGCGTCGATCGAGAAGATCACGCCGACGTTGAACGACGTGAGCGAGATCCTCCGGGTGCTGGCGCGATCCGCCACGGGCCAGGACATGTCGGTCTACACCACCTTCTCGACCGGACCGCGGCGGCCGGGCGACCCGGACGGCCCGGCCGAGTATCACGTCGTGATCCTCGACAACGGCCGGTCGGAGATGCTCGGCACGGGTTTCCAGGATGCCCTCCGCTGCATCCGCTGCGGTGCCTGCATGAACCATTGTCCGGTCTATCACGCGATCGGCGGCCATGCTTACGGCTGGGTCTATCCCGGACCGATCGGGGCGGTGCTCACGCCAAAGCTCGTCGGCGTCGACCAGGCGGGCGACCTGCCCAACGCCTCGACCTTCTGCGGTCGCTGCGAGGCGGTTTGCCCGATGCGGATTCCGCTCCCCAAGATGATGCGCTACTGGCGGGACCGCGAGTTCGAGAGGCACCTCTCGCCGGCAACCGTACGGTATGGCATCGGCTTATGGGCGTTCTTCGCCCGCCGCCCGCGCCTCTATCGCCTCGCGACCCGCCTTGCGATGCGCGTCCTCGCCAACCGGGCGATCGGCCGCGGCCGGTTCAGGTCACTGCCACTGGCGGGGGGCTGGACCGCGTATCGCGACTTCCCCGCGCCCGAGGGCAAGACCTTCATGGAGATGTGGGCGAAGCGGAAGAATGCACAATGAGCCCGCGCGACACCATCCTCGCCAAGATCCGGCGTTCGCTCCATGTCGACGGAAGCGATGTCGGCCGCCGGGCGATCGTCATCGCCCGTCTAGAAGGCACGCCGCGGAGCGTGGTTCCCGCCCGTGGCCAGCTCCCGGCCGAAGAGCGCATCGCGCTGTTTAGCGCAATGGCCGAGAAGGTCTCCGCAACTGTGGCTCGCGTTGCATCCAGCCAGGACGTGCCCAGGGCCGTTGCCGACTACCTCCGGAGTCGGAACCTACCCGCCGTGTTGAGGATGGGCGACGACCCGCTGCTCGCCGGACTACCCTGGGAGCAAACGCAGGTCGAGGTCAATCGCGGTCCCTCCGACGGTAGCGACGCGGTCGGGCTGAGTCGCGCCCTGGCCGGAGTGGCGGAGACCGGAACGCTGGTGCTTCTCTCCGGTCCGGATAACCCGACAACACTCAACTTTCTGCCCGAGACCCATATCGTCGCCGTTCAGGCGGAGGACATCGCCGGCGATTACGAGACCGTGTGGGACACGATCCGCGCGCGCTATGGCAAGGGGACCCTGCCGCGAACGGTGAACATGATCACCGGGCCATCGCGCTCTGCCGACATCGAGCAGACCATCCTTCTCGGCGCGCACGGGCCGAGGAGGCTGCACATCGTCGTGGTGGGTTAGGGCCGGGAGCAAAAGAACCGAGCCCGTTCAACATCCTCCAGGGCGGGCGGACTCGGTCGCTGGATTGGCGGGTGCGCGGATCCGGGGTTGAAAGCTGCAAATGAAGTTTCGCCGGCGCCCCATGGCCAAGCTATCAGGCTCCACTGCGCGCCGGCAGCCGGTAAACTGAGACGTGCGATTCCGACTCGCCCGTGAAGGGAGTTCCCCGCCAGTCGGCGTGCCGCGTTTCCAACGCGAAGTCGGCAAGCTCGGCCATCAGATCCAGTTCCGCCGGCCAGACGTAGCGGTGCGGGCTTCGGAACAACCGGGCGACGCTGCCCTCGCCAAAATGGAAATGATAGGAAACCACCTGCTGGCGCAGCACGTCGTATTTGTCCAGGCCGACATAGCCGGACTCGGCCCGCCAGACCACCGCTTCCCTCCCCGGCGGCAGCTTTCGCAGTTCCGGCACCCCGAGCTCGATCACAAAGCGGCCTCCCGGCGACAGATGGCGGGCAGCGTTGCGGAAGCACGCGACTTGTTCGGGCTGCGACAGGAGGTTCGACATGCCGTTGAAGACCAGGTAGACGAGCGAGAAGCGCCCGGGAACTGTCGCGGCGGACATGTCGCCGATAACGACGGGGATCGTCGCCTCGTCCACCTTTTTCCGTAGTTGAGCGACCATCGGCGGCGACAGCTCGATGCCGGCGACCGGAATGCCGCGCTCGCGAAGCGGCACGGCGACGCGGCCGGTCCCGATTGCGAATTCGAGCGCCGCTCCGCCCTCGGCGAGCTCCGCGAGGCGATCTACGACAGGCACAAGCACTGCGGGCGCGAACATCGCGGTGCCCGGCGTGTCGTAGTTCTCGGCGGTCTCTTCGTCCCAGATCTCGTCGTGGCGCATGCTGCCACTATTCCCCCTGATCAATCGTTTGTCTCGCGGACGGTGAATCGAGATCGGCCCAACCGCCGTGAAAGATGGCTGGCGCACCCCTCATCCCATCGCTCTCCTCAGCCGCCTCTCCAGTCCCCTGACGACCAGCGACAGGCCGATAGTCATCACCAGGTAAAGATAGGCGACGACGTTGTAGGTCTCGAAAAACAGGAAGGTCGAGGCAGAATAGACCTTGCCGAGCTGAGTGATGTCTTGGACGCCGAGAGCCGAGACCAGGGCCGAGTCCTTGATCATGGCGACGAAGTCGTTGCCGAGCGGCGGGATGACGACGCGTATCGCCTGCGGGAGGACCACAAGCCGCATCACTTGGCGGTGCCGCAGCCCAAGGG
>DASSPO010000365.1:0-8804 GCA_035699585.1 Bauldia sp.
CTGGTGAACATCGCGCTGCCGCGCGTGCGCGACTTCCGCGGCCTCAATCCGAAGAGCTTCGACGGACGTGGCAACTACGCCATGGGGATCAAGGAACACATCATCTTCCCCGAGATCAATTACGACCAGGTCGACCAGATCTGGGGGATGGACGTTATCGTCTGCACCACCGCCAAGACAGACGACGAGGCGCGAGCCTTGCTCAAGGCGTTCAACTTCCCGTTCCGGCAGTAAGGGACAGGCACGATGGCCAAGACCAGTGCGATCAACCGCAACAAGAAGCGCCGCAAGATGGTGGCCCGTTATGCGGAGCGCCGTGCGGCGCTGAAGAAGACCGCAAACGACGAGAGCCTGTCAATGGAGGAGCGCTTCCAGGCGCGCCTGAAGCTCGCCGAACTGCCGCGGAACTCTTCGAAGGTGCGCATTCGAAACCGCTGCGAGGTTAGCGGACGTCCGCGCGGCTACTACCGCAAACTCAGGGTCTCGCGCATTGCGCTGCGCGAACTCGGCTCGGCCGGGATGATACCCGGTCTCGTCAAGTCGAGCTGGTAAGGAGCGACAAGGATGACAATGTCCGACCCGCTGGGCGACATGCTGACGCGTATCCGGAACGCCCAGATGCGGAAGAAGTCCAAGGTAACCACCCCGGGCTCACGCCTCCGCGAGCGCGTTCTCGATGTGCTGCAAGCTGAGGGCTATATCCGCGGCTACTCGCAGGTCGACGAAAACGGAAAGGTCGAGCTCGAGATCGAGCTCAAGTACTACGACGGCCAGCCGGTGATCCGCGAGATCGAGCGCGTGTCTCGGCCGGGCCGCCGCGTCTACGCCTCGGTGAAGAACATACCGCGCGTCAGCAACGGGCTGGGCGTCTCCATCCTCTCCACGCCGAAGGGCGTGATGTCGGATGCCGAGGCGCGCGACCAGAACGTCGGCGGCGAGGTGCTCTGCCGGGTGTTCTGACCGGCGGGCAACGAACAGGAAAGTCCGAGTCATGTCGCGAATTGGCAAGAAGGCGGTTCCGGTCCCGAAGGGGGTTACCGCCCAGGTTGACGGCCAGAAGGTCGTGGTGAAAGGGCCGAAGGGGGAGCTCTCCTTCGTAGCCACGGAAAACATCGCGGTGGCCATGGAAGACGGCGCGATCGCCGTCGCGCCGCGCGATGAATCCAACGAGGCTCGGGCCGCCTGGGGGATGTCGCGGACAATGGTCGCGAACCTCTTCGAGGGCGTTACCAAGGGCTTCGAACGCCGTCTGGAGATCAACGGCGTCGGGTATCGGGCCGCGGTTCAGGGGTCGAACCTTCAGCTCAACCTCGGCTACAGCCACGACATCGTGTACGCCATCCCGAAAGGGGTCTCCATAACGACGCCAAAGCCGACCGAGATCGTCGTCGCCGGCGCCGATCGCCAGCAGGTCGGTCAGGTGGCGGCGGAAATACGAGAGTTCCGCAAGCCGGAGCCCTACAAGGGCAAGGGCATCAAGTACGCGGAGGAGACAATCCACCGCAAGGAAGGCAAGAAGAAGTAAGGGCCATGGGCAACAAGACCACCGAGCGACGCATTGCTAGCGTCCGGCGCCGGGTGAAGAGCGCCGCCGGGACCCGGAAGCGCCTCAGCGTCTTTCGTTCCTCCAAACACATTTACGCCCAGGTGATCGACGATGCGGAGGGTAAGACCCTCGCCGCTGCCTCGTCCCTCGACAAGGATCTCCGGGCGAGGCTCAAGACCGGCGCGGACAAGGAAGCCGCGGCCGAGGTCGGCAAGCTCCTGGCCGAAAGGGCAGCTAAGGCCGGCATCAAGGACGTTGTCTTTGATCGTGGACGCTATCTTTATCACGGCCGCGTGAAAGCGCTGGCCGACGGGGCCCGCGAGGGCGGACTGAATTTCTGAAGACGGCTTGAACCGCCGCCTTACGACAACGATATCGGGCAAACGGAAACGGTAGCATGGCAAGAGAGCGCGAACGCAGCCGGGAACGCGAGCGGGAGGAGCGGGACAGCGAGTTCGTCGACAAGCTGGTCCACATCAACCGCGTCGCCAAGGTAGTCAAGGGCGGCCGGCGGTTCGGCTTTGCCGCGCTTGTCGTTGTGGGCGACCAGAAAGGTCGGGTGGGTTTCGGCCACGGCAAGGCGCGCGAGGTGCCCGAGGCGATCCGCAAGGCGACCGACGCCGCAAAGCGCTCACTGGTGCGGGTACCGCTCCGCGAGGGCCGTACACTCCACCATGACGTGACCGGGCGCCATGGCGCCGGCAAGGTGATCTGCCGCGCAGCACCTCCGGGCACCGGAATCATCGCCGGCGGTCCGATGCGCGCCGTGTTCGAAACGCTCGGTGTCCAGGATGTCGTGGCGAAGTCGTTTGGCTCGTCCAACCCTTACAACATGGTACGCGCTACCTTCGATGCGCTGAAGCACGAGGACAGCCCGCGCGGAGTCGCCGCGCGCCGTGGCATCAAGGTATCGACGCTTCAGGCGCGCCGCCGCGATATCGACGCCGAAGCGGCGGTAGAGGCCTGAGGAACAAGGACTGAATCATGGCCGAAAAAACCATCACCGTTGAGCAGATCGGCAGCCCGATCCGCCGGCCGGCGATTCAGCGTCAAACGCTGATCGGCCTTGGCCTCAACAAAATCCGGCGCCGGCGCACTTTGCCGGACACCCCGGCCGTACGTGGCATGATCGAGAAGGTCGGCCACCTCGTTCGCGTGGTGGAGGAAGGGAAGTAACGTCATGAAGCTCAACGAGATTTCCGACAAACCGGGTGCGCGCAAAGCTCGGATGCGCGTCGGCCGCGGCATCGGTTCGGGCAAGGGCAAGACCGCGGGTCGCGGCGTCAAGGGCCAGAAGGCCCGCGCCGGCGTCGCAATCAAGGGCTTCGAGGGCGGCCAGATGCCGCTTCATCGGCGCTTGCCCAAACGCGGCTTCAACAACATCTTTGCGCGCGAGTTCAATGAGGTCGGCCTCGGCCGTATCCAGGAAGCGATCGACGCCGGTCGGCTCGATATCAAGGCGAGGGTCAACGCCGAGGCGCTGCGTCAGGCCGGCGTGATCCGCCGTGCGAAGGACGGTGTCCGGCTTCTTGCCAACGGCCAGCTCAAGACCGCCGTCAATTTTGAGATTGCCGGCGCCTCGAAGTCGGCGGTTGCGGCAGTCGAAAAGGCCGGCGGCTCGGTCGAGATCTTGAAGCCCGCGGCGGCCGAAAAAGCCGAGTAGGCCGAAAGGACAAGTCCGATGGCATCGGCCGCCGAGCAACTCGCAGCCAATCTCAATTTCGGTGCTTTCGCCAAGGCGGAAGCGCTGAAGAAGCGGATTTGGTTCACCCTCGGCGCGCTGGTGATCTACCGGCTTGGGACCTATATCCCGCTCCCAGGCATCAACCCCGACGCGCTCGCCCAGGCGTTCAACGCGCAGTCGAGCGGCCTGATCGGCATGTTCAACATGTTCGCCGGTGGCGCTGTCGGTCGCATGGCGATCTTCGCCCTCGGCATCATGCCGTACATTTCGGCATCCATCATCATGCAGCTCATGACGTCGATCGTACCGACGCTCGAGCAGCTCAAGAAGGAAGGGGAGCAGGGCCGCAAGGTCATCAACCAGTACACCCGTTACGGCACGGTTATCCTGTCGGTTCTGCAGGCTTACGGCATTGCCGTCGGGCTGGAGGGGGCCACCAACGTCGTCACGGATCCAGGCATGTTCTTCCGCCTGACCACGGTGATCACGCTCACCGGCGGAACGATGTTCCTGATGTGGCTTGGCGAGCAGATCACCAGCCGCGGCATCGGAAACGGCATTTCGCTGATCATTTTTGCCGGCATCGTGGCGGAGCTGCCCTCGGCGCTGGTCGGAACCCTGGAGCTGGGCCGCGAGGGCGCGCTATCGACCGCACTCATCCTGTTCATTGGCGTGATGGCCATCGCGGTGATTGCCGTGATTGTGTTCGTTGAGCGGGCTCAGCGCCGTCTGCTTATCCAGTACCCCAAGCGGCAGGTCGGGAACCGGATGTTCCAGGGCGATTCGTCTCATCTGCCGCTCAAGCTCAATACGTCAGGCGTCATCCCGCCGATTTTCGCCTCCTCGCTTCTCCTCCTGCCCGTGACGCTTGCGAACTTTTCCGGGGGGACCGGACCGAGCTGGCTCAACACGATCACGGCCATGATAGGCCACGGTCAGCCGCTCTATATGCTCCTCTACGCGGGACTGATCGTGTTCTTCGCGTTTTTCTATACGGCGGTCGTGTTCAATCCGACCGATACGGCGGAGAACCTCAAGAAGCACGGTGGCTTTATTCCTGGCATTCGGCCAGGTGCAAAGACCGCCGAGTACATCGACTATGTGCTGACCCGCATCACGGTGATCGGCGCGATCTATCTGGTCGCAGTATGCTTGCTGCCGGAGTTTCTCATCAGCTACACGGGCGTGCCGTTCTACTTCGGCGGTACGTCGCTTCTCATTGTCGTGAGCGTGACGATGGACACCGTTTCCCAAGTTCAAGGCCATCTCCTCGCACACCAGTATGAAGGCCTCGTCAAGAAGGCCAAGCTCAGGGGGAAGACGCGATGAGGCTTATCCTGCTCGGGCCTCCGGGCGCGGGCAAGGGAACCCAGGCGCAGCGGCTCGTGGAGAAGCATGGCATCGTGCAGCTCTCGACGGGTGACATGCTCCGCGCGGCTGCGGCGGCCGGGACTCCGGTGGGCAAGCGCGCCAAGACGATCATGGACCGCGGCGAACTCGTCCCCGACGATGTGATGGTCGAGATCGTTGCCGACCGCCTCGACCGGCCGGACACGGCGCGGGGTTTCATCCTTGATGGATTTCCCCGAACGGTCGACCAGGCAAAGGCGCTGGACCGGCTGCTTGAGGAACGTGGCCTCAAGATCGATGCGATCATCGAGATCGTCGTCGACCATAAGGTCCTTCGCGACCGTATCCTCGGACGCGCGAGGGAGACCGGCGGGTCCCGCGGCGACGATACGGAGGAAACCGTCGCCAAGCGCCTATCAGTGTACCGGGAGCAGACAGCGCCGGTCGCCGACCACTATCGGAAGCGGGGGACCTTGAAGCCGATCGACGGTATGGGGACGGTCGAAGAGGTCGCGGCGCGGATCGATGAGAGTCTCAAGGCCAACACCGATGCTTGAGGTGTAGCCGGAGTTGACGGAAGAGCAGGGAATGTTTATCTACCGGGACGAATTCTGCACTTATTGGACGTGCGGTGCCGGTTACCCAGTAATGGAGAGCCGGGGCCGCTGTCTGCGTTTCCCGGATGTCTCTGCAGAATAAGCACTTTTCGGCTGCAGTTGCGGCCGGCAGAAGGAGAAGCGGCCTTGGCCCGTATCGCAGGCGTCAACATTCCGACCAACAAGCGCGTGATAGTCGCGCTGCAGTACATCCACGGCATTGGCCCGGCCAAGGCCAGGGAAATCATGCAGAAGGTGAATATTCCCGAGAGTCGCCGGGTCAACGAACTGTCGGACGCCGATGTGATCCAGATCCGCGAAACCATCGACCGCGATTACATGGTAGAGGGCGATCTCCGGCGCGAGGTGGCGATGAACATCAAGCGCCTGATGGATCTCGGGTGCTATCGCGGGCTGCGGCACCGTCGTGGCTTGCCGGTCCGGGGGCAGCGCACCCACACCAACGCAAGGACCCGCAAGGGCCCGGCGCGCCCGATCGCCGGCAAGAAGAAGTAAGTGCCAGAGCGCAGCGAACCAGCCAAATAGCCAATAGCGAATAGAAGGATGAGAGCATCGGCGGGATCGGACGACGGCGAAAATACTGAACGTTTCTATTCGCTGTTGGCCACTCGCCTATCGCTCTGAAGGGATACGAATGGCAAAAGATGCAACCCGCGTGCGCCGCCGTGAGCGCAAGAACATCACCTCCGGTGTGGCGCACGTGAATTCCAGCTTCAACAACACGATGATCACCATCACCGATGCGCAGGGGAACACGATCTCGTGGTCCTCGGCCGGGTTGATGGGCTTCAAGGGGTCGCGGAAGTCGACGCCTTATGCTGCGCAGATGGCTGCAGAGGATGCCGGGCGGAAGGCTGCCGAGCACGGTGTCAGGACATTGGAGGTCGAAGTTTCCGGTCCCGGATCGGGCCGGGAGTCGGCGCTCCGCGCGCTCCAGTCCGGCGGCTTCACGATCACCTCGATTCGCGATGTGACGCCGATCGCCCACAACGGATGCAGGCCGCGCAAGCGTCGCCGCGTGTAAGCCGACGGGCGTCGTCACACCGGCGCCCGACATTCAAGTTATCCGCGGCCCGCGGAGGCCGCCCGTGTCGCTCCCGTTTCCTCAGGGCGCGGCCAAACGACTGAAAGGACGAAGCTCGTGATCCAAAAGAACTGGCAAGAGCTGATCAAACCGAACAAGCTTGAGATCACCACCGGGCAGGGCCCGATGGCGAAGCGATTTGCGACCATCGTTGCCGAGCCGCTGGAACGCGGCTTCGGACTCACCTTGGGTAATGCGCTCCGTCGCATCCTCCTGTCATCGCTCCAGGGCGCGGCGGTGAAGGCGGTGCAGATCGACGGCGTGCTCCATGAGTTCTCCTCGATCAGCGGCGTACGCGAGGATGTCACCGACATCATCCTCAACATCAAGGAAATCGCCATCAAAATGCAGGGCGACGGCCCGAAGCGCATGGTCGTGCGGAAGCAGGGCCCCGGCGTGGTCACAGCCGGCGACATCCAGACCGTCTCAGACGTCGAGATCCTCAATCCCGAGCACGTGCTTTGCACGCTCGACGAGGGGACCGAAATTCGCATGGAGTTCACGGTCGACACCGGCAAAGGCTATGTGCCGGCCGATCGAAACCGTCCGGAGGATGCTCCGATCGGCCTGATCCCGGTCGACAGTCTCTATTCGCCGGTGAAGAAGGTCTCCTACCGCGTCGAGAACACCCGCGAGGGTCAAGTGCTCGACTACGACAAGCTGACGCTGACTGTCGAAACCGACGGCTCTGTACGAGCCGACGATGCAGTCGCCTATGCGGCCCGAATCCTCCAGGACCAGCTGTCGATCTTCGTCAATTTCGAGGAGCCGCAGAAGGAAACCGCGGAGGTTTCCATCCCCGAGCTCGCCTTCAACCCGGCGCTCCTCAAGAAGGTCGACGAGCTCGAGCTTTCCGTGCGTTCGGCGAACTGCCTGAAGAACGACAACATCGTCTATATCGGCGACCTCATCCAGAAGACTGAGGCGGAGATGCTTCGCACGCCAAACTTCGGGCGGAAATCGCTCAATGAGATCAAAGAGGTCCTCGCCCAGATGGGTCTCCACCTCGGCATGGAGGTTCAGAACTGGCCGCCGGAGAACATCGACGAGTTGGCCAAGCGCTACGAAGACCACTACTAACTAGGGGGCAGGGTAGCGATTTGGGGTTTTGGCCTCTTGAACGGCCTGATAGCCCCAACAGAGACCCAAACCAATCCCTGGTTCCTAATCCCTTGGGACGGAGTTCCACATGCGTCACCGCAATGCCGGCCGTAAGCTGAACCGGACGTCGAGCCACCGGAAGGCGATGTTCGCCAACCTTGCCGGCTCGCTGATCGTGCACGAGCAGGTCGTCACAACGCTACCCAAGGCGAAAGACCTTCGTCCCATTGTCGAGAGACTGGTGACGCTCGCCAAGCGCGGCGATCTCCACGCCCGCCGGCAGGCGGTTGCCGAGCTCCGCTCGATTCCGGTGGTCAAGAAGTTATTTGAGACGATCGGCCCGCGTTACAAGGACAGAGCGGGCGGCTACACCCGGGTGCTTAAGGCAGGCTTCCGCTACGGCGACAGCGCGCCCGTGGCTGTGATCGAGTTCGTCGACCGTGACGTCGAGGCCAAGGGAGCCGCGGACCGCGCCAGGAGCAGCGAGAGTGAGGCCGAAGGAGCGGCGGCGGCATAAGTTTCCGCTTCTTCGAACTCAAGAAGGGACGCCTCTGACGCGATTGATTTTCCTTCCGAGTCGTCCCGCTGGCTCATCGGCGTGGGCAAAGACCATTTGAGAAGGCCTTGGCGTACGCCTCGAGCGTCACGACTCGTTCTTTCCGCCGGGCTCCGTGGCGGCTAACGGTGATCCGAGGCTTCTTGGACCGCCTTGGCGTAGGCGGCCATGATCAGTGGCCAGCCCTTCTTCGAAGCCATGTCGTTGCGGTATTTCTCCCAGTCGCCCTGGTGACGGAAGAAGTCCCGGTGGACAAGCAGCACGTTCGTCTTGCCGCCGTCGAGGGGAGAGAAACGTACATCCACCCGACTCGCGGTCGCGTCGCTCTCCTCGGGTCTCCGATCCGGCGATATCTGCCAGGCGATCACGATATGATGCGGCCTGTCGAAAGCTAGGACCTTACCCCACACCTGCTCGCTCCCGTCATTGAGTCGCTCGTAGCAGCGTCCTCCCATCTTCGGCTCGATCGCGATCGCGGAGAGCCTTTCGCGGCCCCAGGTATAATCGCGAGGCCACCAGCGGTTGAACTCGTCGATGAAAACCTGGAAGGCGCGCTCGACAGTGGCGTCGACCGGCTGGGTCAGCGTGAGCAAGTCCTTCGTGCCGCCGACCTGCGGTGACGATGGGTCATCCTTCCTTCCGAACAGGGCCTTGAAGATCATGGCAACCTCCGTCAGGTGCCGTATGGCGTCGGCAGGTGATCTTCTCGGGCGAGATTCGAGAAGCGCGTAAGCCGATCCTCAAACCATAGCCGCACTGTTCCGGTGGGGCCATGGCGCTGTTTGCCGATGATCACCTCGGCAATGCCATGGACCTGAGACATTTCGTTCTGCCACTGCTCGTATTCGATCGTACCCGGCTTGGGC
>DASSPO010000366.1:0-5120 GCA_035699585.1 Bauldia sp.
ATCATGGACGCTCAGCTGAGCGTCCGCCTCCGGGTGCTGATACCGGCCGTCGAGAATGCGATCGGCAGCGCCGCCTTTCGCCCCGGCGACGTCTTCCGGAGCCGCAAGGGGCTCACGGTGGAGATCGGCAACACCGACGCCGAAGGCCGTCTCGTGCTCGCCGATGCGCTGGCGCTCGCCGCCGAGGAAGCGCCGGACATTCTCATCGACATGGCGACGCTTACCGGCGCCGCCCGGACGGCCCTCGGTCCCGACCTTGTCCCCGTCTATACCGGCGACGAGCGTCTCGCGGCCGACCTTGCCCGCCACGCCGCGGCGGTGGCCGACCCGGTATGGCGGATGCCGCTGTGGGCGCCGTACCTGTCGATGCTCGATTCGAAGATCGCCGACATCAACAATGCCGGTTCGACGCCCTTCGCCGGGTCGATCACCGGAGCCCTGTTCCTGTCGCGGTTCGTGCCCGAGGGACAGTCGTGGCTTCATGCCGACATCTACGCCTGGAACCCGAAGGACGCGCCGGGCCGGCCGGAAGGTGGCGAAGCGCAGGCGATCCGCGCCCTCTACGCGCTCTTTGAGGAGCGCTTCGGCGCTTGAAGACCGGAGCCGAGGCGGATTAAATAGTTCGGGTCCGTAACGATCTTCGGGAGCACCGATGCCGCTGGAGTTCAGGCCGAGCCAGGCGCTCCGCCTCTGGCGGGAGGTAACCTTCGATCTCGTCCGCGACGGCCGGCCGGACCTTTCGGCGCGACAGCTGGCAGTGCTTCTCACCGTCTATCTCGAACCGCCGCCGCACACCGTGCGCGGGCTCGCCGCCAAGCTCGGCGTGACCAAGCCGGTGATCACCCGCGCGCTCGACTCGATGGGGCGGATGGGGTTGGTCACGCGAAGACGCGATGAGGCCGACCGCCGCAACGTCCTCGTCCAGCGGACGCTCAAAGGCTCGCTCGCGGTGGAGGACCTCGGCGACGCCATCGTTCAGCGTTACCGGGAATTGCCGCTGTAGGCTTATTGGCTCGGCGGGTGCGAAGGAACCCGGCGCGGGGCTGCGTGTTCCCTGTCGTTCCCGAAGGGCCGCGACGGTAGACTTGTCAGGGACGGAGGGGGTCCGCGGGTGACTTTCGAGCAGGTTCTCTCGGTTGCCGTCATCGCGCTGGTTATGGCGGCGCTCGTCTGGGGGCGCGTGCGCTACGATCTGGTTGCGGTCGGCGCGCTGCTCTTGGGGCTTGCGGTCGGCATCGTGCCGCTCGAGGCCGCCTTCAGCGGGTTCAGCAACGACATCGTCATCATCGTCGGCTCGGCGCTTCTGGTCAGTGCCGGGATTGCTCGCTCCGGCATCACCGAGATCGCCATCAAGCGCTTCGCGCCGAACGTCTCGGGCGTCAAGGCGCAGCTGGCGCTGCTCGTCATCGTGGTCGGCGTGATGTCGGCCTTCGTCAAGAATATCGGCGCGCTCGCAATCATGATCCCGATCGCCTTCCGGTTCGCCGATCAGTCGAGGGTCTCGGCCTCGGTGTTCCTGATGCCGATGGCGTTCGCTTCGCTCCTCGGCGGACTGACGACGCTGGTCGGCACTTCGCCCAATATCGTGGTCGCCGGCATCCGCGAGGAGCTGACCGGCACGCCCTTCGGCATGTTCGATTTCGCCCCGGTCGGGCTCGCGGTCGCCGGGGTCGGCGGCGTCTTTCTCGTATTCTTCTACTGGCTGGTGCCGGAACGCAGGCGCGAGAGCGGCGACATGCACGAGGCGCTCGACATCAAGAACTACCTGGCCGAGGCCAAGGTCACGCCGGATTCCACCATCCTCGGCAAGACGGTGGCCGATCTTTTCAACCTCGCCAAGGGCAGCGTCGCGGTGACCGCGATCCTGCGCGGCAATGTCCGGCTTGCGCCGCTGCCCGACGCGACGCTCAAGGAAGGCGACATCATGCTGATCGAGGGCGATCACGCCGCCCTCGACGGGCTGGTGGCCCAGGCGCGGTTGAACCTCACCGGCGACCGACCGGTGCCGGAGGGCGAAAGCATCGACGCCGTCGAAGCCGTGATCGGCGGAGGGTCGAGCCTCATCGGCTGGTCGGCGCAGTCCCTCGGGCTGTTCGACCGGCTGCACGTCAATTTGCTCGCGATCAGCCGGAAAGGTCAGCGACTGACGGGCCGGCCGGGCAGCATTCCCCTGGAGCTTGGCGACGTGATCATCGTCCAGGGGGACCGGAAGGCACTCCCGGAGCTGCTCCGCAATCTCGGCTGCCTGCCGCTCGCCGAACGGCCGATCCGCCTCGGCAGCGTCCGTCGCGGCATTGTCCCGGTGCTGATCCTTGCCACCGCCGTCATCGCCACCGCGACAGGGATGGTTCCGGTGGCCGTCGCCTTCTTCGCCGCTGCCGCCGCCATGGTCCTGTTCGGCGTCGTTCCGGTGCGCGAGGTCTACGGCGCCCTCGACGGGCCGATCCTGGTCATGCTCGCCGCCCTCATCCCGGTGAGCGAGTCGCTCCAAGGCACGGGGGCGACCGACGTGATTGCCGGCGTCCTCGCCGGGGCCGGCACGGCGCTCCCGCCCTACGGCTCGATCGCGCTGATCCTGGTGACGGCGATGGCGGTGACGCCGTTCCTCAACAACGCCGCGACCGTTCTGGTGATGGCGCCGATCGCGGCGACCTTCGCGACCAGCCTGGGCCTAAGGCCGGAGGCGTTCCTGATGGCGGTGGCGATCGGCGCCGGCTGCGACTTCCTCACCCCGATCGGCCACCAGTGCAATACGCTGGTGATGGGGCCGGGCGGCTATCGCTTCGGCGACTATCCGCGCCTCGGCCTGCCGTTGTCCCTGCTGGTCATCGTCGTCGCCGTGCCGATGCTGCTCGTGGTATGGCCGCCGTGAGGGCTACGCGCCGTTCCCGAGGTATCCGCCCTTGCGCAGGGCTTCGACGATGCGATCGGCGAGCTCTTCGGCGCCGGCCGCGGTGGTGTCGAGCCTGAGGTCGGGCTTGACCGGCGGCTCGTAGGGCGAGTCGATCCCGGTGAAGTGCTTGATCTCGCCGGCGCGCGCCTTCTTGTAGAGACCCTTTGGATCGCGGCTCTCGGCCACCGAAAGCGGCACGTCGACGAAGATCTCGAGGAACTCGCCCTCGCCGACCATGTCGCGCGCCATCGCCCGCTCCGAGCGGAAGGGCGAGATGAACGAGACGAGCACGATCAGCCCGGCATCGACGAAGAGCTTGGCCGTCTCGGCGACGCGGCGGATGTTCTCCACCCGGTCGGCGTTGGTGAAGCCGAGGTCGCGGTTGAGGCCGTGGCGGATGTTGTCGCCGTCGAGCATGTAGGTGTGGCGCCCCATCAGGTGGAGCTTCGATTCGACGAGGTTGGCGATGGTCGACTTGCCGGCGCCGGAGAGCCCGGTGAACCAGAGGATCACCGGCTTCTGGCCCTTGAGGTCGGCCCGCGCCTTGCGGTCGATGTTAAGCGCCTGCCAGTGGATGTTGGTGGCGCGCCGGAGACCGAAGCGGATCATGCCGGCGGCGACGGTGGCGTTGGTGAAGCGGTCGATGAGGATGAACGATCCGGTGGTCTTGTTCTCGTCGTAGAGATCGAAGGCGATCGGCTCGGAGAGCGAGAGGTTGACGAGCCCGATGTCGTTGAGCCCGAGCGTCTTCGCCGCGAGCGGCTTCAGGCTCTCGATGTCGACCCGATGCTTGAGATCGGTGACCGCCGCGCCGACCGTGCGCGTCGCCGACTTGAGCAGGTAGGGCCGGCCGGGGAGGAGCGGCTCCTCGCTCATCCAGATGAGGTGCGCGGCAAGCTGGTCGGACACCTCCGGCCGGTGGGCCGGGGCGGCGAGCACGTCGCCGCGCGATGCATCGATCTCGGTGTCGAGGGTGAGGGTGACGCTGGTGCCGGTGTCGGCCCGCTCGCGGTCGCCGTCGAGCGTGACGATCCGCGCCACCCGCGCCGCCTGGCCGGTGCGCGCCACGACCACCGTGTCGCCCGGGCGGACATTGCCGGAGGCGACCGTGCCGGCATAGCCGCGGAAGGCGGCGTTGGGGCGGTTGACCCACTGCACCGGGAAACGGAACGGCTTGAGCCCGCTTCCCTCCTCGACCTTCACCGTCTCGAGATAGTCGAGGAGGGTCTGGCCGCCGTACCACGGGGTGCGCGGGCTCTTCTCGATCACGTTGTCGCCGTGCCGGGCGGAGAGCGGAATGGTGACGACCGAATCGAACTTGAACTGGGCCGCGAACTCGGCGAACGCGTTCCTGATGTCGATGAAGCGCTCCTCGTCGAAGCCGATCAGGTCGATCTTGTTGACCGCGAGCACGACGTTCTTGATGCCGAGGAGCGAGACGATATAGGCGTGGCGGCGGGTCTGGGTGAGAATACCGTTCTGCGCGTCGACCAGCAGCACGGCGAGATCGGAGTTCGACGCCCCGGTCGCCATGTTGCGCGTGTACTGCTCGTGGCCCGGCGTGTCGGCGACGATGAAGCGCCGCCGGTCGGTGGCGAAGTAGCGGTAGGCGACGTCGATGGTGATGCCCTGTTCGCGCTCGGCCACCAGGCCGTCGACGAGGAGGGCGAAGTCGATGTCTCCGCCGGTCGTGCCGAATTTCTTCGAGTCCGTGCGCAGCGTCGCCAGCTGGTCCTCGAACAGCCGCTTCGAATCATAGAGCAGCCGGCCGATCAGGGTCGACTTGCCGTCGTCGACGCTGCCGCAGGTCAGGAAGCGGAGGAGATCCTTGCCCTCGTTCTCGGTGAGGAAGGCGGCGAAGGCTTCGTTCTCCGCCAGAGTATGCGCCATCAAAAGTAGCCCTCGCGCTTCTTCATTTCCATCGCGCCGACCTCGTCGTGATCGATGAGGCGGCCTTGGCGCTCGCTGGTGCGGGCGACGAACATCTCGGCGACGATCGCCGAGAGGGTCGCGGCGTCGGATTCGATCGCCGCGGTGAGCGGGTAGCAGCCGAGCGTGCGGAAGCGGACGTTGCGCTCCGTCACCTCGCCGGGGTCGACGGGCATGCGGTCGTCGTCGACCATGATCAGCGTGCCGTCGCGTTCCACCACCGGCCGCTCGGCGGCGAAATAGAGTGGCACCACCTCGATATTTTCGCGGTGGATGTACCGCCAGACGTCGAGCTCGG
>DASSPO010000367.1:0-2743 GCA_035699585.1 Bauldia sp.
TGCGCGTGCACACCATGACCGTCATGGGCGCCGTGGGTGTGTGCGGTCGTAGCCATTGTCAGTCCCTTCGACTTCAGTCGTTACCGCCCCTCCCTGTCCTCCCCGCAGGCGGAGAAGAACGGGCGGGGCCGCGCCGTTCAGCGCGCGGTCGATTGTTCCGCCGCCGCCACCGTGGTGGCCGGCGTCGCGTCGTCGCGCGCAAACCGCTTGCGCGCCCCCTCGACCCATTTCTTGAATTCGTCTTCGTTCACCACCCGGACCGCGATCGGCATATAGGCGTGGTCCTTGCCGCACAGCTCCGAGCATTGTCCATAGTAGATGCCCTCGCGGGTGGCGCGGAACCAGGTCTCGTTGATGCGGCCGGGGATCGAGTCGATCTTGATGCCGAACGCCGGCACCGCGAACGCATGGATCACGTCGGCGCCGGTGGTGATGACGCGGACGTTCTTGTTCACCGGCACGACCACTTCGTTGTCGACGGCGAGGAGCCGCGGCCGGCCCTTGAGCTGGGCGGGATCGCGCACCATCAGCGAGTCGAACTCGAAGTTGCCGTGATCCGGATAGCTGTAGGTCCAGAACCACTGCTTGCCGGTGGCCTTGATCGTGACGTCGCCGGCCTCGGCGCTCATCGCCGGCACGTTCAACTGATAGAACAGCAGCCGGAACGACGGGATGGCGATGCCGACCAGGATGATCACCGGGACGAGCGTCCAGACCACCTCGATGAAGGTGTTATGTGTGGTGCGCGAGGGCGTCGGATTGGCGCGGGCGTTGAAGCGCACCATGACGATCAGCAACAGGGCGAGGACGAACAACGAGATCGCCACGATGGTGTAGAGCAGTCCGGTGTGGAACGAGTTGATCCACTCCATCACCGGGGTCGCCGGCTGCTGGAAGCCCAGCTGCCACTTCGAGGGCTGCCCGTCTCCCGCGAGCGCGGTCCCCGCCCCCGCGAGAATGACCCCGACCGTCGCCGCCAAGGCGGCCACCCGCTTGAACAGAAGCATCGTCGTCATCGCTCCTTCGATGAAGCCGTCATGCCCGCCGGGCCCTTTTTTCAGGTCGCTGAGGCTCCGGGTGCGACGCCCGGTCACGGGCGGCTCCGCGGAGGTGCGGGCGGGAACCTTTGGGGATTCCCAGGCACTCAAAACCACACTTTAGAGCTTGTCGCAATGCACCTTAACCCTGGGTCCCATGCGATATTTGACACCTGATTTGATACCTGGGCGCGATCCGCAAATGACACGCAATGCGGGGCTATCCTGGGTTCCAAACTCGGCCACAATGGGCTGTTTTACCAAACTTTGACGGGACGGCCCGAGCATGGCCGGAAACCCTGGCCGGCACGGCTGATTCGGCCGTAGTGTGGCGGTCATGAAGTCCGCAGGGCGCAGCCAACAGGCAAAGCGACCATTCGAGGCAACCATGGGTTCGTTTCAACCCGGAAGGCTCACAGGCGCCGTCGCGCCGGCGCTCGCCGCCGCGCTCGGCATCCTCATCGCCACGACCGGCACCATGACCGGCCCGTCGGCCGCGCAGGGCGTCGTCCGTTCGGTCCATTCCGACTGGCAGATCCGCTGCGACACCCCGCCGGGCGCGCAGGGCGAGCAATGCGCCCTGATCCAGAGCGTGACCGCCGAGGATCGCGCCAATGTCGGCCTCACCGTGATCGTGCTGAAGACCGCCGACAACAAGTCGCGGCTGATGCGGATCGTCGCCCCCATGGGCGTGCTGCTGCCGTCCGGCCTCGGCCTGAAGATCGACAACGAAGACGTCGGCCGCGCCGGCTTCGTGCGCTGCCTGCCGAACGGCTGCGTCGCCGAGGTGGTCATGGACCCGAGCCTGATCAAGCAGATGCGCTCGGCCAAGACCGCGACCTTCATCATCTTCCAGACGCCGGAAGAAGGCATCGGCTTCCCGATGAGCCTGAAAGGATTCGGCGAAGGTTTCGACAAGCTGCCGTAATAAAGGCGGCCTGATAACAATTCTCTCCGACGTCATTCCGGAAGCCGCGAAGCGGCTGTCCGGAATCTATGTCTCATCACCGGGACTGTGGATTCCGGGCTCCGGCCTTCGGCCGGCCCCGGAATGACAGGAAGAGAGGTCAAACGCCCCTCGCAAGACCGGCCGCCAGCCACTACGTTTAGCCGACGAATCCTCGAAAATGCGGTTCCCGACATGACCTCCACTCTCTCGCTGCTCGACCGCGCCGGCCTCGACCGCGACGCCGCCCGCCGCCACCTCGCCCGCGGCCTTGAAGGCGCCGACGACGGCGAGCTGTTCCTCGAATATCGCCAGTCCGAGATGATGACGTTCGACAACGGGCGTCTCAAACAGGCGACCTACGATACCGCCCAGGGTTTCGGCTTGCGCGCGGTGAAGGACGAGGCGGTCGGCTACGCCCACGCCTCCGACGTCTCGGACGCGGCGATTGCGCGCGCGGCGGAAGCGGTGCGCGCGGTCAAGGGCGGCTATTCCGGGCGCTACGCGGCGCCGCCGGCGCGCACCAATGTCCGTCTCTACGGCGACGAGAACCCGCTCGGCGAGCCGACCTTCGAAACCAAGGTGAAGCTCCTGGAGACTATCGACGCCTATGCGCGCGCCAAGGACCCGCGCGTGCGCCAGGTGATGGCCTCCATCGCCGGGGAATGGCAGGCGGTGCAGATCCTGCGCGCCGACGGAGTGCGGGTGGCCGACATCCGCCCGCTGGTGCGCCTCAATGTCTCGGTCGTGGTGGGCGAGG
>DASSPO010000368.1:0-9807 GCA_035699585.1 Bauldia sp.
AAGAACCAGTTCTTGTCGCGCGACAAGGTCGACCGAGCATTCACGCCTTCTGGCTCGAGCGTCATCCAGTGCGGCCGCAAGTATCCTTCCTCAAGGACGTGGGTTCGCACGTTTCGGAGAGCTGCGACCCCATGGGCTGCTAGGTGATATGGACGGCAGTCTCCATAAACGAGCAGATCCGTAATTCGATTTTCCCGAAGGAACTTGTCGAAGAACACGGGCCATTCCGAGTATCGGCCCCGAAAATTCACCGCGCCATCGGGCCAGTCGAGACGATCGCCCCCGCTGACATTGATGCGGTGCACGGTCAGCCCCTGACGGGTCATTTCTTCGCCGAGGAGCCGAAAGAAGGGGCCCGGCGGTCCTTGCAAGAAGACGAATGCGCGATCCTGTCGTGCCATCATTGCGCCGCTCCCAGACTTGCCAACCGTTTCTTCAAGCGACCTTGGAGACGGCGCATCTGAACCACGAGGCCGTTGCGAGGCCCAGTACCGCCCTCGACAATCCTGCGTACTAGAATCTCCGGCGGGCATGGCAGTCCCGTTAGCGGATCGAGGTAACGAGGGTATTGAAGCAGGACGGCGGCCACCAATTCGTCGATATCCCGCGTTGCGGTCCGGCGCATCGGAACGGGGCCGAGATCTCTGGTGAGTCCCCACCCTGCATAAAACGGCACACCGTGGGTCGTGACCGGCTTTCTGCGCAGGAGCGCCTCGAAACCGGCGAGCGAGGTATTCACGTGAACTTCGTCCACGAACGAAATGAGCGCTGAGATCGGTTGGTCCCGGACAATCTCATCCGCGAATTCGAGGGAAAGCTCGTCAGCAACTCCGCCAACGCGATGTCCAGCCTCGACGTCCGGATGAGGTTTGTAGAGGATAAAGGCGTCCGGCATGTCCCGCCGCACTCGACGCATGAGGTCGAGATTACCCTCCACGCCAGCGCGACCGCACAGCACCGCACGGTCATCTTCCACTTGCCCGGGAACTAGAACGTATCGCCGGCCTGAAATTCGGTCAGGCAGAGGAGCGGAGCTCGACCCGTATTTGCTCACGCCGGAAGCCACGATCAGCTCCCGCAAATGGCGTGCGCGCTCGATCATATCATCCGAAAACCGAGCGTCCTGAATCAGCCGCTCCAGCTCGCTTTCCCGGCTTGGATCGAAATGCGCACCCAGACGATCGACGACGATCGAAAGAGGGGGAACGCAGTCCGCGCCGAGGCCGGCCGATCGAATGAAGCCATCCTCGACGTCGATCAGCTTGCCGTCTAACTGCTCGAGCTCGGACAGGACCGAAGCCGGCGTGCGTGCTTTCCAGACCGCAATTTTGCCCGGAACGTCCATCTCGATCTGCTTCGAGATGAAGTTTACGTCCGACCCACCCCAGAGCAGCGGTGTGACGGTCGGGCGCTTCCAGAAAGCGAACCCGACAGCGCCGACGATTTCGCGATTGCTGTCGATGAGCTGCCGCCAGAACCCGCAAAGACGGACCGCAGCTTCCACGCTTGCGGGTTCGTTGGTGAACGGGTTTCGATAGGAAACCCCGCTGACGACCCGAGACCGAAAGATCCGATCCAGTTCACTTTCGCTGGACAAGGCGGCAAATGCGCCCTCGCCGATACAGGTCAGCGGAGTTCCGGCGATTGCCGCAATCAACGCCAGCTCATCATCCGCATCGGCGATTACGCGCGTTGCGCCACGAACGAGGTGCCAGGGGTCGCATGTTCCCGACACGAACGAAATTCCGTCCATCCGCTCTGCGGACGCCCGCGAATCGGTCCAGCAAACTATGTTTCGTGCAGGCGGTAGATCCGCCAGAATGCGTGACCACTCCGAATAATCCCTGATTCTAATGAGCGTGTAGGGCTCTTCGGGCATCGGGGGCTGGCTTGCCCAGTAATCTCCCCCGACCTTCAGCTCCCTGACCAGCGAGAGGAGCCGACCGGTATCGGCATCCTCTCGGGCCTGTTCGCCCTCTTGCTGGACAGCAAATGTCGAAGGTCGCGCGCCGGGAAACGGCGGAGCCCTAAGGAAACTGTTTTGCTGCACAGCATTCATATCAGAAGTTGAGTAAACCGTGTTTGCGCAAGCCGGACAAGGCTTTCAACAAAGAGAATGTTCCCACTGCTGAATCCTCGTACATGCTCAATGCCACTCCGGTAACAGCCGAAGATATTTGGCATATTCGCCTTTCCCCACTCGGGAAATGGCGCGGTTCAGGCCTTCATCATCGATGAAACCAGCACGCCAGGCGATCTCTTCAGGACATGCTATCTTCATCCCCTGCCGGCGTTCCAGCGTTGCGACGAATTCCGCCGCTTCCAACAGGCTGTCCGGCGTTCCCGTGTCCAGCCAGGCATAACCCCGGCCCATGACCTCGACCGACAATTCACCTCGGTCCAAGTACACCTGGTTGACGTCTGTGATCTCCAGCTCACCCCTGGCCGACGGACTGATGTTTGCTGCAATGTCGACGACTTTCTCATCGTAGAAATAGAGACCGGTGACCGCCCAATGGGACTTTGGGGCCGTCGGCTTTTCCTCGATGCTCAGGGCTCGCATGTCGTTGTCGAACTCGACGACCCCGTATCGCTCAGGATCCGCCACCTGGTAGGCGAATACGGTCGATCCGACCATTTGTGCCCGGGCACGCTGCAGCACGTCCGAAAGGCCCTGCCCGAAAAAGATGTTGTCGCCCAACACGAGGCACGACGGTCCGCCTGCCACGAAATTCGCGCCGATTGTGAAGGCCTGCGCCAGGCCTTTCGGCTCAGGCTGGACAGCGTACGACAAGGCCATCCCCCATTGCGATCCATCGCCTAGCAGATGCTCGAATGCCGGCACGTCATGAGGGGTCGAGATGACCAGGACTTCGCGGATTCCGGCGAGCATCAGCGTCGTGAGCGGATAATAGATCATCGGCTTGTCGTAGACCGGCATCAGCTGCTTCGAGACCGCCATGGTCATCGGATAGAGCCGCGTGCCGCTGCCGCCGGCGAGGATAATCCCCTTCATTAGAACACTTTCTCGTTGGAGCGGACCAGGCGGCTGACGACCGTTTCCGTGGACTTCCGCCAATCCGGAAGCCGCGCGCCGTGAACCCGCGCCAGCTTCGAGCTATCGAGCCGCGAGTTGGCCGGCCGCTTTGCCGGTGTCGGATAATCGCTCGTTGGAATGGGGCGAACTCGAGCTGAAGGTCCGCCAACTGCAGCCGAGGCAGCGAAGATTGCCTCCGCGAATTCCGCCCAGCTCGCCTCACCCGATCCGGTCATGTGGAAGACGCCTCTTAGCGCCACATCGTTGGACTCCGTGAGATTCTCGAGAACCCTGATGACGCTCGATGCAATGTCGAGCGCACTGGTTGGGTTTCCACGCTGGTCGGCCACGACGCGGATCTCATCGCGGTCGCTCGCCAGCCGGAGCATGGTCTTGACGAAGTTCGCGCTGAACGGACTGTAGACCCAGGCAGTTCGCAGGATTGCCGCATCGCCATGGGCACCGAGCACGGCCTCTTCCCCCGCGAGCTTGGAAGCCCCGTAAACGCTGGTCGGGCCCGTCGCGTCCCCCTCGACATAAGGCGACTCCTTGGAGCCGTCGAAGACATAATCGGTCGATATGTGTACGAGCGGCACGCCGAGGTCTCTCGCAGCCTCGGCGACGGCGCCAGCGCCTCTGGCGTTGATCGCAAAGGCAAGATCAGGCTCGCTCTCGGCCTTGTCCACGGCAGTATAGGCGGCCGCCGAAACAACCGCGGCCGGCCGGGCCGCTTTGATGGCCTGGGCAATCGATTCGCCATCGCCAGCGAGATCCAGCTGCGGCGGGCCCAACGGAATGATCTCGTGGCCCGACGCTGGCCCCGCCTCCAGCAAGGACTCAAGAACCTGCCCGAATGGCCCGCCTGTGACGACTATACGCATTGGTCGGCCCTTCAGGCCTTCGCCATCTTCAGGAGACCAAGGCGCTGGCCGGCGTAGCGCTCTCTAAGCGGCTGCCACCACCAGTCATTGTCCAGATACCAGGATACGGTTTTCTCGATCCCGGTGTCGAAGTTCTCCTGGGCACGCCAGCCGAGCTCGTTCTCGAGCTTGCTTGCGTCGATCGCATACCGCGCGTCATGGCCAGGCCGGTCCGTGACAAACTCGATCTGCTGTTCACGCGGTCTGTTGGCGGGAGCGAAGCGGTCAAGGACCTCACAGATGCGGCGCACAACATCGATATTCCGCCGCTCGTTCCGGCCCCCGACATTGTAGGTTTCCCCAACCCGACCGCGCTCGACGATCAGGTCGAGCGCGCGGGCGTGATCTTCCACATACAGCCAGTCGCGGACGTTCTCGCCCTTGCCGTAGACCGGCAGCCGCTCACCCGCGAGAGCATTGAGGATCGTCAAGGGAATGAGCTTTTCCGGGAAATGGTAAGGCCCGTAATTGTTCGAGCAGTTCGAGACCACGACCGGCAGGCCGTACGTCCGCTGCCATGCCTTCGCGAGATGATCCGAGGATGCTTTCGAAGCCGAATACGGCGAGCTCGGATCATAGGGCGTCTCCTCGATAAAGAGGCCGTCTGCGCCCAGCGAACCGTAAACCTCGTCCGTCGAGACATGGAGGAAGCGGAAATTTTCCTTCTGCTCAGGCTTAAGCGTCGACCAATAGCCTCGCGCCGCTTCGAGCAACGTGAAGGTGCCGATCACGTTGGTTTCAATGAAATCGGCTGCGCCGGTGATCGAACGATCGACGTGGCTCTCCGCCGCCAGATGCATGATGCGGTCGGGGCAAAAATCCCGAAAGGCCTGCTCCATCGCGCGGCGGTCGCAGATGTTTGCCCTTAGAAACCGATGGTTCGGCTTTTCTTCGACTGCGTGAAGAGACGCGCGATTTCCTGCGTAGGTCAGCGCGTCGATGTTGAGGACTTCGAAGCCCTTCTCCAGCACGAGATGACGCACAAGAGCCGAGCCGATAAAGCCCGCGCCCCCGGTTACGATTACACGCATTACTCACCTTCCATCGAAAAATATGTGGGCAACTCCGCTAGCGAGGGCAGCATCCGGTCCTTCGCCGAAAGCGTCGACGGATCCACCAGCCCCGGCCACTCAATGCCGATATCCGGATCGTCCCAAGCGACGCCCTTGTCGTGCTCGGGACTGTAATAGCTCGTCACCCGGTAGCTGATCACCGAGTTTGGTTGAAGCGTACAAAAGGCGTGACCGAAGCCGACGGGTATCCAGAGCTGATTGTTCTCTTCGGGCGTCAAGACTGTCGAGACAAAACGACCGTAAGTCGGCGACCCGACCCGGAGATCGACCGCTATGTCGATTACGGAGCCTGCAAGGCACCGAACCAGCTTTCCCTGTGCCGCCGGATGCGACTGAAAATGGATGCCGCGGATCGTACCCGTACGAGCACTGAGTGACTGATTGTCCTGGACGAATTCGACTGTCCCTGCGCGCTCGGCGAACGGCGCCAACCGAAATATCTCCGAGAAGTAACCGCGCTCGTCTTCGATCTTACGCGGCACAACTTCAATTGGACCCTCGATCTCGAAGGTACGGAATTCCATTAACTTTCCTTGAACGATCTCAATCGGATCCGAGCTTGGCTGGAATAGCGCTCAAACCATTCGTTTCAACCATTGTTGTGAACATTATGGAGGAAGCCCGGCGAGTTCAAAAGCCGCTGAGCCAATTCTCGACGATTGCAAAATGCTCATGCCATGTCGGCTGACGGTAACTCGGGATTTGTCGTTGTTGTCGCCCGCGCTCGGGCCCGTCTTCCATGAATGATGTGATGGCGGCCTCCCATGCCTGCTGGTCATCAGGCTGAAGGTAAGTCGGAATAGCGCCAACGATCTCACGATATACCGAAAGGTCGCTCGCGATGACCGGCGTGCCGAGGCTCAATGCCTCTACTATCGGCAATCCAAACCCTTCCGCGACCGACGGCATCAACAGGGCTCGAGCCCCGGCGAGCCAGGCAGCGAGCTCTTCGTCGTCGCAATCCTGAAGGTGCACCACGCTGCCTTCGAGATCCTCCAAATCCTCCAGAACGTCCAGCGCCTCGTCCGCTTCCCAACCCGGCTGCCCGACAACCACCAGGATCGGTGCTTCCTTCCCTGCGGCCGCCACGATTCGCTTCCAAATCTGAAGAAGCATTATATGATTCTTGCGCGCTTCGATCGTCCCAACAGTGACGAAAAAGGGCCTATCCAGCGCCTTCCCCCGAGCCTGCACACCTGCGTCGAACCCACAAATCCATGCCGCGATGTGTGGCGGCATCTTCATTCCCTGCGCTGCGGCGAATTCCGAAAGTTCGTCGAGCGTAACTTGCGAATTTCCAATAACGCCGGTCGCAGTCTCGAGAACATTGCGCATCCGCTTCCGATGCTTCTCGGACTCCTGCGGCCTGCAAAATTCAGGATTGGTAATCGGGATCAAATCATGGACTAGGTAGAAAGCATGGACGCGATTTAGCTCGATCCATCCGGCGATCGCACGATCGTTCAGTCCCGTATGACCTACGTTCAAATATGTCATGCCACCTGCCGGCGGGTCACGGCGATCCAGGAAAGCAGCGATCACGAGGACCTTTGCGAGATCAGACTTCGCGACCGCATGGCCCTTCAGGAGCAGGTCGAACAGCTTTCTCGATCGTGCGGCCGATAGAACTCTAAATTGGCCCCTTCGCTGGACCAAGGCCAATGCTCGATCCTTGAAATGATCGACGTAGGCCAGGCACACGCGGTCGATCCCAGTCGGGTGCCTTCCGCGCCAGGCCCTCCAGACCATCCGGGTGACATCGAGAAGGACCTTGTCGTCCGATTGATGCAGCTTGCCCACGAAAGGACGGCTCAAGCCTGCAGGGCTCCGCTCACTGAAGGGTCGACCGGGCATAGACGACGGGAACGAACAGTTGGCTAACCAGCTGAATGAACTTTGATGGCTGATTTGCCTGGGCGTTGCCGACGTAGAGCAGGTCCTTGTCGTTCATCATGAACCGCTGCGACAGCAAAAGTGCACCGGGCTTCATCATGTTCACGTGATATACCACTGGCTCTTCTACGCCCGCCGTCGTGGAAACGTACCTGAAGACAAAGATCGCCCCTGCGTCACCGGCGCTTGGATTCGCACCGCCGGCCAGGGCCACGGCCTCGGCGAGCGAAACGCGGCCCCTGGGAAACCGGATCTGCTCTGCACGATTGGGCGCTCCGAGAACCGAGAAGCTTTGCGGGCGGCTGATCAGCGTGATCCGGTCGCCCGGTGCGATTGAAAGATCGCGCTGCGGCAGGTCCATGAGGTCGCTCAGGCGAATCTCGAAGTCCCTCCCGTCGCGCTCGACGCGAGCGACAAGATCCTTGGGCTCGCCCTTGTATCCGCCGGCGAGCGCGATCGTATCGTTCAGAGTTTCGCGATTGGTGACGAGAACGAACCGGCCGGGCTTGCTCACCTCGCCCGCCATCACCACGCTGTTTGTCACCGATTGTTCGACCGAAACCAGAACCTGCGGATCCTGCGACATGCCCTTCAATCCATTGCGGATCATGGATTGGAGCTCGCCAGTAGTATGACCCGCGGCGCGAAGGCGACCGACAAACGGAAGGCGGATAAAGCCCTGGTCGTCGACGCGAACACCCGCAAGCCGCTCGGACGTTGCGCTTTGATCGGCGGGCATGTTGGAGTTTGCGGTTGCCCCCACCCTGGTCGCGGGCCTGCCAAACAAACTGACGCCGGCCTCGTAGATCGTGATGCTCAGGACATCGGAGGGGCCGATCAGGTCCGTCGGCTGCCACGCAACGGCGGACAGGGACGCTGCGGGCACGGCAGCAACTGGAGGAATTGCTTCGGGCGTCGCTACTTCCACGATTCTGAAAGGAAGTTGGTCCTGGGCACGGGCGGCATGACTGATGTCGCGGCCCGTCGGCCCGGTGGAAGGCAAGGTCGAGCAGGCAGATGCAATTCCGCAAGCAAGCAAGATCGATACGTGGCGAAGCATGTTACTCCGCGCGCCACTAGCGCTAATCATCTACTGAAATACCTTGGAATGGATAGCCGCACGTGTTTGACCCCTAACTACCAGTCACCCTGAATTCAACGAGCCGGCGACATATGAGCAGTTCATTGAACATAGGATTGATCGAAAAGGCGCGCGCATCACGTCGGGAGCCGTTGTCATCCTGAACTGCGTCTCCTAGAAGACCACTCCTGAGCTTTAGCTAACCCCATGACTTTTTGGCAAATATTTCTTCGCGTCCTCCCTTGGCGCCCGTTTGCGGCGCTAAGATCCCTGTGGTGGCAGGTCACCGGGCGTCGGGTGCGTGCGCGCAACCAAATTCGGGCCGCGGGCGCTCGGCTGCCTTTCGCGTACGACGCGTGGATCCGGGATGTAGAGCGAGCCGAGGAGCACTCTGGGCGAGCCGCCTCAATCGTCGCGAGTTGGCCTTGGCGACCCACGTTCGCAGTCTGGTTGATGGTCAGTCCCGGCGCATCGGAAAGCGATGTCCGCCGGACAGTCGAATCTATTGATCGGCAGGTTTACCCGGATTGGACCTTGTTCGACCACTCGCAGGCGACAGATACACTTCACAAGTCGGACTTGGAAAAGGTTACATCCGCGGCCGATTTCCTACTGCCTGTGATGGCGGGAGACGAACTCCCATCACTGGCCCTGTTCCGCCTGGCGGAAGCACTCCAAACCGAGCCGACCGCGGACATCGTTTACGGTGATCATGATCATTTGGACGACTCTGGGACACGTAGGAATCCTTGGTTCAAGCCACGATGGAACGAAGAATTCTTCCTTGCCAAGGACTACCTATCGGGTGCCGTAGCAATTCGTTCAAGCAAGGCGTTGGCTGTCTCGAGGAACCTGACGGAGCGGTTTTCATTCGACGAGATGCTCATTGCCGCGGTTCGAAGCGGAGGCGCACCACCACTTCATGTGGCCCACATCGTCGCTCATTTTCGCTGCGACCGGTCTACCGATGGAACTTCACGTGTTGAAACAGTCCAGCGGCTGTTGTCGAATCTCAATGTCGCTGCGACTCACGGCCCGTTCGGAACCGTCAAGGTTTCATGGCCGCTTCCGCCTGAGGCGCCGCTTGTCAGCATCATCGTTCCCACGAAAGACAAGCTGGATCTGTTGCGTTCCTGCGTAGAGAGCGTGCTGGCACAGACGACCTACGCGCCGTTCGAAGTCCTGATCATCGACAATGGAAGCGTTGAGAAGCGAACTGCCCAATATTTCGACCAGGTTACGACTGATCGGAAGGTACGTGTCCTGCCTTGTCCCGGGCCCTACAATTACTCACGCATCAACAATTATGCGGTCGGCGAGGCAGCCGGCCGGTTCGTCTGTCTTCTGAACAACGACACCGAGGTCGTGGGTGCCGATTGGCTAAAGGAACTGATGCGTTACGCGGTCCAGCCGCACGTTGGCGCCGCGGGGGCCAAGTTGCTATATCCCGACGGTACGATCCAGCATGCCGGAGTAATCGTGGGAATCGGGCAAGCGGCTGGACACGCTCATCGAGATTTGAAGGACGATCACCCCGGGTACTTTTCCCAAGCGCACGTCACGCAATTCGTCAGTGCGGTGACGGGGGCCTGCCTCGTCGTCGAAAAGGAGAAGTATCTTTCGGTCGGAGGCCTCGACGAGGAGTCTCTCGCTGTGGCGTTCAACGACGTCGACCTGTGCCTGAAACTGGAGCGCGCGGGTTGGCAGAACGTTTACGTCCCCCACGCCGTCCTCATTCACCATGAGTCAAAGTCGCGCGGTAAAGACAGTTCGCCTACACAGATCGACCGATACAGGCGCGAA
>DASSPO010000369.1:0-3611 GCA_035699585.1 Bauldia sp.
AAGGCCGGCCTCCTTCAGCCGCTTCGATATGGCGGCGCCGATGCCGCGCGTTCCTCCCGTGACGATCGCCACCTTGGGCATGCCGGTCCTCCCAGAGATTTTCTTTTGGTATGCAACGCCTGTCTCACCGCTCGACGCACATGGCGATGCCCATGCCGCCGCCGATGCAGAGCGTGGCGAGGCCGCGCTTGGCGTCCCGCTTCTGCATCTCGTGGAGAAGCGTCACCAGCACCCGCGCGCCCGAGGCGCCGATCGGATGGCCGAGCGCGATCGCTCCGCCGTTCACGTTGACGATCTCCGGATCCCAGCCGAGGTCCTTGTTGACCGCGCAGGCCTGTGCGGCGAAGGCCTCGTTGGCCTCGATCAGGTGGAGGTCGTCGACCTTCCACCCGGCCTTTTCCAGTGCCTTTCGCGAGGCCGGGATCGGCCCGGTGCCCATCACCGCCGGGTCGACGCCGGCGGTCGCCCAGGAAACGATGCGGGCGAGAGGCGTCACCCCGCGTTTGGCCGCGTCGCTCGCCGTCATCAGCACCACCGCCGCGGCGCCGTCGTTGATGCCGGAGGCGTTGCCGGCCGTCACCGTCCCGTCCTTGGCGAAGGCCGGCTTGAGCTTGGCGAGGGCCTCGATCGTCGTCCCCGGGCGGAAGTGCTCGTCCTTGTCGACGACGATGTCGCCCTTTCGCGTCTTCACCGTGAAGGGAACGATCTCATCCTTGAACCTGCCGGCGTTGTGCGCCGCCTCGGCCTTGTTCTGCGACCTCACCGCGAACTCGTCCTGCGCGTCGCGGGTGATCTGGAACTCGCGCGCCACGTTCTCGGCGGTGTTGCCCATGTGGTAGCCGTTGAAGGCATCCCAGAGGCCGTCCTTGATCATGGTGTCGACCATCGAGAAGTCGCCCATCTTCACCCCGCCGCGAAGGTGGGCGCAGTGCGGCGCCATCGACATCGATTCCTGTCCGCCGGCGACGATGATCCTGGCGTCGCCGGTCAGGATCTGCTGCATGCCGACGGCCACGCTGCGAAGCCCCGAGCCGCAGAGCTGATTGAGGCCCCAGGCGGTCGTCTCCTTCGGCAGCCCGGCGCCGATCGAGGCCTGCCGCGCCGGGTTCTGGCCCTCGCCGGCGGTGAGGATCTGGCCGAGGATCACCTCGTCCACCTCCCCTGCCTCGGTCTTGGCCCGCGCCAGCGCCTCGCGTATGGCGGCGGCACCGAGCTCGTGGGCTGGGATATTGGCGAAAGCGCCATTGAACGCGCCGACCGCGGTGCGCGCGGCGCCGGCGATCACGACATCGGTCATCTGCATCGCTTTGAAGTCTCCTTGCCCGACGGCTCCGGGACGCCTTTCGGGCGCTCCCGCTTGTCAATCGACTAGAACGCGGGCCCCGCGCGGCTGTCAATCCGCGCCGCACCGCGGCAGCCCATATATGGCATCGCACAAACAATTGGCGAGCTTCGGTGAAATTCCCTATCGTAGGGCCCGCCACCGGCAGCGCCGCTGCCGGAAGGGTTGGGGAGAGAGCCGCGGAGGATTCCGCACCAGGATTTCTCGGGGAGCAGGTCGGCCATGGACAAGCCCACGGACAAAGAGCCAACCACGATCAAGAAATACGCCAACCGGCGGCTCTATAACACGGGCACATCGACCTACGTCACGCTCGAGGACCTGGCCGACATGGTGAAGGCGGGGGAAGACTTCGTCGTCTACGATGCCAAGACCGGCGAAGACATCACCCGCTCCGTCCTCACCCAGATCATCTTCGAGCAGGAGAACAAGGGACAGAACCTCCTTCCCATCACGTTTCTCCGCCAGCTCATCCGCTTCTACGGGGATTCGATCCAGAACCTCATCCCCACCTATCTCGACTTCTCGATCGACTCCCTCGTCCGCGAGCAGGAGAAGTTTCGGAACCAGATGGCAAGCGCCTTCGGCCCCGGCGCCTTCAGTCCGGCCGGGTTGAGCGAGCAGGTCCGGCGGAACACCGAGATGTTCGAGCAGGCGATGCGGATGTTCCTGCCTTTCGCCAGCGGTCGTCCGCCGGCCTCCTCGCCGCCATCGGACGGGCCCTCCGACAGGAACGACCTCGATCAGCTCAGGAAACAGCTCGACGAGATGCAGAAGCGGCTCGACAAGATGGCGGACAAGGGCTGAGCCGCGCCCGCTTCCCGCTCAAGATTTAAGGCGACGTTCGGGAGGCCGTCGCCTGCCCGCAGGCCTTGGCCTGCGCCGCCATGCCGTGAAGGACTGCCATCACAATGCCGCGTGGGCATCGGGTCTGGCCGTCTCCGGAAGGTTGTCCTCCGCCTTTTTCCCGTTCGAAGTGCTCGCGAGGCTGCGCCTCGCCGGCCGCGCGAGCCTCTATCAACGCTTGTCGGACCGGTTCCGCTTCATCCGGTCCCGGCCACGGCACCGTTGATGCCGAGGCACCCCGTGTCGTCGGGATGTCGTATAGAGATTGGCGGAACCGTAGAGAACGTGCCCGGCGACTTCCCTTGCTGTCGGGTATCGGTTGCGCCTCCGGGGACGGCGTCCCCGGCAGTTCAGCCTCTGGAGCCACGGGGGCGGCGGGCTGCGGTAAGGGTTCACAACCCTAGTCGGCCACCGGCGCCCCGATCAGCTTCCCCTGGATCGCATCGACGCCGAAACGCTTGAGAATCGTCACCGTCTCCTCGTCCTGGACCCATTCGGCGATCGTGGTGATGCCGAAGCTCCGGGCGAGCTCCGCCAGGATGCGCACGAACACCTGGTCGTCCCGGCTCCGCGCCAGGTTTTCGATGAAGGTTCCGTCGATCTTGACGATGTCGACGTCGAGCACCCGCAGATTGCGGAACGAGGAGAAGCCCGCGCCGAAATCGTCGATCGCGACCCGGCATCCGGCCTCGTGAAGCCAGGCGATGAAGGCCGCCGCTTCCTCGAGGTTCTTGATCATCGCCGTTTCCGTGATCTCGACGATCAGCCGCTTGGCGAGCGCCGGCCGCGCCGCCAGCGCCGCGTTGAGCCGCGTCATCCATTCCTGGTCGCCCACCGTGTCGGCCGAGACGTTGATCGAGATGCTGCGGTTGGTTCTTGCGAGCACTTGGACGGCGAGATCGAGGACGTGCCGGTCGATCAGCCGGATCAGTCCCAGCCTCTCGGCGAAAGAAGCGAAGTCGCCCGCCGCTTCCTCGCCGGGACGGTCGATTCTGACCAGCGCCTCGTGGAAGTGGGGAGCGCGGCTGTTGATATCGACCACCGGCTGGAAGGCGAGGCTGAGTCTCCGTTCCTGGAGCGCGGCCACCAGCTCGGTCGACAACGCTGCGTTGGCACGGCGCTGGGCCTGCCGCGCCGGTGAATGCGTATAGGCCACGAAATGGCCGTGGCCCTTGCGCCGGGCGGCGTGGAGCGCCTCGCGCGCATTGGTCATCGCCTCCTCCGGCGTCCGCCCGTGGTCCGGCAGCGAGACGCCGCCGGTCGAGATGGTGACCGCCACCGAGGGGCCGGTGACGAGGATCTCGGCCGCTGGTACGCCGGACCGAAAGGCGACCCGGTCCGGGCGCATGGCGTGATCCGCGTCATCGACGAGCGCCATGAACGCGAGGAGCGGCTCTCATGTCTCTCCCGCCACGACGAGTTG
>DASSPO010000370.1:0-8987 GCA_035699585.1 Bauldia sp.
GGCGCCGCGATAGACCTCGTCGTCGTCGTCGACGCGCTTGACAGCGACATTGGTCGGGACCTCGACGACCTCGAGGCCGTAGATGTTGCCGAACTCCTCCGCTTCGGTCGCCGCCGTGCCGGTCATGCCGGCGAGCTTGTCGTACATGCGGAAGTAGTTCTGGAAGGTGATCGAGGCGAGGGTCTGGTTCTCGGGCTGGATCTGGACGTGCTCCTTGGCCTCAAGCGCCTGGTGCAGCCCCTCGGAATAGCGTCGGCCGGGCATCATGCGCCCGGTGAACTCGTCGATGATCACCACCTCGCCGTTCCTGACGATGTAGTCCTTGTCGCGCTGGAACAGGCGATGGGCGCGGAGCGCCTGGTTGATGTGGTGGACGACGGTGACGTTCTCGACGTCGTAGAGCGAGTCGCCCTTGAGCAGGCCGGCCTCGCGGAGCAGGGTCTCGAGCTTCTCGTTGCCGGCCTCGGTGAACGAGGCCGAGCGCACTTTCTCGTCGACCTCGTAGTCCTCGGGAGAGAGCTTCGGGATGAAGGTGTCGATGGTGTTGTAAAGCTCGGAACGGTCGTCGAGCGGGCCGGAAATGATCAGCGGGGTGCGCGCCTCGTCGATCAGGATCGAGTCGACTTCGTCGACGATCGCGAAGTTGTGCCCGCGCTGCACCATCGCCGCGAGCTCGTACTTCATGTTGTCGCGCAGATAGTCGAAGCCATACTCGTTGTTGGTGCCGTAGGTGATGTCGGCGCGGTAGGCCTCGCGGCGCTGGTCGTCGTTGAGACCGTGAACGATGACGCCGACGGTGAGACCGAGGAAATTGTAGACCTGCCCCATCCACTCGGCGTCGCGACGGGCGAGATAGTCGTTGACGGTGACGACGTGGACGCCCTTGCCGGACAGCGCGTTGAGGTAGACGGGGAGCGTGGCGACGAGCGTCTTGCCCTCGCCCGTCTTCATTTCGGCGATGGCGCCTTCATGGAGCACCATGCCGCCGATGAGCTGAACGTCGAAATGCCGCTGGCCGAGGGTGCGCTTGGCGGCCTCGCGAACCGTGGCGAAGGCCGGAACGAGAAGATCGTCGAGGGGAACGCCGTCGCTGATCTTGGCGCGGAACTCGGCCGTGCGGGCCCGGAGCTGATCATCGCTCAACGCCTGAAGCTCAGCCTCCATGGCGTTGATCGCGGCGACCCTCGGGGCGTATCCCTTTATCCGCCGGTCGTTGGAACTGCCGAAGAGCTTACGCGCCAGTGAGCCGAGGCCGACCATAGATTGATCCTTGCGAAACCCGCCCCTTGAGCGCGTCCAATCGGCATCAAGAAAGGCCCTGCCGCCGCCGACGCCACGAAAGACGGGAAGCCGATCGAGCCATCGCGAAGCTTGGGAATTCAAAGCGTTCTGGACGCCAAGCCACGAGACAGATAAGAGGGGGGGAAATGGATGTCAACGGCGCGGGCTGCCGCCCCGGCCATCCACCCCTGACCGTCCGGACGGCCGGAGGGGGAACGAGATATCCCCGAGGGACGGACAGGACATTGCCATGTTTGCGCTACGTCTGATGCCCGGCCGGGCCGCCGGCCTGCTCGCAGCCCCGGTCATCGCCGCGATCTTCGCCACGACGCCTTCGCCGGCGGACGCACAGCCGATCGGCCCGGAAACGGTAATCGCCACCGTGAACGGCGACCCGATTACCGGAGGCGATCTCGCGCTCGCCGGCGCCGAGTTTGCCGACCAGCTGGCGCAGGTAGCGCCTGACCGGCGGGACCAGGCGGTGCTCGACCTTGTCATCAACATGCGGCTGGCGGCGGCGGCGGCCGAAGCATCGGGCATGGACCAGCAACCGCAAGTGCTGAGCCGCCTCGACCTCGCCCGCGACCGGACGCTCTACAGCGAGTTCCTGCGGAGCAAGTTCATTGCCGCGGTCACCGAAGAGACGGTGCGGGCCCGCTTCGACCAGGAGCTCGCCAAGTTCGTGCCCCAGGAAGAGATTCACGCGCGACACATTCTCGTGAACAACGACCAGGAAGAGCTGGCCAAGCAGATCATCGCCGAGCTCGACGCCGGCGGCGATTTCGCCAAGATCGCGGCCGAGCATTCGACCGATCCGGGGTCGGGCCAGTCGGGGGGCGATCTCGGCTGGTTCAAGCGCGGCATGATGGTGAAGCCATTCGAGGACGCCGCCTTCGCCCTCGAGCCGGGCCAGTATACCAAGACGCCGGTCAAGACCGACTTCGGCTGGCATGTGATCCTGGTCGAGGAGAAACGCATGGAAGCGCCCCCGACCTTCGAGGCGGAGCGGGCGCGGATCGAGCAGGAGCTGGTCCGGGAGACCTTCGACAAGGAAATCGGCGGACTTCGCGATGCCGCCAAGATCGAGTTCGCGACGCTGCCCGGCTCGGAGCCGCCACCCGCCGAGGCGGAACCGCCGGCCGAGGAGGCGGAGCCCCCCGCCCAATAGCCCCCCCGACGTCGGCAGGAAAATCCATGGGCGCCATTTCGCCGCTTGCGCCTAAGGCGTATCCGGCTATGCCGGCCATCGCCGGCGTCGCCTTCGCCACGGCCGAGGCTGGGATCAAGCACCAGAACCGGACCGACGTGCTGCTCGCCGTCTTCGCCAAGGGGACAGAGGTGGCCGGGGTCTTCACCCGCTCGAAGTGCCGCTCGGCCCCGGTCGATTGGTGCGCCGCAGCGCTTCCCTCCGGCAAGGCACGGGCACTGCTGGTCAATGCCGGCAACGCCAACGCCTTCACGGGAAAACGCGGCCGCGAGACCGTTCGGCTTTCCGCCGCGATGGTGGCGCGGGCCCTCGGCTGTCCGCCGAAACAGGTCTACCTCGCCTCGACCGGCGTGATCGGCGAGCCGCTCGACCCGGCCAAGTTCGAGCGCGTCATCGACAAGATGGCGGCGAGCGTATCTGCCGAGCGCTGGCCCGACGCCGCGCGCGCGATCATGACCACCGACACCTTCCCCAAGCTCGCGACACGCACCGTCCCCGTCGGCGACGCGACGGTGACCATCAACGGCATCGCCAAGGGCGCTGGCATGATCGCGCCCGATATGGCGACGATGCTCTCCTTCGTGATGACCGATGCGCCGATCGCCGCCCCGGTGTTGCAGGCGCTTCTTGCGAAGGGCGTCACCCCGAGCTTCAACGCGATCACCGTCGACAGCGACACATCGACCTCCGACACGCTTCTCCTCTTCGCCACCGGCAAAGTTCCGGGCGTCGCCCCGGTGGCGAGCCTTCGTGACCGGAGGGTCGGCGCCTTCCGCGAAGCCCTCGACGATCTTCTCCTCGACCTCGCCCAGCAAGTGGTGCGCGACGGCGAGGGGGCACGGAAATTCGTCGAGGTCCGGGTGAACGGCGCCATATCCAAGGCCTCGGCGAAACGGATCGCGCTGTCGATCGCCAATTCTCCGCTCGTCAAGACCGCGATCGCCGGCGAGGACGCCAACTGGGGCCGCGTGGTCATGGCGGTCGGCAAGGCCGGCGAACCCGCTGACCGCGACCGGCTGGCGATCTGGTTCGGCGACATCCGCGTCGCGGTAAAGGGCGAGCGCGACCCGGGGTACTCGGAAGAGCGGACCTCCGCCTACATGAGGAACGAAGCGATCGTGATCACCGTCGATATCGGCCTCGGCAAGGGCAGCGACCGCGTCTTCACCTGCGACCTCACCAAGGAGTACGTCGCCATCAACGGCGACTACCGGTCCTGAGCGGATCGCCGGGCATTCCTGGCCCGCCCCGTCCGTTGACACCTCGGTATCCGGGGGTGGGCGACACCGACAATGGAGCCGCGAAGTATCGCCCCGAGCCGCCCGAATAAGGCTTCGGCGCTGTCCGGCCTCGGGTCCCTTCCCGTGGATTGCGGGCCCTCGCTGCCGGCTCCGGCGTGAAATGCACACAACCATCTGCTAGCGTCGCCCGCGCCATGGACAGCCCCTCCCCGGAGAAGCCCGCACCGGTGCCTGGCGCCGTCGGCGCGACGCCGATGATGGCGCAGTACGTCGAGATCAAGGCCGCCAATCCGGACTGCCTGCTCTTCTATCGGATGGGCGACTTCTACGAGATGTTCTTCGACGACGCCGAGGTCGCGAGCCGCGCCCTCGGTATCACGCTCACCAAGCGCGGCAAGCATCAGGGCCTCGACATTCCGATGTGCGGCGTTCCCGTTCACGCCGCCGACCAGTACCTCCAGAAGCTGATCGCCCTCGGCCACCGGGTCGCGGTCTGCGAGCAGATCGAGGATCCCGCGGAAGCAAGGAAGCGCGGCTACAAGGCGGTCGTCCGCCGCGACGTGATCCGGCTGGTCACGCCCGGCACGCTTACTGAGGACGCGCTCCTTTCACCCGGCCGCAACAATTATCTCGCCGCCGTCTCCCGGCTGCGAGGAGCAGCCGGCGACGGTGGCGATCTGTTCGGCCTCGCCTGGATCGACATCTCGACCGGCGAGTTCCGGTTGTCCACCAGCGACACGGCAAGGCTCGCCGCCGACCTCGCACGGATCGACCCGCGCGAGATTCTCGTCGCCGAACCGGTATTCGCCGACCCGGCGATGAACGCCTTCTGGCGGAACCTCGGGCCGGCGGTGACGCCGCTTGCCTCGGCATTCTTCGACGGCGCCACCGCCGAGCGCCGGCTCGCTGAGTATTTCGCGGTGAAGACCCTCGACGGCTTCGGGTCCTTTTCCCGCGCCGAGGTCAGCGCGGCCGCCGCGGCGCTCGCCTACGTCGAGAAGACCCAGATCGGCGAACGCCCGCCGCTGTCCCCGCCCTCAGCCGAGGCGGCGGACGCGACGATGCTGATCGACGCCGCGACTCGCGCCAATCTCGAGCTCACCGCCACGCTGTCGGGTGAGCGGCGCGGGAGCCTGCTCGCTGCCATCGACCGCACGATCACCGGCGCGGGCGCTCGGCTCCTCGCCCGCCGCCTCAACGGGCCGTCGACGGACACGGTGGAAATTGGCCGGCGGCTAGATTCGGTCGGCTGGATGCTCGCCGATCCGCCTCGCCGAAACGGGATCCGCGAGGCGCTGGCCTCGGCTCCGGACCTCGCCCGCGCCCTGTCGCGGCTGATGCTCGACCGTGGCGGCCCCCGCGACCTGGCTGCGATCGGCCACGGCGTCGATGCGGCAGCCGCGGTGCTGGGCCGGCTCGACCGCTCCGACGCGCTGCCGGACGAGCTGGCCGCGGTCGCCGAAGCGATCCGTCAGGCCCCGATGCGGCTTGCGGAGAAGCTCGCCGCAGCGATTGTCTCCGATCCGCCTCACCTCAAGCGCGACGGCGACTTCCTGAGCGCCGGCTATCACGCCGACCTTGACGAGGCGCGAAGGCTGCGCGACGAGAGCCGGCGGGTGATTGCGGGTCTTCAGGCCGAATATGCGGCGGAGACGCAAATCCGCAGCCTCAAGGTCAAGCACAACAACGTGCTCGGCTACTTCATCGAGGTTCCCGCGGCCCAGGGCGAGCGTCTGCTTGCGCCACCGCTCAACGCGCGCTTCTTCCACCGCCAGACCATGGCCGGCGCGCTCCGCTTCTCCACCGCCGAGCTCGCCGACCTCGAGGCGAGAATCGCTGGCGCCGCCGACCGGGCGCTCCAGATCGAGCTCGCCGTTTTCGACGAGCTGGTTGCGGAAGTCGGCGCCGCCGCCGATTCGATCAAGGGGGTCGCCGACGCGCTCGCCGTTCTGGACGTGGCGGCAGGGCTTGCCGCGCTTGCCGAGGCCGAGGGTTACGTGCGGCCGGTGGTCGAGGAGTCTCTCGCCTTCGCGATCGTCGGCGGTCGCCATCCCGTGGTGGAGCAGGCGCTTCGCCGCGAAGGCCAGCCCTTCGTCGCCAACGACTGCGCCCTCGGTCCTGAGGACGGCGCCGCCGCCGGTCGCATCTGGCTGGTCACGGGGCCCAACATGGCCGGGAAGTCGACCTTCCTCAGGCAGAACGCGCTGATCGCGATCCTCGCCCAGATCGGCTCCTTCGTCCCGGCGAGGTCGGCCCGGCTCGGCGTCGTCGACCGCCTGTTCAGCCGGGTGGGCGCCGCCGACGACCTCGCTCGCGGCCGTTCGACCTTCATGGTGGAGATGGTCGAAACCGCGGCGATCCTCAACCAGGCCGGGCCACGCTCGCTGGTGATCCTCGACGAGATCGGCCGCGGCACCGCCACCTTCGACGGGCTGTCAATCGCCTGGGCCGCGATCGAGCACCTCCACGAGGTGAACCGGAGCCGCGCGCTCTTCGCCACGCATTACCACGAGCTCACCGCCCTCGCCGAACGCCTGCCCAGGCTTTGGAACGTCACCGTCCGGGTCAAGGAATGGAAGGGCGACGTGATCTTCCTTCATGAGATAGCGCCCGGCTCCGCCGACCGCTCCTACGGCATCCAGGTGGCGAAGCTCGCCGGCCTCCCGGCCTCGGTCGTCGCCCGGGCGCGAGAGGTGCTGCGCCAACTCGAGGCGACCGACCGCAAATCGCCGGTCGCTTCGATCGACGACCTGCCGCTGTTCTCCGCAGCGCGCCGGGCCGACACGGCGGAGCCGCCGACGGACCCGCTCGGCGTGCTTCTCGACGAGATCCGTCCCGACGAACTGACCCCCCGCGAGGCGCTCGAGGCGCTGTACCGGCTCAAGGCAGTCCGGGCGGCCCGCAAGCCCGAAACGGCGGGTTGAATGCCTGGCGGAGGTCCCTCTCGTTCGGCAAAGGCCCTGAGCCACTTGGAGAATCTCGGGATGCCCGGGAAATCGCCGGCAGGTGCCGGCGCCGCCCTTTCATCCGGCAGCGCCCCTCCGGTGCCCTCGACGGCGGCAGGGCGTTGTTCCTCCTCCGTCCGCCATGGCGCCGCCGCGATATTGCGGTTAGGGTCCGCGCCGATTTCGACAGACCGGCATGCCCATGAGCATAGCGACCGAAGCCGTGATTGACGGCGCCGCCCTCGGCGTCGAGCTCGCCGGGATTGCCGGCGGGCGCAAGGGAACCCTGTCCGCCGCCGACCGCGCCAAGATCGTGAGCCGGCTCAAGGCGGTGCTCGCCGAAGGCCGTGCCGAGGCCGAGCGCCAGTTGCGCGCCGACGGCCGCGGCACCGCCTGCGCCAGGCGTCTTTCCGACCTTCAGGACGCCATCATCAGGGCCATCCATGATTTCGCGATCCGGAACGTCTATCCGAGCGACAACCCGACCGCCTCGGAGCGCATGGCGATCGTCGCCGTGGGCGGCTATGGCCGTGGCACGCTTGCGCCCGGGTCGGACGTCGACCTCCTCTTTCTCCTCCCCTACAAGCAGACCCCTTGGGGCGAGTCGGTCGTCGAGTTCATCCTCTATGTGCTTTGGGACCTCGGCCTCAAGGTCGGCCATGCGACCCGGAGCGTCACCGAGTGCATCCGCCTTTCGCGTTCGGACATGACCATCCGCACCGCGGTGCTCGAGGCCCGCTACATATGGGGCGAGAAGGCCCTCTACGACGATCTCGTGGCGCGCTTCGACGCCGAGGTGGTGAAGGGCACCGGCCCGGAGTTCATCGCCGCCAAGCTCGCCGAGCGCGACGCCCGCCACCGCCAGCAGGGCGCCTCGCGCTACCTGGTCGAGCCGAACGTCAAGGACGGCAAGGGAGGATTGCGCGATCTCCACACGCTGTTCTGGATCGCGAAGTATTTCTACCGCGTCCAGTCGCGCGAGGAGCTGGTCAAAGCCGGCGTCTTCTCCCGCGCCGAGCTGCAGCGCTTCCGCAAGTCGGAGGATTTCCTGTGGGCGGTGCGCTGCCACATGCACTTCCTCACCGGCCGCGCCGAGGAGCGCCTCTCCTTCGACATCCAGCGCGAAATGGCGGCCCGCCTGAGCTATACGACCCATCCCGGCCTCAAGGACGTCGAGCGCTTCATGAAGCACTACTTCCTGGTGGCCAAGGAGGTGGGCGATCTCACGCGCATATTCTGCGCCGCCTTGGAGGAGCATCACGGCAAACCGGTGCCGGCGCTCAACCGCTTCCTTCGCCTCGGCCGGAAGCGCCGCACCAAGGTTCCGGGCTCGACCGACTTCGTCATCGAGAACGACCGCATCACCGTGGCCGACGACAAGGTTTTCGCCCGCGATCCGGTGAACCTGATCCGGGTGTTCCACTTCGCCGACGCCTATGACCTGCCCTTTCATCCCGATGCAATGCAGCTCGTCACCCGTTCCCTCGGGTTGATCGATGCCGGGCTGCGCGAGGATCCGGAGGCCAACCGGCTGTTTCTGGAGATCCTGTCCTCGCGCAAGAACGCCGAGCTCGTGCTTCGCGCCATGAACGAGACCGGCGTGCTCGGCCGCTTCATCCCCGACTTCGGCAAGGTCGTGGCGATGATGCAGTTCTCGATGTACCACCACTATACCGTCGACGAGCACCTGATCCGCTCGATCGGCAACCTGGCCGAGATCGAGCGCGGGGAGGCGGCGGAGGCCCACCCTCTGGCGAGCGAGATCTTCCCCGGGATCAAGGACCGCGTCGTCCTCTATGTCGCCCTGTTCCTGCACGACATCGCCAAAGGGCGGCCGGAGGATCATTCCCTCGCCGGCGCGAAGGTCGCACGGAAGCTCGGGCCGCGGCTCGGCCTGAGCCCGGCGCAGACCGAAACCGTGGCCTGGCTGGTCGAGCATCATCTTCTGATGAGCATCACTGCCCAGTCGCGCGACCTCAACGACCGCAAGACCATCGTCGACTTCGCCGCGGTCGTGCAGAGCCTGGAGCGGATGAAGATGCTCCTCATCCTCACCGTCGCCGACATCAAGGCGGTCGGCACCGGTGTGTGGAACGGCTGGAAGGGCCAGCTTCTTCGCACCCTCTACTACGAGGCCGAACCGCTCCTCACCGGCGGCCACAGCCAGGTGAGCCGCGACCGGCGCGTCGCCGCGGCCCGCGAGGAGCTCGCCGAGGCGCTCGCCGATTGGCCGAAGCGCGAACGCGACGCCTACCTCAGCCGCCATTACCCGGCCTACTGGCTGCGCGTCGACCTGCCGCGGAAGATCGCCCA
>DASSPO010000371.1:0-2308 GCA_035699585.1 Bauldia sp.
CGATGTCCTTGCTGAATATCGCCATGTCTAGGGCTCCTGACTGGGGGTGAATGATGGTTCGGCGGTGATCGGGTCGGTTTGCGGTCCGCCCGATCCAACCCTGCTCATCTCAACGTCTCGTGCGCGGCGCGGTTCCCGCCCCGCGGCCGACGCGCCCTTGTTGATCGGGCGCGCCGATGGGCTACGCTTCGGGCCGTGTCCCTTCCATTCACCCACCCTCTCGCGCCCATGCTCGCCCTCCGGGTCGGGGAGCTTCCGACCGAGGACGACTTCATCTTCGAACCGAAGTGGGACGGCTTCCGCGCGCTCGTGTTCCGGGACGGCGACGCCCTCTATATCCAGAGCCGGGACGAGAAGCCCCTCGTCCGCTACTACCCCGAGCTCATGGCACCGCTCCGGGCCCAGCTTCCGGAGCGCTGCGTGCTCGACGGCGAGATCGTCATCGCGCGCGGCGGGACTCTCGATTTCGAGGCCTTGCAGCTCCGGCTCCACCCTGCGGAGTCCCGGGTCAAGCTGCTCTCCCGGGAGATACCGGCGTCGATCGTCTTCTTCGATCTCCTTGCGCTCGGCGACCGCGACCTCCGTGCGGAACCCTTTGCCGCGCGCCGCGCCGAACTCGAACGCATCCTGAGCAAGGCGCGGCCGCCGCTGCATCTCACCCCGGCGACCCGCGACCGCGCGGTCGCCGGGGACTGGTTCCGCCGTTTCGAGGGTGCGGGGCTCGACGGCGTCATGGCGAAGCGGGCGGACAGCCGCTACGAGCCCGGCAAGCGCGTCATGCTCAAGGTCAAGCACGAGCGTGAGTGCGACTGCGTCGTCGCCGGATTCCGCTGGCACAAGGGATCGGATCGGACGGCGGTCGGCTCACTGCTCCTTGGTCTCTATGACGACGCCGGCGCTCTCCAGCATGTCGGCGTCTGCGGCAGCTTCACCGCCGCGCGGCGCAAGGAGCTGGTCGCGTTCCTCTTGCCGTACCGCATCAGCAACATTGGCGACCATCCCTGGAAGGAATGGGCCGCCGCCGACGCCGAGACGACGCGGCGTCCCGGTGCCGTCAGCCGCTGGAGCCACGGCAAGGACCTGTCCTGGGAGCCGCTTCGGCCCGAGCTCGTCGTCGAGGTCGCCTACGACCACATGCAGGGCGGCCGGTTCCGCCATACGGCCCAGTTCCGCCGGTGGCGCCCCGACAAGCGCCCACGCGACTGCACCTTCGCCCAGCTCGAAGTCGTTCCCCCGGAAGAACTGGCGGCGATCTTCGGGGAATAGGCTGCGGTTGCGGGAATCGGGTTCGGGCCGTGGGGACCGGGTGCTTCGTGATCGGCCCGAGCCTTGCCTACCCCCTCTCGCGCCGCCATTTCTCCCGCCATTCCCGCGTCGGATCGTCGTCGGGATCAGGCGTCTCCTGCGGCGGCCGTTCTGCCTCCGGCACGCGCCTGAGATTCACCCTGATCCGTGTCCACGTCGAGGATCGCCCCCGCATCGCATCGACCAGCACGTCGGCGGGTTCCAGACGCACCGCGGCCCCGGGGTGCCGCGTCTTCCAGCGCTCCAGTCCCGCGAGCGCCGCATCCCGGTCGGGTGAATTGGCGACCGTGATGAGAGGCATCTTCACACGTGGCGTTTTCGCCTTGGCGGAGCCCTTGGCGCGCGAGGGGGCGACTCGCGGCCCCTCCCCCTCCATCTTGCGGAAATGCGGCGGCCAGGGCGCATCCCCGAGCCCGGCGGCTTCGTCGCGCGCGGCGAGATCGAGGAGCGGCTCGAGCGAGCCCGCCGCCGCATCCATTCCCTCGTGCGGGTCGCCCGTCGCCCTGAAACGGCCCGGCATGGTCTCCACCGTGAAATCTGCCGGATCGCAGTCGGGCACCTCGTCCCAGCGGAGCGGCGCCGATACGCGCGCGTCCGGGAGCGGCCGGACAGAGTAGGCTGAGCAGGTGGTGCGATCCTTGGCGTTCTGGTTGTAGTCGAGGAAGACGCCATGTCGTTCCTCCTTCCACCATTTCGAGGTGGCCAAAGCCGGCATCCGCCGCTCGATTGCGCGCGACACCGCGAGCGCCGCGCGCCGCACCTCGGTGAAGGTCCACCTTGGGAGGATGCGGACATTGACATGCAGCCCGCGCGAGCCGCTGGTCTTGGGCCAGCCGGTCAGGCGGTGCTCGTCGAGGAGCGCCTTCACCTCCATCGCCACGCGCCTGATGTCCGGCCATTCGACGCCCGGCGTCGGGTCGAGGTCGATACGGAGCTCATCCGGATGGTCGAGGTCGCCGGTGCGCACCGGGTGGGGGTGCAGTTCGATGCAGCCGAGATTGAC
>DASSPO010000372.1:0-2889 GCA_035699585.1 Bauldia sp.
GGATCGGGATCATGGCGCGAACCGCCGCCTCCGCCGCGTCGTCGAACCGAGGCGCCGCGGCAAGCGTTGCGATCACCTCCGCCGTCTCCAGCCAGGGCCACTCCGTCGCCCCGCCTTTGGTGAGTGAAAGCCGCACGGTGACCTTCGCCGCGATCTCGAAGCCGGAACCCGACACTTCGCCGTCGCCCATCACCGCATGGACGTCGCCGATATAGAAGAGCGCCCCCCCGACCCGCACGGGCAGGTGCACCCGCGCCCCCTCGGCGATGAGGTTGCAGTCGAGATTGCCGCCGTGCCGGCCGACATAGGCTGTGCCGACCGGCTCGCCCTCGGGGGCGGTGGCGATTACCCCGACCATCGGCCGGAGCGGCAGCCTGACGCCGGCAAAGTCGATGACGCCGTCCCGCACGTCGGCAAACCGTGCCACCGGCCGCTCCACCATCCCCCGGATCACGCCGAAGTCGGGCTTGACCAGCGTGTAGCCGCGGTTGTCGAGGGCGATCCGCAGGATCTCGGCGGTGAGAACGTCGCCCGGCTCGGCGCCATCGACGAAGATCGGCCCGGTGGCCGGGTTGGCTTTGGGGTAGCGGTCGCGATAGTCCGGCGCCGTCGCCTCGACATCCTCGGGGCGCGTCAGCCGCCCGGCCCGCGCATCGAGGGTGGCGATCGTCACCTCCGCCGGCGGCAAAATCCTGAGCCGCGGTGGCACATCCTTGTCGATTGCGTAGACCACGTCATCGGCGGAAAGCGTTGAAGTCATCATCATGCTGCCGTCCTGATTCTTGCGCGGGCGGGTATCGCGACGCCGATACACGTTCGCGTTTCCTTGCGGAATCCCTGGCCCTGATGAAGAATGCAAGGAGCATCCCGGCCAGCAAGGTTCCGGGGAGGACACCCGCTCATGAATATCACTATCGCGACTCTTCTGCGTCGCAGAAAACACCTGCTCGCCCTCTCCGCCGGGCTGGCGATCGCCTCTACCGGCTCCATGCCGGTATCCGCGCAGGAGGCCCCGCGGCCCAACATCCTCTACATCGTCGCCGACGATCTTGGCTGGAAGGATGTCGGCTTCCACGGGTCGGACATCAGGACGCCAACCATCGATGCGCTCGCTGCAGGTGGGGCGCGTCTGGAGCAGTTCTACGCCGAACCCATGTGCACCCCGACGCGCGCCGCCCTCATGACCGGACGCTATCCGCTGCGTTACGGCCTACAGACCGGCGTGATCCCGCAGGGCCACACTTACGGGCTCGCCACCGACGAATGGCTCATGCCGCAGGCGCTCAAGGAGGCCGGATACAAGACCGCCATTGTCGGCAAATGGCATCTCGGCCACGCCGACCCGAAATATTGGCCGCGGCAACGCGGCTTCGATCATCAGTATGGTCCGCTCATCGGAGAGATCGACTATTTCACCCACAAGGTCGATGACGCGGTTGACTGGTACCGCGACAATGAGGTGGTCATCGAGGAGGGTTACTCGACCACGCTTCTCGGCGAGGACGCCGTGAAACTCATCGAGGGGCACGACCCGTCGGTTCCCCTCTTCCTCTACCTTGCCTTCAACGCCGTGCACACACCGTACCAGGCTCCCCAGGAATATCTCGACCAGTACAAGAACATCGAGGACCCAAGCCGCCAAGCCTATGCTGCCAGCGCCACGGCGATGGATGAACAGATCGGTCGCGTTATCGCCGCCCTAGACAAGAAGGGGATGCGCGACAACACGCTGATCGTCTTCCAGAGCGATAATGGCGGTGTGCGCAACCCCGCTTTCGCCGGCGCCATCGCCGATATGTCGAAGGTCGTCTTGCCTGCGGACAATGGCCCCTATCGTGACGGAAAGGGGTCGGTCTATGAGGGCGGCACTCGCGTCGCCGCCTTCGCCAACTGGCCGGGCCACATCAAGGAAGGGGGCACCGTGAACGAGATGATCCACACGGTGGACATCTTCCCCACGCTTGTCACCCTTGCCGGCGGCGATCTCGGCAGGAGCAAGCCGCTCGACGGGCTGGACGTTTGGGAGACGATCAGCGAGGGCAAGGCTTCGCCGCGGACCGAGGTCGTCTATAACATCGAGCCGTTCCGGGCGGGCATTCGCCAGGGCGACTGGAAGCTGATCTGGAAGACGATGCTGCCGCAGTCGGTCGAACTCTACAATATCGCGGAAGACCCGTCGGAAACTAGGAATCTCGCGGCGGAAAATCCCGAAAGGGTGATCGAGCTGCAGAAGCGCGCCGATCAGCTCGCCGCCGAGGCGCAGAAGCCCATCCTGCTGGAGATCGAGATCAAGAAGATGCTGGACGGCCTGCATTTGCCGCCGTCGCTGCCGGCCGACCTCGATAGCCTCGGGGCCGGGTAGCTCTGCACCGCAGGCAAGCGCGACATCGCTTGTCTCCGTGCAGGTTCTCCTGACGGCGGGTCGCCCTGCCGAATCGCCGGCTCGCCCGATTTCTCCAAATCGGCTCTGCGGCACGCACCACACGCGCTACACTGCCCGCATGGCCCGCGACCTCGCCCTGCCCGACGTTGCCACGGACGACGAGTCCTTCGCCGACGCGGTTCGCATGCTTCGCGACCATCTCCTCGGGGCCGTCGACGTCGACCTCACCATTTCGATCGACGGTCAGGCCTACGCCATTGCCTGGGCCGATCGCCGCGCCGTCGCTACGCCCGAGGTGATGTTTGCCATGACCGCCGGCATGCGGGTTCTCGAGCGGCGCGGCACGAGCCCGGCACAGGTCGTCTCGACCGGCGAGGAGCAGATAACGATAATGATCGACGGCGAGCGCCTCGTCTTTCATCTCGTCGAGGTGGGCGATGGCGGCGAGCGCCACCTCCGGCTCCCGCGCCAACGGCTGATCGAATGATGAGGTTCCGCTCGGCTTG
>DASSPO010000373.1:0-2826 GCA_035699585.1 Bauldia sp.
GCCCACCGAGGCGGTGAAGGCAGCCCCGAACATCCGGGTCTGCGGTATCGCCACCCTCATCGGCGAGGCGATCGCGCGGACGGCGCACGAGAAGTCGGTGTCGAGCCTGTTCGACTGAGCCTGGCGCAGCCGGCGCAGAGCCCTCAAGGCATTCCGATTTCTCGCCGATCGGAAAAGCGAACGGGTGGCCGAGACGCCGGTTAGGGAGGGCGCAGACGGCACCTATCGCTTCATCGCGTTAAGCGCGAACATCGCGCCTTGCGGGTCCTGGCACTGGACGATGAACGAACCGCCGGGCACCTCCATCGGGCCGTTCACGATCTTGCCGCCGTTGGCCTTCACGCGGTCGGCAGCCGCATCGATCGCCTCGACATTGAAGTAGTAGAGCCAGAACGCCACCGGAACGTCCTTGGGCTTGTTCCACATGCCGCCGATCGCCGGGCCGCCGCTCGACGGCGCGAAAAGCTGGTAGGTCCCCATCGGCCCGATATCGATCGCCTGGTCCTTCTTCCAGCCGAACATGTCGCCGTAGAAGGCGAAGCCCTTCTCCCAGTCGGTGGTCCAGAGCTCGTGCCAGCCGATAGTGCCTGGCGAGCCCGGCGCGGGGACGACGGGAGGCGTCTGCGGCGGCAGCGACTTGAACAGATTGAACGCCGCTCCTTGCGGATCGGCGACCACAGCAAAACGGCCGACATTTGGGATGTCGGTGGGTGGCATGTAGATCGCACCCCCGAGCCGCTTTGCCTTCTCCGCCGCGGCGTCGACGTCGTCGACCGAGATATAGCCGCCCCAGTTCGGCGGCACGCCCATCTTCCTCGGTTCCTCGGGCATGGTCATCAGCCCGGCGACCATGGCATCACCGGACCACAGGATCGTGTAGGGCGCTCCAGTTGTCGCGGTCATGCCGGAGTCCTTGGCGGTCCACCCGACGACGGCGGCGTAGAAGGCCTCCGCGGCCCTGGGGTCGGTGGTCATCAGCTCGTACCAGACGAAGCGGCCGGATTCGTCGGACATGGGTGCCTCCTCCCAGTATTGGCGCTAGGCGCGGGTCGGACGATCCATATCCTTTCAACCCTATGATGTCAGCCATGTGACCGATCCGCACTTCGTGCCGTCGATCCGGGACGGGAACCACGACCGCACGGCCGCATTGCGGGGGGCGGCGGCTTCGTCTATATACCCGGCCGTCCGCGCCGACACCCCTGGAGGCAACGCGGGCAGAAAGTCCGCCGATGGGGCGGGCTTACCCAGCAACATCAAGGAGTTGTCCGATGGGCGCCAGTTACGAGCTCACGGCGACGGTGCGCGAGAAGGTGGGCAAGGGGGCCGCCAGAGCTGTCCGTCGCGAGGGCCATATCCCCGCAGTCATCTACGGCGGCAAGGAGCCGCCGATCGCGATCAACCTTTCCGACCGCGACGTTTATTTCAAGATCCACGCCGGCGGCTTCCTGACTACCGTGGCCGAGATCAAGGTCAACGGCCAGACCATTCGGACGCTGCCGCGCGACTTCCAGCTCGATCCGGTGACCGACCGTCCGCTGCACGTCGACTTCCTGCGCATCACCCCCGGTTCGCGGATCAAGGTCGAGGTTCCTGTCCAGTTCGTCAACGAGGCCGACGCCCCCGGCATCCGCCGCGGCGGCGTTCTCAACGTCGTCCGCCACCGGGTGGAGCTCCTTTGTCCGGCCGACGGCATCCCCGACAGGATCGTTGCCGATCTGACCGGCCTCGACATCAACGATTCGCTCCACATCTCGAGAATCGCTCTGCCCGAGGGCGTGAAGCCCACCATCGCCCGCGACTTCACGGTGGCCACGATCGCAGCGCCTGCCGGCGTCAAGGAAGAGCTCCGCGCGGCGGCCGAAGCCGCTGCGGCTGCCGCAGCCGCCGCCGAGGCTGTTGCGGGGGCGGCGCCTGCCGGCGAGGTCAAGGCCGAGGGTGGCGAGGCCAAGAAGCCCGAACCCGCGGCCAAGCCCGAAGGCGGCAAGAAGTAGCCGCCCTCCGCGCCGCAGGATTGCCGGAGCCGTCCGATGCTGCTCATCGCCGGTCTTGGCAATCCAGGTTCCGAATACGCCGGCCACCGCCACAACGTCGGCTTCATGGCGGTCGACACAATTCACCGCCGTCACGGGTTCGGCCCGTGGCGGCGGCGTTTCCATGCCGAAATGGCGGAGGGCTCGCTGTCCGGCGAGAAGGTTCTCCTCCTCAAGCCGCTCACCTACATGAACGAGTCAGGCCGTGCCGTCGGCGAAGCGATGCGCTTCTACAAGCTCGACCCGGCCGACGTCCTTGTCATCCACGATGAGGTCGACCTGCCGCCGGGCAAGATGCGGATGAAGTCGGGCGGCGGCACCGCCGGGCACAATGGTCTGCGCTCGATCGGCGCCGCGATCGGCGAGGATTTCCGCCGGCTCCGCATCGGCGTGGGACATCCCGGCGTCAAGGAAATGGTGCCCCACCACGTCCTCCGCGATTTCGCCAAGGCGGACAAGGCGTGGCTGGCGCCGCTGCTTGACGCGATTGCCGACCAGGCGCCGCTGCTCGCCGAAGGCAAGGACACCACCTTCGCAAATCGCGTCCACGAGACGCTCGGCGGAGAGGAAAAGAAGGTCAAGGCCAAGCGCGGGAAACCGGCCGAAGGCGAAGCGGCAGCGTCGAAGGATGACGCTCCGGCGACCAGCGCTGAGCCCAAGGTCGGCTCTCAGCAGGGTCCGCTCGCGCGCGGTCTGAGGAAGCTGTTCGGCGTCTAGAGGCCGGTGCCACCGGCGCGCGCCGCGACCCCCTTGCCCTTGCGCCGCCGGTCTGCCAACAACGCCTTCACCAATC
>DASSPO010000374.1:0-12114 GCA_035699585.1 Bauldia sp.
TGTCCGGAATTCGATACGGGATCTCGATCACCGCCGGCTGATCGGTAAACGGCGTCACGCCCTTCGCGAAACCCAGCGGCGAGGCGTCCATGTCGCGGTAAGCAATGCTCGCCACTTGGTAGATGCCCGCATGGTCGAGCCGCGCCGAGCCGGCCGTGCCGAGAGAGACCACGAGGTCGGGGAGCCGCCCTGCCCGATCGAGCTCACCCAGCGCGATCGAAGTGCCGATCGCGGCCTCGACCGGCCCCACGCCGGTGATCACCGGTTTGATACGGCGCCTCAGGTGCTCGCCGTATTCTTGTTCCGTCGCCATGACGAAGAGGACGGCGAGGTCGCCCATCGGCGTGAGGTCGGGAACGGTTCCCATTGCTCTTCCCGTCTTTCGCGCGGCCCGCTGCACCGGACGACATTCTTCGAACGTTAACCGGGCCAATAGTCTGAGATTGCCGAAGCCGGCGGCAATGGCAAGGTGGTCGCATCGACTGGTGCGACACCTCTTCCGCTCCGTGACGGAACTCTCGCGCCATCTTGCACATTGAGGCAACCGGGACACGAACATGAAAGGCGACGCACGATGCAGGAGGGCAAGAGTCTGGTCCTGGTCCCAGATGGGCTTTCCAACGAGCCCGGGTTGCGTGTCTACGCCTTGCGCTGGCCGGATGGCCGCGTCGAGCAGGCCTATGGGAAGAATCCGGCCGCTGCCGCGCTCTCACTCGGCTATGGCTTCGACGACTTCAAGGATTTGACTTGGGAAGAGCAGCCCTGAGACGGGGAAACTCAAAGGCACGGTCGAGAAAACACCTCAGTGCTCCTTTCGCAAGACGGCAACGAAAAAACCGTCGGTCCCGGTGCGGCGCGGAGAGAGGAGCAATCCGCCTGGCGCGAGGGCGCCCTGGAGCGTAGCTCTCGCCGAATCCGACATGCCCGTTGCCTGAAGAGCGGATTCCGGACTCGTGATCACGATTCCCTTCATCCGCTCGGCAAGGGCCGCGACCTGGTCTGAATTCTCATCGGGCAAAATTGAGCAGGTGACATAGATCAGCCGCCCGCCCGGCTTGAGGTAGTGCACGGCCTGGTCAATCAGCCGCCTTTGGTCAGCGACGCGGTCGCCAAGCGCCCGCTCCGAGAGCCGCCACTTGGCGTCGGGACGCCGGCGCCAGACGCCCGTTCCGGTGCAAGGAACATCGAGAAGGACCGCGTCCATCCGGCCGTGAAGGTCATCCAGGGGAGCACCCGCGGGGCGCACCTGGACGTTTCGGGTGCCGGCCCGCTTCAACCGATCGAAGATCGGTGCCAGTCTCGTCCGGTCGGAGTCGGTCGCGAACAGCTGTCCCTTGTTCTCCATCGCCGCGGCGATCGCCAGGGTCTTTCCACCTGCGCCGGCACAGAGGTCGAGCACCTGCTCGCCCGGCTTTGCAGCCACCAGGTGCGACGCGATCTGGCTGCCCTCGTCCTGAATCTCAAACCAGCCTTTCTGAAAGGCCGGTTCGACCTGAACGTTTGGATGGCGTCCATCCTTCTCCGTCGGCGGGATGCGCAATCCGTCCGGGGCAAGGGTGGTCGGCGTCGCGCCGAATTGAGCGAGCGCCCTTGCCACCTTCTCGCGGTCGGCCTTGAGACGGTTGGCCCTCATGTCGAGCGGCGGGCGTAGCGCCAGCGCTTCCCCTTCCGCCACCCACTCCTCTGCGAAGGCTCGTTCAAGTCGCGGTGCCAGCCACTCCGGGATGTCGGCCTTAACATGCGCTGGAGCGGCGGCGAGGTCGGCGAGATCGATCAAGGCCTTTTCGGCGGTCGTGAGCGGCGACGGCGCATGCGGGTCGCCGGCGATCGCAGTGTCGAGACCGACACTTCCAAGCCCCCACCGCCGGCCGACGGTCGCAAGGACGAGGGCCCGCGGAGAGTCATTGCTCATCACCCACGCGCTGGACAGTCGCCACCGGAGCGCGTCGTATACTGCGTTGCCGATCGCCGCGCGATCCTTCGACCCGGCGAAGCGATGGGAAACACCCCAGTCCTTTAGCGCCTCAGCGACCGGCCGATGCCTGGCTTCGATATCGGCCAAAATCTCGATTGCCGCAGCCAGCCGAGCACCCGGTGTCATCTGCTATTGAACCTCGGATCATACCCGCGCCTGATCGCCGGGAACCAAGGATCGCGGCCGCGATCCGAAGCGTTCTATACCATCACCTGCGTCCCGATCTCGATCACCCTGTCAGTCGGGATGCGGAAGTAGCTTGAGGCGTCGTCGGCGTTCCGGGCGAGCAGGATGAACAGCCGGTCCTGCCAGAGCGGCATGCCGCCGCCTTTCGAGGGTCGGAGTGAACGTCGCGATAGAAAGAACGACGTCGACATGATGTCGAACGTCCATCCAAGCTCCCGGGCCAGCGTCAGCGCCTTCGGAATGTTGGGTTGTTCCATGAAGCCGTAGCGTACCTTCATCCGGGCGAAGGAGCGGCTGATCCAGTACATGGTCAGGCGTTCGTCCGGATGAATCTTCGGCGTGTCGGCGGTCTCGATGGTCAGGATGACGTTGCTTTCATGAAGCACCTTGAAGTGCTTGAGACTATGGAGCAGCGCGGTCGGCGTGCTTTCAGGATCGCTGGTCAGGAAGATTGCCGTGCCTGCAACGCGCGGCGGCGGATGCTCTTCGAGGTTGGTTACGAGTTGCGTCAGCGGGATCTCCATCCGCCGGGTCTTTTGGAACAACATGTGGGATCCACGGCGCCACGTCACCATCACCATCATCAGGAGGCAGCCGAGCACCAGCGGAAACCAGCCGCCCTCGACAATCTTGAGGAGGTTCGCCGAGAAGAAGGTAAGGTCAATGACCAGGAAAGGCAGCACGAGAATACCCGCGGCCACCGCCTGCCATTTCCATGCCTTCCACACCACGATGAAGGCGAGGATTGCCGTCACCACCATCGTGCCGCTCACCGCTATGCCGTACGCTCCGGCCAGTGCGGTCGAGGAGCGGAACAAGCCGACAAGCAGGAGGACGCCAAGGAGCAGGATCAAATTGATGCGCGGGATGTAGATCTGGCCGGCCTGGGTTTCCGAGGTGTGGCGTATCTCGAGACGCGGCAGAAGGCCGAGCTGAATCGCCTGGCGACTGAGCGAGTAGGCGCCGGTGATTACCGCTTGGCTTGCGATGACGGTCGCCGCCGTAGCGAGGCCCACAAGAGGAAATTGGGCCCAGTCGGGCGCCATAAGAAAGAAGGGATTCCTGAGGGCTTCAGGATCGGCAAGGACGAGGGCTCCTTGCCCGAAGTAGTTGAGCACCAGCGCCGGCAGCACGAAGAAGACCCACGCTGTCTGAATGGGTCGGCGGCCGAAGTGGCCAAGGTCGGCGTACAACGCCTCTGCTCCGGTTACCGCCAGGAACACCGCCCCCAGCGTAAGAAAGCCGGTCAGCCCATCGTCGAGAAGAAACGAGACGGCGTAGGTGGGGCTCAAGGCTGCGAGCACGGAGGGATTTCCGGCGATCTGCACTACGCCGAGGACGCCCAAAACGATGAACCAGACGCTGGTGATCGGCCCGAAGAACGACGCAACGCTTGCCGTTCCCCGATTCTGGACCAGAAACAACGCCACGAGAATGACGACTGATAACGGCAGCGCGTATGCGCCGAGGCTGGGAGCAGCTATCTCAAGGCCTTCAACCGCAGAAAGAACCGACAGCGCAGGCGTGAGCATCGCATCGCCATAGAACAACGCGGCGGCGATGATCCCGAGCAGGACGATCAGGCCGGTGCTCCGGCCCGTCGTGCGCTGGGCCAGTGCCATCAAGGCGAGAGTACCGCCCTCCCCCCGGTTGTCAGCGCGCGTGAGGATCAGGACGTACTTGATTGTGACGACGATAATCAGCGCCCAGAAGATGAGCGACAGGACGCCGAGCACGTCGGACTCGTGCGGGCTGCTCTCGCCGCCGGCGGCCAACGCCGACTCTCGAAAGGCATAGAGAGGGCTGGTGCCTATGTCGCCATAGACGACGCCGATGCATCCGACCGTAAGGGTCCAGAAGCTGGTCGTTCGAGGGCTTTGGATGTTTCCCAGGGCCGGCGTTGCGGCTTCCTTGGCGTCAGACAACGCAGTGGCCATCCTTGGAGCCGCTTGCTGCACTGCAATATCCGCAGTGGCGGCGGCTTAGCACCGGACACGGGCAGAGTCACTACTCCCAGCCTCCAAAGGAGTTTTCAGGTTCCGGTCGTCAGTTCAACCGGAATCTTGAAATACGACACGCCGTTGGCATCGGCAGGTGGCAGCTTGCCGGCCCGGATGTTGGTCTGGATCGAAGGCAAGAGAAGAAGGGGCGCGGCGAGTTTTGCGTCCCTCGCCTCGCGCATGGTGACGAACTCGTCCTCGCTCTTGCCCGCGATGTGCAGATTCTCCCTCTCTGCGGCGATCGTGGTCTCCCAAGCGTAGTGGTCGCGGCTCTCCGGCTTGTAGTCGTGGCAGACGAATACGCGGGTCTCGCCGGGCAGCGCCAGGAGTTTCTGGATGGAACGGTAGAGTGCCCGGGCATCCCCGCCGGGGAAGTCGGCGCGGGCGGTGCCGTAGTCGGGCATGAAGAGTGTGTCGCCGATGAACACGGCGTCGCCGATCTTGTAGGACACGCAGGCCGGCGTGTGTCCAGGTGTATAGATTACGGAGGCGGCGATCCCGCCGAGCTTGAACTCTTCCCCCTCCTTGAAGAGGTGGTCGAATTCGCTGCCGTCGCCCGAAACGTCAAGTGCATTGAACACGGGCCGAAAGATTTGCTGGACCTTCTTGATGTGCTCGCCGATCCCAACCTTGGCGCCCGTCTTGAGCTTGATGTAGGGGGCTGCCGAGAGATGGTCGGCATGTGCGTGCGTCTCAAGCACCCACGCGATCCTGAGACCCGCTTCCTCTGCCGCTTTGAGGATTGCGTCGGCCGAACGAACGGAGGCCTTACCGGTCGCCTGGTCGTAGTCGAGCACCGGGTCGATGACTGCCGCCACGCGAGTGACCGGATCGGACACGAGGTAGCTCACGGTGTTCGTCGCCTCGTCGAAGAAGCCACGAACATCAGGGCGCGAAGGTGCAGGCATCTCGATCTCCATCACTTCTTCCTTGCGGACTTGACATTATATATTAGTTGTTCCTAAATTAGTCAACGCTAATGCATATCCAGGGTTCCCACGTGCCGACAGAAACCGACAGGCTCGCCGAGCAGGCGGGCCAGGCCGCCAAGCTGATGAAGCTGCTTGCGAACGAACGTCGTCTCCTGGTGCTCTGCAAGCTTGCCGGCGCCGGCGAGATGACGGTCGGGAGTCTCGCCAAGGCGGTTGGCCTCAGCCAGTCCGCCCTGTCGCAGCATCTCTCGCTGATGCGCGCCGAGGGACTTGTGAGCTTTCGCCGCGAGGGCCAGACGCTCCATTACGCGATTGCCGACCCCACGGCGAAGCGACTCCTTTCCACGCTCAGGGAAATCTACTGCTGAGCCTCTCTTCCTCAAGCCTCAGGTAGTTCAACTCCATGCGCATCCTCAAGGACATCGACGTCAGAGAAGCCCAGGCCCTACTCGACCGCGACGCGATCTTCATCGACGTCCGCGAGCCGCACGAGCAGGCAGTGGAGCGCATCCCCGGCGCGATATCGGCGCCGCTCTCGGCGCTGGCCCGCGGCACGCCGATCGACGCACCGGCGGAACCGCCCAAGGTCTTCCTCTGTGCCTCCGGAAATCGTACCCGTAACAACTCGGCCGCCCTCGCCGCGCTTGTTGACGGTGAAGCTTATTCCATGGCCGGCGGTATCATGGCCTGGCGGCGGGCGGGCTACCCGACCGAGCGCGGGTAGATATCGCCTATGTAGGGCTTCGAGCCGGTGACACCGCTCCAGGACATCCTCACCCTCCTGTCCGGCGGACTCGTCGGTTTCTCACTCGGGCTTATCGGAGGCGGCGGCTCGGTGCTGGCCGTCCCGCTCCTCGTCTATGTCGTCGGCGTCACAGACCCTCACGTCGCGATCGGCACGAGCGCGCTTGCGGTGGCTGCAAGCGCGCTTTTCGGGCTTGTCACCCACTGGCGATGGGGAGCGGTCAAAGTGCGATGCGCCTTTGCCTTCGCCCTTTTTGGCGTTCTCGGCGCAGCGGCCGGCTCGACCGTCGGAAAGCTGGTCGACGGCCAACAACTGCTCGCGCTCTTCGGCCTGGCGATGATTGCAATCGGCACGTCGATCGCCCGCAGACCGGCGGAAATCGGCGACCCGACTGTGCACCTCGACATGAAGTCCGCCCGTCGTCTTCTGCCGCGCATTGCCCCGACGGCGCTGATCGTCGGTTTTTTCGCCGGGTTCTTCGGCATCGGCGGGGGCTTCCTCATCGTGCCCGGTCTCGTCTTCTCGACCGGCATGCCGCTTCTCAATGCCGTGGGATCGTCACTCCTTTCGGTAACGGCCTTCGGGCTCACCACGGCTGGAAACTACGCGCTGTCCGGCCTCGTCGACTGGCAGGTTGCCGCATTTCTCTTTGTCGGTGGGTTTGCCGGCGGTCTGATGGGAGTGCGTATCTCGCGGGGTCTCGCCGAGCGTCGGCCGGCGCTCTCCTATGCTTTCGCGGCGATCGTCGTCTTGGTTGGTGCCTACGTCGTCTGGCGCGGGCTCGATACACTTGTTTGATGCCTCACAGCCGATAGAAGCGGATCGCATTGTCGCGGTAGAGTTTTCGCTTCTCGGCATCGCTGGCGCCGGCGATGACCCGGTCGACAATTCCAACCCAATCGGCGTAGCGAACCGCAAGCTCCGATACCGGCCAGTCCCCACCGAAGGCGACCCGATCGAACCCGAACGTTTCGATCGCATGAGCGATGTACGGTGCCACCTGATCGTAGGTCCAACTCTTGTGGTCAGCCTCGGTGACGACACCGGAGATCTTGCAGATGACGTTCGGAAGCTCGGCAAGCTCGCGCATCTCGCTTCTCCAGGGCTGGGTAATGCCGTCCTTGATGCCCGGCTTGCCGATGTGGTCGAGAATGAAGCCCACCTCCGGGCATCGCCGCACGAGTTCGATCGTATCCGCCAACTGCGGGTGAAAGATGCAAAGGTCGAAGGTCAGGTTGTACCTGGGGAGAAGCTTGACCGCCGCGACGAAATCGGGGCGAAGGCACCAACCCGGCTCGCCGGCGTGCTTCTGAATCAGCCGCCGGACGCCCCGCGCATGCGGAAGCTTGGCGTACTTCGCGATGTCACTTTCGATGGCCACGCCCCTCTCGAGCGGCATTCCTGCCACCATGCCCCGGATGCGCTGATCGGACCGCGCCAGTTTCTCCACCCACTCCGCTTCATCGAGGTAACGCGGGTCGTCGACGTCGACCTCCACGAAAACCATTCCCTCGATCGTGACCGGAGCGGTCAGTCGGTCGAAATCCGCAGGCAGGTGTGGCTTGTTGATGGGGGGCGCGCCGGAGAGCCATGCATATGGCAGACCGGATGGGTCGAAGAGATGAACGTGCGTGTCGATGATCGGAAAATCAGGCAAGAGCGGCCTCCCCCGGCAAGCAAATTTGCGCAAAGCATAGGCGATGCCGCTCGCCTTGTTCCAGTCATTCCGGCTCCAGCGCCGACGGAATAGGCAGTTCGTTATCTAGACAAGACGGAACGGTCATTCTACTGTGCAGCCGGGTCGCGACGAACGACGGCCCGACAGAAAAGTTTCGAGGGAACGCGTCCAGGTGCCGGTTCTATCCCTGCGCAAGATCTCCAAGAGTTTTGGGGCGATCAAGGCGCTGACCGATGTGGACCTTGAGCTTGAGCCGGGCGAGGTGCTCGGGCTCATGGGCGACAACGGCGCCGGCAAGTCCACGCTGGTCAAGATCATCGCCGGCAACTTCCCGCCCACATCGGGCGAGATTGTCCTCGACGGCAAGTCCATGCACTTCCACAAGCCGGTGGAGGCGCGGCAAGCGGGCATTGAGATCGTCTATCAGGACCTCGCCCTCTGCGACAACCTGACCGCCGCGTCCAACATCTTTCTCAGCCGCGAAATTGCCCGCCGCTTCGGTCCCTTCAAGTTCCTTGTTTCGAGGGAAATGAACGAGCGGGCCGCCGACTTGTTCGCGGAGCTGAAATCTGAGACCAGGCCGCGGGACCTGGTTCGTCGCATGTCGGGTGGACAGCGCCAGGCCGTCGCCATCGCCAGGACGCGCCTCTCACAGGCGAAGATCGTGTTGATGGACGAGCCGACGGCCGCGATTTCGGTCCGTCAGGTGGCGGAGGTGCTCGACCTCATCCGGCGCCTTCGCGATCAGGGCATCGCCATCGTTCTGATCAGTCACCGCATGCCGGACGTCTTTGCGGTGGCCGATCGCGTGGCCGTGCTTCGCCGCGGGCGGAAGGTGGCGGAGAAGCCGATTTCGAAGTCGAGCCCCGAGGAGGTAACTGGCCTGATTACGGGAGCGATTCAGCATGCCTGACGTGGCAACCGGCACCGCCGACGAGCGGCCCGAGATCGCTGACGTCCGCATCCAGGACGTGACGTCGACCAAGGAACAGACGGCTCTTGAGAAACTCATCTCGAGCCAACCGTTTTGGGTGGCCATCGCACTCATCGCAATCATCGCCCTGATGAGCTGGCTTCAGCCGGAGGCCTTCGCGAGCAGCGCAAACGTCTACAACATCACCCGCAACTTCGCCTTCATCGGGATCATGTCGATTGGCATGGTCTGCGTGATCATCACCGGCGGCATCGACCTGTCGGTCGGATCGATCATGGGCCTGGTCGGTGTCGTTTGCGGTCTCCTTCTGCAGGGCGGCAACGACTGGTGGGTTGCGCTCCTTGGCGGGCTTGCCGCGGGTATGGCCGCCGGGCTCGTCAATGGGCTGCTCGTGGCCTACGCCGGTCTCTCCTCCTTCGTCGTCACCCTCGGCATGCTCTCCTTCGCGCGCTCGGTAGCGATCGTGCTGTCGGAGAACAAGATGATCTATGACTTCGGGCCCTACGGCGCGACGTTCAAGGCGCTGGGCGGGGGCAGCTTCCTTGGCCTGTCCAATCCGGTCTGGGCGCTCCTTATTCTGACCCTCGTCTTCAGCATCATCCTCAAGTTCACGACTTGGGGCCGCCACCTTTATTCGGTGGGCGGCAACGAGCACGCGGCACGCCTGACCGGCGTGCCCGTCGACCGTGTGAAGATGCAGGCTTACATCGTGTCGTCGTTCACTGCGGCGGTGGCCGCAATCCTGATCGTCGGCTGGCAGGGTTCTGCCATCAATGCTTTGGGCACGAGCTATGAGCTTCGCGTCATCGCCTCGACGGTGATCGGCGGCGCCAACCTGATGGGTGGCGAAGGCGGGCCTATCGGGGCGGTCATCGGCGCGGCACTGCTCGAGGTGATCCGCAACAGCCTGCTCATGCAGGGTATCGATTCGAATTGGCAGGGCGCCTTCGTCGGCGTCTTCATCGTTCTCGCGGTGCTTCTTGAGAAGATCCGCGGGCGCAGGCGTGCCTAGGCTCGGCCAAGGAGCGGTACGCTTTTCTGTAGTTGGGAGGGAAGAGAATGAAGAAATTATTGGCAAGTGCAGCGATCGTCGCCGTAGCCGTGGCGGGGGGCGTGTTCTTTGGCGGGCAGGCCAGCGCCCAGGAAAAGCTGGTGATCGCCGTGGTCCCGAAGAACCTCAACAACCCGTTCTTCGACCAAGCCAAGCTCGGCTGCGAGAAGGCGGTTGAGGAGATCGGCGCCGACAAGGTCGAGTGCTTCTTCACCGGTCCGCCCGAGCACGGCGGCGGTGATGAACAGGTACAGATCGTCGCCGACCTGATCGCCAAGGGCGTGGACGGCATTGCTGTAGCTGCGTCGAACGCCGCGGCAATGGCGAGCGTTCTTCCCGCCGCCAAGGAGGCTGGCATCCCGGTTCTCACTTGGGATACCGACCTGCTGCCGGAGCATAAGGATCTGCGCGCCGCCTATATCGGCACGCACAATTACGACATCGGCGTCGAGCTCGCTAAGCTCGCCCAGAAGATCAAGCCGAACGGCGGCACGATCTGCATCCAGTCGGGCGGTGCGGCGGCGGCGAACCATAACGAGCGCATGCAGGGCATTCGCGACACGCTTGCCGGTGTGCCGCGTGGCGAGCCCCCGGGAGAGCGTCTCACCGGTCAGAACGGCTGGACCGAGGTGGACGGCTGCCCGCTCTACACCAATGACGACTTCCCGCTGTCGGTACAGCAGCTCGAAGACATCCTCGGCAAGTATCCTGACCTCGACGCCTTCATCCCCACCGGCGGCTTCCCGCAGTTTGTCCCCGATGCCTACCGGAACGCCGTCAGCCAGTACAAGGACAAGATCGCCAGCGGCGAGCTCGCTCTGGTCGTCGCCGACACCTTGCCTGTTCAGCTTGATCTGATGAAGGAAGGGCTCTCGGCCGGTCAGGTCGGTCAGCGTCCGTTCGAGATGGGCTACAAGGTCATCTACGCCATCAAGGACATGAAGGAGGGTAAGCCGGCCCCGGCCGACCCGACCTACACCGGCCTTGACGTCTGCACGCCGGACAACGTTGACACCTGCGTCGGCGGGTAGCGGTTCCTGATTGAACGTCGGAGACGGGCGGGCAATTCCCGCCCGTTTCCACATCGGGAGACTTCGTTCAGAAGGTGATGGCGTGGTTGCCGGTTCTGCGGGGCCTCCCCGCGACTATGACGGCCTCAAGGATCTCCTGATCGCTCGTCGGGAAGAGCTCCCGCGTCGCCTCGTCCAGGTCGCCGCCTTTGCTCTCGAGAATCCCGACGAGATCGCCTTCGGCACCGTGGCAAGCGTCGCGTCCCAGGCACGGGTTCAACCGTCAACCCTGATCCGCTTTGCCCAGACCATCGGCTATGCGGGATTCACAGACCTTCAGGAAGTTTTCCGTGCCCAGCTCAAGGCGCGCTGGCCGGACTACCGCGAGCGGCTGGCCCGGATCGGCCCCGTGGCGCCGGAGCGTGGTGGAGCAACCGCCGACCTGCTCGAGGGATTTGCTGAAAGCGCGATTGCCTCGATTGAACGGCTTCGCTCCAGTGTTGCACCGCAGGACGTTGATCATGCGGCAAGCCTGCTCGCCAAGGCCGACACGATCTACCTTCTTGGCCTTCGCCGCGCCTTCCCCGTCACCGCGTATCTCGCCTATGCGCTCGCCAAGCTCGGGCTCCGTGCCGTGCTTGTCGATCAGGTGGCGGCGTTGGGACCGGAGCAGCTCGCCGGTGCGGGAAAGCGCGATGCGCTAGTGGCGGTGAGCTTTGCTCCCTATACGCCGGCGACCGTCGAACTCGCCGCGCAAGCCGCGGGTCGCAAGGTACCGGTCATTGCCATCACGGACAGCCCGCTTTCGCCGCTCTCTCCGACTGCGGAGATCCAGCTCGAGATCGTCGAGGCGGACTACGCGGGCTTTCGTTCCCTTTCGGCAACCTTGTCGCTCGCGATGGCGCTTGCGGTCGCTGCCGGCGCCAAGCGGAGCGGCAAGGGTTAGCGCGTCCCGATTGTAGCACGACCGGGTGCCGCAGGTTCTCCTTGGGACATTCACAACGGGATATTGTCGTGCTTTTTCCAGGGGTTGGAGAGATCCTTTCGACGAAGTAGCCGCAATGCACGCGCTACGCGGCGGCGGGTGGCATGCGGCATGATCACCTCGTCGATATAGCCGCGTTCGGCGGCCACGAACGGCGACATGAAGCGCGCTTCATACTCCTTCGTCCGCGCCGCGATCTTGTCGGGATCTCCGGCCTCCTTGCGGTAGATGATCTCGACCGCGCCTTTGGCGCCCATCACCGCGATCTGGGCCGTGGGCCAGGCGTAGTTCACATCGCCACGGAGGTGCTTGGAGGCCATCACGTCGTAGGCGCCGCCATAGGCCTTGCGGGTGATCACGGTGATCTTCGGGACCGTTGCCTCGGCATAGGCGAAAAGCAGTTTGGCGCCGTGCTTGATCAGGCCGCCATACTCCTGGGCGGTGCCGGGCAGGAACCCCGGCACATCGACGAAGGTCACGATGGGGATGTTGAAACAATCGCAGAAGCGGACGAACCGCGCGGCCTTTGTCGACGCGTCGATGTCGAGGCAGCCGGCGAGGTGGTTGGGCTGGTTCGCGACGATGCCGACCGGGCGGCCATCGAAGCGCGCGAAGCCG
>DASSPO010000375.1:0-6908 GCA_035699585.1 Bauldia sp.
CGGTTCGGATTTGACGAGCCCTTGCGAAGTCTGTCCCAGTCCCCGCGACTTGTTCTGAACGACCTTGCCCCAAGGCGACCGCCAGAACAGCATGAACCGCAACAACCCCGCGGCTCACGAGTCGCAACATACCCAAGCGGGGTGAGCACGCAACGCTAGAATGGCGGTTTCCGGGGCACTTGGCACGATTTCTCGCGCCATGTTGCAGATTTGCACTATCCGGGCGCCGGCGGGACACAATGCCAGGAAAGCCCGGATTTCCGTGCTTTTCAAGCCCGCCGTGGGGCTTCTTGAGCGGCCGTTTGATCGCGACCGGTCACATCGCGCTGCTTGCCGCCTGCCCTCTGCCGCGGTCCGGCACAGGCCGCGTCGACGGCCATCCTTCCACGTTGACGCGCCGCGGGCCCCATGCCACCCCATCCGCCGGCGCCGGGAACCCCGACGTAGCCGAACAGAGGCGCCGCCAGGGCAGCACGGTTCCGTAACTCCGAACGAATCAGGCTTCCGCCAACAATGATCCTGCTCGGTAAGGCCAACCCGAAGGGCATAATCTGGATTGCCTCCTACCCAAGGTCAGGCAACACCTGGACCCGCGCCTTCATCAGCAGCCTTCTTCGCGTCCAGGAGGATCCGGACGTCGATAATCTCGACATCAATCAGATTGATGTGGCCGGTGGCGTCGAGAACGCGGCGGCCCTTTACCCGCGGTTTCTGGGAAAACCGGCGTCGCTCGCGACCCCCGCCGAGATCGCCGCGGTGCGCCCCTGGGTGCAAGCCGCGCTGGTCGAGTCCGCGGGCCGTCCGATATATCTCAAGACCCATCTTGCCAACGCCAAGGATCACGGGGCGCCCTTGATCAACATGAGCGTGAGCCTCGGGGCGGTCTATATCGTCCGAAATCCCCTCGACGTGGCGATATCCTATGCCCGGTTTGCCGGCGCGCCGATCGACAAGGCGATCGAATGGATGGCGACCAGCGGATTCGGCTTCGTTCGAAGCCGCTTCGACGGACATGAACGGGTGCGCGAGATCATGGGCTCATGGAGCGAGAACGTGGCGAGCTGGGTCGATCCTCCCCACCCCGCGGTCCTTGTCGTCCGCTACGAGGACATGCTCGCGGAGCCGTACCAGGTGTTCTCACGAATCGCGCGCCACCTTCAGATCAAGGCGACCCGGCAGCAAATTCTCCGGGCGATGGAGCTGAGCAGCTTCGAGCGCCTGCGCGCCCAGGAATCGGCGTCGGGATTCAAGGAGAAGCCACAGTCCGGCGGCGAGAGTTTCTTTCGGTCGGGGCGTGCCGGCCAGTGGCGGGAAACCCTCAGCGAGGATCAGGTCGCTCGCATCGTCGCGGCGCATCGCCCCCTGATGAAGCGTTTCCGCTACCTGCCCTCCCAGTCGGATTCGGCCTCGATTGACCGGCCGGCCAGGAATACTCGCGCTTGATCGGCCGGCTCACTATGTCTATCCCGGAGGGCGCCTGCGGAGAGGTGGCCGAGTGGTCGAAGGCGCTCGCCTGCTAAGCGAGTATACGGTCAAAAGCTGTATCGTGGGTTCGAATCCCATCCTCTCCGCCACCGCTTAAGTGTCCGGCCCTGAGACATGGGTGACGGAGCGTACCTAAGACATAGGTGACAACCCGGGCCCGAAGGGTTGTCTCCTGGATAATGGGGCGGGTCGATCACCAGCTCCATTGGCGGAGGCCTTCTGTCCGGACGGCTGAGATGGGCTCAGCCCGTGATCTCCGTCTCAAGGTCATCGCCGGTCCATCCGGCCGGACATTCGCGACCAGGCGGGCGCAGGCTGCAGTCGGCGGCCCCGCCGGCCTCCGGAAACATGACCCCGAGAAAAGCACCGCGTTTCTCGCAGCGATAGACCGAAGTGCCGGGCTCAAGCACCGTCACCACCGCGGCACCTGGCTGCGGGGCGGCGCGGACCTCGGTCCGCGAGACCAACAGCTCCGCCTCGGTTGCGCAGCCCCCCGGCCGTGCTGCTTCCTTGAGATCTGCGGCATCGAGTTTCACCGCCGGCGCGGCAAGCACGGTACCGGCGGCGATCGCCGCCGCCAGCCTCATTCTGACGCGCGGCCGCTCATTCCTCATCGGTGATGTTGGCGAGGAGCGCGAAGACGTGGTTCGTTGGGGCGAGCAGGTCGCCGGGCGCGAGGTCATAGAACGTGATGCCAACCGAGTGGCTGACGTTGCCGCCGATCGTCAGCACCCTCTGCCGCTCGGAGTCGACTTTCATGATGATGTCGCAGTGGCTCCGGTACGCGTCGAGTTCCCGGGCCACGTCGAAGTTCACCGAAGGCGCGAAGTCGGGATTGTCCTTGCAGACAAGGTCGCCGACGCGCGGCTTGCGCTCGCTCAGCCGGAATCCCCAGAACGGCACGCTGCGATCGTCGGCCTCCCGGGCCTTGATCGCGTGGTGGATGTACTTCGAGTGGCTCGAGGCGAACTTGAACTTCCGGTACTTGTTTCCGGCGTTCTTGACCATGAAGGAGATCGCCGCCGCCGACCATGGCTGGTCGCGGTCGGTTCCGTCGAGGTCGATGCCGATGTTCTGCCACATCTCGCCGACGAACCCGGAGAAGGGCGGCACATGTTCGAGCCCGGTGCCGCGGCGGAACCGCATCCATTCGCGGTGAACGCTTGCGACCAGCGCCTCCCGCGGCTTGCTGATCGGCTTGCGCAGGAACTCCGCCTTGACGAAACCCGCGTCCTCGGCGTCCTCGATGGTCGCCCGGCAGGAGACCCAGCCCTCGACGCCCGCGTCCTCGACATGCGTCAGCCGCTGGCCGAGGAAGACCTGTCCTTTGAGAGTATCGGGAGCATTCTCCGGCGCTGAGCGGAAATTGAGCGACTCGACGTTGACGATCATATCGGCCATGGCGGGTCTCCGTCCGGCTTGTCGTGGAACAGGAATAGGAAACGTTGGGCAGGCGATGGACGGCTGCGATCATAGCACGGACGGACGAGGCCTCTGTGGCGATTGCCACACTCGGCCCCGATCCTTAACGCAATCCCGCTTCCTGCATCCCGCTGCGGCCCGCGCGGGCAACGCGCGGCTTCGCCGGCTCCGGGCGACGGTCCTCAGAGCCGCACCACCTCGCCCGTCTTCACCGACCGGTCGGCGGCGATCACGATGCGGAGGCTCTTCACCGCGTCGTCCATGTGGTCGGAAAGGTCGATGTCCCGGTCGATCGCCTCGATCAGGTAGCGCTGCTCGCGCTCGCAGAGCTCGTCGTGACCCGGCTCGTCGGTCATGTCGATCCGTTCGTCCGGCTTCGACATGTCGGCATGATGCCACAGGATCTGGTTGGTCTTGACGTGGGCGTTGATGTCGTCGGACTTCACGCCGCCGGCGTTCTCCGCCATCACGATCGACACCGAGCCCTTCGGCCCGATCACGTCCTTCACGAAGAACGCCGTCTCGCTCATCATCGGGCCCCACCCCGCCTCGTACCAGCCGACCGAGCCGTCGTCGAAGGCGACCTGGAGGACGCCGTAATTGTACTCCTTGACCTCGTCGGTGAGCCGCGTTCCCATCGCCTGGACGCGCACCGGCTTCGCCTTGGTCATCTGGCACATCACGTCGACATAGTGGACGCCGCAATCGACGATCGGCGGGAATGAATCCATGAGCCGCTTGTGCCAGGCCCAGGTCTCGCCGTTGGACTGCTGGTTGAGGTTCATGCGGAAGACGAGCGGCGTGCCGAGCTGCCGGGCGATCTCGATGAACTTGTTCCAGGAGGGGTGCTGCCGGAGGATGTAGCCGACGACCAGCTTCTTGCCGGTGCGGCGCGCCGTATCGACGACCTTCTGAGCGCTCTCTACGGACTCGGCGAGCGGCTTCTCGACGAAGACGTGGGCGCCCGCCTCCATAGCCTTTATGGCGTATTCAGCGTGCGTGTCGGGCAGCGTGTTGATCGAGACGATGTCCGGATTCAATTCCTTAAGCGCTGTATCGAAGTCTTTGAATTTCTTCGCCGTCTGCAGTGCTTCCGGAAGCTTGACCTGGTCGATGTGGCGGGTGCAGACCCCGGCCACCTCGATGCCCGGGATGCGCGTATAGGCGAGCGCGTGGGACATGCCCATGTTGCCCAGCCCGACCACGAGAACTCGCTTGTTGGCCATCTGTGTCCTCCCTTGGCGCCGCCCGAGCTACCCGATCCGCACCACCTGCCCCGTCCGCGCCGATTCTTCCGCCGCGAGCGTCGCCTCGAGCGCCGCCATCGCGTCCTCCGGCGTGCCGATCTTCGGCTTCACGCCTTTGAGCGCGCAGTTGGCGAAATAGGACAGCTCCTCGCGGAGCGCCCCGCCGCGGACGCCCTCGTACATCGGCCAGTAGGTCGTGTCGGGACTATGGAACTTGTCGCCCGAGGCGATGCCGAGATTGGGAAAGGTGTCCTGGATCTGGATGAAGCCCGTCGTGCCGACGATGTTCATGCGCTCGTCGATGTCGAAGGGAGTCTTCTCCGGCATGCACCATACCGTCTCCAGCGTCGCCGTCGCGCCGCCGGCGAAGCGGTACATGGTCTGTCCGATGTCGGGATGCTTGAGGCCGCGGACGTCGACGGTCTGCGCGTAGGCCGAGACGACGCGGTCCTCGCTGAACCAGAGCATCAGGTCGGTGTCGTGGATGGCGTCGCCGACGATGGGCCCGATCTTGTTGAGGATGGTCGGCGTCCACGCCGCCGGGATGTTCCGCCGTGAGGCCATCGACACGATCTTGCCGATCTTGCCCGCCGCGATCGCCTCCTTGGCGGCCCGGTAGCGCGGGTTGAAACGGCAGATATGACCGATCTGCAGAATGCCTTTCGACCTCGCCGCGGCAGCGATGATCGTCTTGCAGTCCGCGACCGTGCTGGCCATCGGCTTTTCGAGGAAGACATGCTTGTTGGCCTCGAGCGCCGCGACCGTTGGCTCGGTGTGCTGGTCCCACATCGTGACGATCGACACCGCGTCGATGTCGGGATCGGCGAGGAGCTTGCGATAGTCGGTGAAGGTCTTCTTGACGCCGAACTTCCCGGCCAGCTCGGCAAGCCGGCTTTCGGTCCGCGTGCAGAGCGCCGCGAGCTCGAGGTTTGGGATGCCGATGATCGCGTCGCAGTGGATCTCGCCGAACCAGCCCAGCCCGATGACGCCGATGCGCAACCTGTCCACGTTTGTCCTCCCGATCCTCCCCGCCCGCGCGGCCTCAAAACTCCTCGAGCGTCAGCTCGCGCGTCATGACGATGTTCCCGGCGGTCAGCCCGCAATCGACCGGAAGCACGGCGCCGGTGATCGCCGCCGCATCGTCCGAGGCAAGGAATGCCGCGGCCTTGGCGATGTCGATCGGCTCGGCGACGCGCCCGAGCGGATACCACTTGGCAAGGTTGGCCAGGATCTCCGGCTGGCGATCGACCCGGTGTTGCCAGATCGGCGTCCGCACCGTGCCGGGGCAGACGATGTTCACCCGGATGCCATACCGGCCGTACTCCATGGCCATTGCCTGGGTGAGGCTGACCATGCCGGCCTTTGCCGCGCTGTAGGCGGGATCGCCGAATGTCGAAAGCCCGTTGACCGAGCCGATATTGACGATCGCCCCGCCGCCCTTGGCTTGCATGGCGGGGAGCACCGCGACCGAGCAGTAGTAGGTGCCGTTGAGGTTCGAGTTGATGTCCTCGCGCCAGATCGTCGAGGTGGTCTTCTTGAGGTTTGAGGCGCGCGAGACCCCGGCGTTGTTGATGAGTATCTCGACCGGCCCTAGCGCCTTGGTGAGTGTCGCGAAGGCCATCCCCACGGCCGCCTCGTCGCCGATGTCGGCGACCGCCGGCTCGATCGTGACGCCCTGCCCGGCGAGATCGCGGGCGAGGTCGAGAACCTTCTCGCTCCTGTCGATGGCGGCGATCTTCGCTCCCATCGAGGCGAAGTGATGCGTCATCGCCTGCCCGATTCCGCCTGCCGCGCCGGTGATCGCAACGACCCTGCCCGTGAAGTCCATTTTCCCTCAGTTCCCCGCGAGCGCCGCGCGGATCCACTCGAAGCTCCGCGGACGGTAGAAGCCGAAGTTGTAGAACGCGATGTCGTCGATGCCGGCCCGGTGCAGGCCGATGACCGCCGCAGCCAGCTCGCCGGCGCTGTTCAGGTCGGGATGCGCGGCGCGCATTATGCCGCGGATCGCACCGGCGTCTCCGACCCGTCGTTTGACGTCCCAGGCGTCGGCAAGGACGCGCGCCGCGCTCGGCTCGTAGAAGCAGGCCTCGACGATACCGGCGGCGCCGGCCAGCGCCTTGAGATCGCTGCCCTCGTACCAGGCGCCGCCGGTGGGCCTCGCCACCGAGGGGATGATCGCCACCGCGGCATCCTTCCGAACGGCGGCCCTGATCTCCTCGACGAGGGACGTCACAACGGTGCAACGCCAGGCGAGAAAAGCGCCGAGCTCGGCGTCGCTCCGTGTGTCGCCAAGCCAGAACGCCTCCGCCATGTCGTCCGGGAGATCGATATCGGCAGCCAGATACGACTCGATGTCGGCGCGGACCTGTGCCCGGAGCCGCTCGGCGTCGATGCCGGCCTTCTTGGCCCCGGCGCGGCAGTGTTCGCAGAAGCAGAGGCCGAGCTGATTGTCCAGCCAGCGGTTTGGCTTCACGAGGTTGAACTCATGGTGAAAGCCGTGAACGAAAGGCAGGAACCCCGGTGTCTCGATCGAGAGTCCCATGATCGGGTAACGCTCGCTCACGTCGCTGCAGAGCGCCACCGCCAGTTCCCGCGCCGCCGGGTTGGACGGACAGAGGGAATAGACATAGCGGTCGCCGAAAGCGTTCTCGACCGTGGCATCGGGGTATGCTTCCCCAAGGCGCGTATTGTGAAGGAGCACCATCCACGCATTGACGGCGACTCCGCCCGCCCCGGTCAGCTCGGCGAATACGT